>NZ_JBANDC010000007.1:0-300643 GCF_038896935.1 Collimonas rhizosphaerae
CAGTCGACGGCAACGATATCTGGCTAGGCGCCGAATACATTGCGCATGGCTGCACGCTGGGGCAATTTGCCAGCCTCGCCGATCCGGTGGCGCAGTTCAGCTGCAATGGCAGCCGCGTCGCCCTGACCAACTGGGCCACCCGCATCAGCAGGATCCAGCCTTGAAATCTTGAGCGGAGAAGAGGGACCTGGCATCGTTCGCCCGGTCCCTCGGCTAACCGGCGCTGGATGGCATTCCGTACTATTATTTCTCCGGCATCATGGACGAATGATGGGTCGAGATGAGCCATTGCTTGCCATCCCATTTATAGGTAAAGGTATAGCGCGCTTTTACCTCTTGCCCCGTTTTCCCTAGCGTGAACGTATACAGGCCGATATCGATGGCGGTAGTGCAATCGATCTTGATGGTGCGCCAATTGATTTTCCCGCTCGGCTTGTTTTCCAGGAAATGTTCAAAATAATCGATTTTCTCTTCGCGGGTAACGCGCGGCTTGTTTGACAGGGTGGCAAGCAATACCGATTTATCCGCATAATTTGCAGCAACCTCACGCGGGTTGCCGGTCTTTAGCGAATTGTTCCAGCGATCAAACAATGACGCGATGTCAGGCTCGCTGGCTGCGGGACACGCTTGCGCATTTTGCGGTCCTGGAGTGTCGCTTCCTGTTGGAGTCGTGGCGCAGCCGGAGATCGCAAAAGCGATGGCTGCTGACAGTGCTATGCGGCTCATTTCCATGGTTTTCCTATCGGGTAAGAGAGTTTGCCCACTTTCGGCACGGCTTGAAACTAATGCAAATAATGCCATATGGAAACATTGAAATGTGGAACAGATGCATATCGGCTGTGCATATTTTTATATGAAGGCCTGACCAGGCAGCCATCCTCGCCAACAGCAGCAAGTCCACCTGGAAAAACAACAGATCAGATGACTTGTGGAAAAATTAATGTAAACAACGGCTTGTGCGCGTATCCGAGATACCGGAACAGGACCGGATCGCCTCTCCTGCAATACCACTGAAATACAGGTTGACAGCATTTTTTGCAGCTCCTACAGTCATCAGACAAGTGTTTCCGCATGGAAATATCGAGGATAGATTAAACCGGCGCAACAAAAAAGCGAGGCCTGCAATGTGTTCGACCTTGGCCATCGCACACCGCGCCGACAGCAGGCAAGCCATTCCAATCTATCCAGGAGAATCAATTGACATCGAAAATGATAAAGGGCCTTGCGATCGGCCTTTCATGCATGGCGTTCTCAGCGCATGGCGCCGAACAGGCAGATGCGGCGGGAACCAGCGCCACCAGCTTGAGCAGCTTTAAACATCCCGGCGTGCTGGTCGACCTGGCGCGCCTGAATTACATAAAAAGCCGGGTCAATGCCGGTGCCGAGCCTTTTTCCTCGGCTTATGAGGCGGCCAAAAGCAGCGCGCTGGGATCGCTGAGCTACAGGGTGCAAGGGCCGCCGTCGAACCACCTGATCGAATGCGGCTCCGGTTCAGTGCCTGACCACGGCTGTTCGACCGAGGACAGCGACGCCGCCGCGGCCTATACCCAGGCGCTGCTGTGGTTCATCTCCGGCAACGCCACTTACGCCAAGAACGCGATCGCCATCATGAACGCCTATGCCCGCAACCTGACCGGCGGGCACACCAATTCCAATGCGCCGCTGCAATCCGCATGGACTGCGGAAAAGTGGCCGGCGGCAGCTGAAATCATCCGTTATACCTATACCGGCTGGGCGGCTTCCGACATCACGGCCTTCCAAAAGATGCTCTCGACCCAGTACCTGCCATATATCAACGGCAACCAGGCCGCCGGCAAAAACGGCAATTGGGAATTGAGCATGATCGACGGCATGATCGGCGTCGCCGTGTTCACTGAAGACAAGGCGCTTTACGCCTCGGCGGTTGCGCTGTGGAAGAAATGGGTGCCGGCCTACTTTTACAACCATGCGGCAGACGGCGGCGCACCGGTGAAGTTCAGCGGCAGCCCGAGCGGCTGGAACGGGCAAACCGTGTTCAACGCGGCCACCAGCGGCGTGTCGCAAGAAACCTGCCGCGACACCCAGCATGTGCAGCTGGGCCTGGCTGCCGTCTTCAACGCTGCCGAGACCGCCTATGTCCAAGGCACGGACTTGTACACCCCGATGCAGGCGCGCCTGACCACATCGCTGGAATACCTCGCGCGCTCGCTGCAAGGCGTGCGCAATACCTCGCAGACAAACACGGTCAACGTGCCTGCCGGGTTTCCCGGCCTGTGCGACGGCAGCTACATCCCGGTGCTGAAGGGCACGATGGAACGCGCCTACAACGGTTATCACAACCGCCTGGGCGTTGCGCTGCCGCAGACATTGAAACACCTGGTCAATGACGTGCGTCCGCATGCAAATCCCAACGATGAGCATGACGTGATCCTGGAAACGCTGACCCACGGCGGCAGCCCGGCAAGCAAATAAATCCATTGCCGGCCCCCGGCCGCAACCAGATACCGAAGAAAATCCAACAGGAGAATATTTTGGAGAATGCCCCCGTTGCATATTTATTCAAAAGCATTACGCTGGCCTTTGCAAGCGCCTGCATCCTGAGCGCTTGCGGCGACGGCGCGACATCCGCTTCCAGCTCGGCCGCCAGCGCTGCGAAACTCGCGGCAGCCGCCGGCACGCCTTACGGTGGAACCGCATGGCAGCTGCCGGGAACCGTCCAGGCGGAAAATTTCGATAGCGGCGGACAGAACGTCGGCTACTTCAACGCCGCCAACACCAACCAGGGCGGCCAGTACCGCAGCGCCGAAGGGGTGGCGATCGAAGCGTCCACCGATGCCGGCGCCGGCTACGATGTCGGCTGGACCACGGCGGGCGAATGGCTCAACTACACCGTCAATGTGACGGCCGCCGGCAGCTATACGGCGCAGGTGCGGGTGGCCAGCCTGGGGCAGGGCGGCACTTTCCATTTCAATGTCGACGGCGCGCCTGCGACCTCCCAGCTCACGGTTCCCGATACCCAGGGCTGGCAGAACTGGCAAACGGTGTCGGCCGGCATCACCCTGAGCGCAGGCCCGCATGTGATCCAGCTGTTCATGGATAGCGCGGGCAGCGGTGGGGCGGTCGGCAATTTCAACTGGTTCGCGATAGGCAGCGCTGCCGCAGCGCCGGATTTCGGCCCCAATGTGCTGATCTTTGATCCGTCCATGCCGAGCTCGGCTATCCAGGGGAAACTGAATACGGTCTTCAACCAGCAGCAGAGCAACCAGTTCGGCGCCGCACGTTATGCGCTTTTGTTCAAGCCTGGTTCATACAGTGTCGACGTGAATGTTGGTTTCTACACCCAGGTGCTGGGCCTGGGCAATTCTCCTGACGATGTCAACATCACCGGCGCGGTGCATGCCGAAGCCGACTGGTTCCAGGGCAATGCAACGCAGAATTTCTGGCGCGGCGCTGAAAACATGGCGGTCAATCCGTCCGGCGGCCTGGACCGCTGGGCGGTCTCCCAAGGCTCGCCGTTGCGCCGCATGCATATCCGCGGCAACCTGGCGCTGGACGACGGCGGCTGGTCCAGCGGCGGTTTCCTCGCCGATTCCAAGATCGACGGCCAGGTGCAGTCCGGCGGCCAGCAGCAATGGTTTACCCGGAATTCCCAGATCGGCAGCTGGAGCGGCTCCAACTGGAACATGGTGTTCGCGGGCGTCGATGGCGCACCCGGCGGCGTCACCTGGCCGAATCCGCCCGATACGATCCTGGCGACTACCCCTGTGGTCCGGGAAAAGCCATTCCTGACGATCGACGCCAGCGGCAAATACAGCGTTTTTGTCCCGGCGCTTGGCAGCAACGGCCACGGCGCCACCTGGGCCAGCGCGGCGGCGCCGGGCCAGGCGATCGCGATCAGCGAGTTTTATGTGGCGAAGGAGGGGGCCGATACCGCGGCCACCATCAACGCCGCGCTTAGCCAGGGCAAGAACCTGATACTGACCCCCGGCGTCTACCACCTCAACGATACGTTGCGCGTGACCCGCGCCAACACGGTCGTGCTAGGCCTCGGCCTTGCCACGCTGACGCCGGACAACGGCGTGGCGGCGATGTCGGTAGCCGATGTCGATGGCGTCAAGATCGCCGGCATCTTGTTCGACGCCGGCCCGGTAAGTTCGCCGATCTTGCTGGAAGTCGGCCCCTCGGGAAGCACGGCCGGCCATGCGGCCAATCCAACCTCGCTGCATGACCTGTTCTTCAGGGTCGGCGGCGCGGCCGTAGGCAAAGCCGCCGTCAGCCTGAAAATCAACAGCAGCGACGTCATCGGCGACCACTTCTGGATCTGGCGCGCCGACCACGGCAACGGCGTCGGCTGGACCACCAACACGACCACCAGCGGCCTGATCGTGAATGGCGCCAACGTCACCATCTACGGCCTGTTTGTCGAACATTTCCATCAATACCAGACCTTATGGAACGGCAACGGCGGCCGCGTCTATTTTTACCAGAGCGAGCTGCCCTACGATGTGCCTAACCAAAGCAGCTGGATGAACGGCAGCAAGAACGGCTATGCATCCTATAAGGTGGCGGACTCGGTGACCAGCCACCAGGCGTGGGGCCTGGGCATCTACTGCTATTTCAGCAGCAACAACAGCGTAAAACTCGGCAGCGCCATTGAAGTGCCTGCAGCCGGCCTGAACGGGGCGATGATCCACGACATGACGACCGTGTCGCTGGGCGGCGTGGGGGAAATCACGCACGTCATCAATCAGTACGGCAACAGCGCGAACTCGGCGGCCAATGTGGTCAGGCTGGGGCAGTAAAGGTCAGGCCGGCGCCGGGATGAACCAGCGCCGGAGCGCTTCCTTCAATCCGTCCATGCTGTCCTCGTCGCCAGCCCAGGCAACGCAGGCATCGGGACGGATCAGCATCGAAGGCCCTGTGTCGACCGCCACGCAGCGTATCCTCTGCGTGGCGGCCGCAGCGAGATTGGAAGCCTTCCCTCCGGTTGAGGCATCGAGAAGGACGCCCATGCCATCCTGCATGGCATCGTAGAGCGAGACGCCGGCATCGCCGCGGCTGATCGGCTGGTCGCCGATCAACCGTCCGATGCCATCCAGCTCGGACCCGAGATCGTAGCGGGTGGAAAGGCCGCTCATCATCTCGCCGATGAGCCGGTTGACGTCATCGAATTGCATGAAGTTCGCCACGATGTCCCGCATTGCACCTGATTGCGGATCGGGCCGCAGCAGGGCGATCTGGGCAAGCGTGTTGGCCAGCACGGCTTGGGCGACGGGCCGCCGCTCGGCGGTGTAGCTGTCGAGCAGGCTCTCCGGCATCTCGCCGCGGATGACCGAAGCGAGCTTCCAGCCGAGGTTTGCAGCATCCGCCAGTCCGAGGCTCAGGCCCTGGCCGCCGAAGGGCGAGTGAACGTGCGCGGCATCGCCGGCAAGCAGCACTTTGCCTCGGCGGTAGGTATCGACCAGCCGCGTGTTGTCCGTCCACCGGCTTCCGCTTTCGAGTGCTTTCACACGGACCTCGGCGCCGCTGATGCGGCGCAGGACGGCTTCGGTCTCTTCAAGCGTGACCGGAGCCTGCCGGTCCTCCGGCGGACCGCTGAAGTCCAGCATGAACAATCGGCCGGGAACAGGCCCGTAGGTGAACACGCCACCCGATGTGCGATTCCAGCCAATGGGCAGCAGGCGGTCGGGATGGTCGATCTCCGCAACAACCTGGTAGAACGTCGACGTCGGGGCCGTGCCGGGGAAGTCAAAGCCGGCCATCTTGCGGATCAGGCTGCGCCCGCCGTCGCAACCAACGAGATAGGCGCAGGAGATACGGCCTTCGCCCGCCGGAGATATCCACTCCAGGTCGACGCCGTCTGCCTGCTGGACGAAGCCGGTGACCTCGCACCCGCGGCGTACCTCGATCCCGAGAGCGCGCGCACGATCGGCCAGCATGGCTTCGATGTCATGCTGACGCACCAGGCGGGGACGCCGCTCAGGCTCTTTCTGCGCGTCCTTTCGGATCAGGGACAGTCCGCCGAAATGGCCGCTGTACTTCGACGCCCGGCTACGCAGCTCGGCGCCGGTCTGTTTTGTAAACTCATCCATCGCCGCGAAAGTGCTCGCCTCCGCGGCCGCAATCGCCGCGGCCATCCCGCGACGCGTCAACGCTTCGCTGCCAAGAGGCCCGACCGACATTGCTTTCATGATCATGTTCACGCCGGCCAGGCGCTCCAGCACGAGCACGCGCACGCCGCCCAACGTCAGTTCGATGGCCGTCAGCAGCCCGACCGGTCCGGCTCCCACCACTACAACATCAATTTGTGTTTCCATGTACTTGATCCTAATGTATACTGAGTACATATATTATTATGCCATCAGGAGCTACATGTCAACACCATCCGACCTCCGATCCCGTAAGCGCCTTGCCATGCGACAAGGCATATCCAATGCCGCCACGCGCCTTTTCTTCGAGCGGGGCTTCGATCACGTGACGGTGGACGAGATCGCGGCGGCCGCCGATGTCGGACGGATGACAGTGTTCAATCATTTTCCCCGCAAGGAAGACATGTTCTTCGACCGCGACGAGGAAGGCCGCGAAATATTGCGCGAAGCGTTGCGCCGGCGCGATCCCGGCGTCGCTCCGATCGAGACCTTGCGCCTGCTGGCTCATCGGCTGGTTGCGGAGCAGAGTCCTTACGTCAGGTTTTCCGTTGAGAGCCAA
Organism: Collimonas rhizosphaerae; assembly: GCF_038896935.1. Classification (NCBI taxonomy): domain Bacteria; kingdom Pseudomonadati; phylum Pseudomonadota; class Betaproteobacteria; order Burkholderiales; family Oxalobacteraceae; genus Collimonas; species Collimonas rhizosphaerae. Next base: position 6,688 of record NZ_JBANDC010000007.1, read on the forward strand.
GGCTTCATAGAGACGATCGAGGGCAGCGAAACCCTGAAAGCACGGGCCAGGGCGATACGCGACGAGATCGCGCAAGTCGTCACGCTGGCGCTAACCGAATGCGCAGGGCGCGAACCTGCCGATCCCGACGCTTGTCTGGCGGCTGACCTGCTTCTGGCGACATGGGCCGTGGCCCTCATCCAGGCTCACCGGACTTTTCGGCAGAAGCGAGATGCAAAGGAAGCGGAAGCCGCCTTTCTCGCTATTGTCGATAAGGGAAGCATCGGGTTAAAAGCGGCTATGGCGAGCACGCCTTACGCTTAAGCAATCGGCTCCGGTCCAATGGCCGGTTTCCGAGGTTCGAGCGCGCGGCGCAATTGTGGCGCCTCTTGCTGGATATGGTCCCACAAGCGGTTCGCGACCGGCCCGTGCGGCCGGTCGCGGCGGCGCGCCACCGCCAGTTCCTCGATGCGGCCTGGCAGATGGCGGCCAGCAATCGATTGCAGCCGGCCGTCGTGCAGCTCGTCTTCGATCAGGAAGCGGGGCATGTGGCCCCATCCGAGGCCCTGCAGGATGATTTCCTTCTTCATGCCCTGGTCGGCAACCATGCATTGAGGCGCGCCTTCGATCATGAAGTAGTCTTGTTGCGGTGAATGGCGGGCAGTGTCGCGCATGATGCATTGGGTGAAAGCGTGCATCCGGTCCGGCGTAATGGGGCGCTTGGTGCGCTCTGGCAGAAAGCCCGGCGCCACGACGGGAATGAACGGCACCTTGCACAGGTCAACCCATTCCACGCGCGGGTCGCTCTTGTCGATCCAGTGCAGGATCAAATCGGCGTCACCGTCGAATAGCCGCTCCCACGGGCCACCCACCGCTTCGAAGTGCAGGTGCAGGCGCGTGCCAGGACACTGGGCGAAGAACCGTCCGAGCATCCCCAGCGCCTGCGGGCGCGGGCACAGGTCGCCGATCACCACATGGATATCGCTTTCCTCGCCCATCGACAGCTGGGCGGCATGGATGCGCAAGCCGTCCAGTTCGCGCAGCAGCGATTGCGCCCGCCGATGGAACGATAGCCCCGCCTCGGTAGGATGCACGCGATAGCCGCTGCGATCCAGCAGGACAAGGTCGAGTTGCCGTTCCAGCTTGGCGACGGCGGCGAACACCGCCGGGTGCGAGCGATGCAGCATGGCCGCAGCAGGCTGAAAGCCGCCGGAGCGGACCACGGCGTCGAAGCACTGCAGGTCGTGCAAGGTGAAATCTGACATGTCATTTTTTCCTACAGAGATCATCATATCTTTGTAATATCATACAAATTGCGCCGCAGCTAGAATTTGCTTCATTCATCAATCAACAAGGAAGGTGTTTCCATCATGAATGAACTGAATTTTGTCAGCGCCGGCGACGGCGCCCGCATCGCTTATCGCATCGACGGCGACGCCGGCAAGCCGGTGCTGGTGCTGTCCAACTCCATCGGCACCACGCTGCGGATGTGGGACGCGCAGGTCGACGGCCTGTCCGCGCATTTCCGCGTTTTGCGCTATGACTTCCGCGGCCATGGGGGATCAAGCGTTCCGGCCGGCGCCTACTCGCTCGACCGGCTTGGCCGCGACGTGATCGAGCTGCTCGATGCGCTCGGCATTGAACGGGCGCACTTCCTCGGCCTGTCGCTGGGCGGCTTCGTCGGGCAATGGCTTGGCGTTCACGCTCCCGAGCGGATCGACCGCCTGGTCCTGAGCAACACCTCGTCCTATCTTGGACCGGCAAAGCAGTTTGATGAACGGATTGCCGCCGTGCGGCAGGCGCCGGACATGGCGGAGACCGCCGAAATGTTCCTGGGTAACTGGTTTCCTGCACATATGCTTGCGGCGAAGGCCCCCGTCGTCGAGGGGTTTCGCACCATGCTGCAGGCGATAGACAGGCAAGGCCTGGCTGGCTTGTTCGCGGCAGTGCGCGATGCGGATCTCCGTCGCACAATTGTGCTGGTCTCGCGGCCGACGCTGGTGATCGCCGGCCAGTACGACACTGTGACTGCCGCCAGCCACAGTGAGCTGATCGCGGCTACGGTGCCCGGCGCAAAGCTGGTTGTCCTGCCGGCGGTTCACTTGTCGAACGTGGAATATCCCGCCGAGTTCATGGAGGCGGTGCTCGGCTTTCTGCGCTGAATTACTTCGATGGCGAGTACGATGACGTCGTGAAACTACTCTGTCATCGAACGATGCAAATCCTGCAAGGCCGGCAGGATATTCCGGGGCTCATGCATGGATTTGCGTGCGGCGCCGACAGCTCGGCGCACGCTGCCCGGTGTCTCGCCCTTGTCGATCAGTGCGATCGCAGGGGCCTTGCACGCCATCAGTATGTCCACCCAGTCCGCAGGCTGCATCGGCTGGAAGCGTCGCGTCACGAAACGGCTTGCACGGAACGCCGGACGCATCTGTTCCACCCCTGCGACTGCGACAGCGAAGCCCTCGGAAGTGCGAATGGCAACCGCGGGATCTAGGGCGTCTGCAAGGGCCGCCAATGCATCTGCCAGGCGTCGCCGCAGTGCGGCGGTCGACCGTACCGGCAGTACGAACCAGGCAGCGGCGACGCCTATGATCGCGCCGATTATGATTTCCTCCAGGCGCGGCCACAGCATGTGCGGCGCCGGCGAGCCTGCGAAGCCTTGCAACAGTGCCAGCGCGATGGTGACGAACAGCGCCCACCATGCGTAACCCAGCGGCCGCAGCCATACTCCAAGAAAGATCGCGACGAGGATCTGCACCGCGGTGATCTGGTCGTGGGATCCGCTTTGCATGCTGAGCGACAAGGCAATGATGGTGCCTGCCGCCGCTCCCAGTACGCGCAGCACACTCTTGTAGGCAACGTCCAGCCGGCCGCGATTGCCGCTGTTGACGATGAAGGCGGTGAGGACGATCCACGACCAGCGTTCGCTAAAGAAGACATAACCAATCACAAACGATGCTGCAAGCGCCGCGGCCATCTGGATTGCCATCCTGGTGGAAGCTGCCGGCCTTGACGAACTGGCACGTGCTGGTACCGGCAGCGGATATTCCGGCACCAGTGCTGATGCCAGAAAGCCAGCGCGGCGGGCGAGCGCGTGCAATGCGCCTACCCACAGCAGGGCGAGCAATGCGACGATCACGGGCATCAATGCCGCCAAGGCAGGGGCCACCCGCGTTGCCGGGATATACGGCGTGCTGAGCAACGCGACGAAGGGCAGTGCGATGAGAGAGCCGGCGCGGCGCGCCATGGGGCTGAATCGACGCAACCAGATCGACAGAAACATGCCTGCAATAAAGACGAGTGCGCCGATCCATGGGGCGACCCGCAATAACATGCCGACACCGACTGCGACGAGGCCGACAGCCGGGAGTACGATGGCTGCTTCGATCCTGCCGCGGCGGTCGCGATCCAGCTGGCTGCGCGAAAGTGAAATGCAGAGCACCACCGCCAGCACCGCAGGACCCGGTTCCGGGTCAATCGCCAGTGCGCACAGCAAGGTGGCAATGGCGGCGAGCATGGTCGCTACGGCTTCCCGCAATGCACGGAAGACAGTCGCCGCATTAGGCATGCGTCGCGCCAAGGCTGGAAAGGTCACAGATCGATCCAATAGGTTTTCATGTCAATTTTTCAGTTGAAGATTGGCAAACGCCTCGGCAATCCGCAGGGGAGCAGTGGGGCGGGCATACATTCTATCCAGATAAGTGCGCAGTCGCGGGTGTTCATTGATCAGATGATATTCATTGGCCCAATCCATCAGGTACGCGGTCACGCAATCGGCTATGGTTATGGTGTCGCCAACGATGAACTGCCGTCCTGCCATGTGTTTATCCAATATGGTCGCCATGGCAATGAATTCCTGGCTCGCGATGGGAATTTCTTCAGGAATCCGCTTGTCTTCCGGATATAACCAGGAATGGCGCGTGATGCGCCACAACGGCTGTTCCAGTTCTGTCATGGCAAACATTACCCAGCGATACGCTTGGGCCAACTGCTCGCGGTCAGCAGGAAGCAGCCCTTTATCCGGGTATTTTTCAGCGAGGTAGATAACAATGGCGGCGGATTCGGTAAGTACCATATCGCCATCGACGAGCACAGGCACCTTGCCGGCGGGGTTGATGCGGAGGAACTCGGGATGACGATGTTCTCCAGCCAAGATGTTGACCGGTACAAATTCGAACTCGGCACCGAGTTCATTTAATGCCCACAGCGCGCGAATTGAGCGGGTGGCGGCAAATCCATAGAGTTTCATCATGATATTTCCTTTCAGGTTTAGGTTGGTTGCTAATGACTAGTCGAATGGCGAAGCGCAGGATCGACAGCCGGAGGTTGAAGATTGCGCATCGAATTGACTCTCCAGACTGGCTTGTTAGCGACCTTTTCCTGAAAAACTCCATGGAGCCTGATGGATGGAAATTAATGAAGTCCCATATTCCTGCTTGCCATTCCAGCGATTTTGGTGACCAGCGAGCGCGGCAGGAACCGGGGCAGCAATGTTCCCACTCGCACACTCAGGCGAGTGGGGTAGGCGACGCTTTTACCTTGATCGAATGCTGCAAGCGACTTTTGCACTACCGACTCTGAACTATCCATGTCTTTCGCAGACAGCTTGGTTGTGGTTCCGGCGAAAAAATTGGTGGCTGTCGGGCCCGGGCACACCGCCATCACATGCACACCGGCTGCGGCCAGTTCATAGTTCAGCGCTTCGCTGAAATGGAGCACGAAGGCCTTGGTCGCGGCGTAGGTAGCCATCGCAGGGAGCGGCTGGAAACTGGCGTTGGAGGCAAGATTGATGATGCCTCCCTTGCCGCGGCTTTTCATGCCTTTGCCTAACAGATAGCTGAGGGAAACGAGCGTCTGTACGTTCACCTGTATGCTGCCTTGTTCCTGTTTCAGTTCGTGCGACAGAAAATTGCCGCTTAATCCCAAGCCGGCGTTATTGACCAGCAGATCCACCTGGATGCCGCGCCGTCCAAGTTCAGCGGAAATCCAATTCGCAGACTCCGGATCCGCGAGGTCGGCACTGAGTGCAGTACATTGAATCCCGTACTTGGCCGACAAGCGCTGCGCCAGGTTTTCCAACGCATCTAGCGAGCGCGCAACCAATACCAGGTTCATGCCGCGCGCGGCAAGATGCTCCGCGAAGACTTCGCCAATTCCTTTGGACGCACCGGTGACCAACGCGGTCGATCCTTGATAGTTAAACATTTTCATTTCCTCTTTAAAAGCTGGATAGATTATCTGCGCAGTTTGCTCATCCGATAATTGGCGTAGCTTTTGAATTATTTTCAAATTATTTTGGATAATCTATGGACAACTTTTGGAGCATTGTCGTGAAAGATGACGTCGCAACATCAAATCCCAACGTAGATAGGCATTGCAGCGGCCGGAAATCGCGGCCGCGCTGTATCAGGCGGTATCACGTAGAAGCCGCAGGCTGGGGGAGTTAGATGGCGGACGGCCGAAGTCGACTGTCTCGCATCATTTCAAAGTGTTGCGCGAAGCAAAATCGGTCTTGACTGAAACGACCGGCAGCAAATGGATTCTGGGGACGCTTACGTTGGATAGGATATGCTATATGCCAACCCCAAAGGTACTGAAGTACCAGAATGCCGATGTAAGCCACAACCCCAGGAGAATGGAGAACAGCGCACTTCCGGCAAGTGGCAGCGCCCAGCCTCGAAAGCCGTTTGAGCGGACAATGAGAACCTTTGCGAGAACGGTCCCGTAGAGCAACGACCCCAGCAATGAGTGAATGTAGGCACGGGCATCATATGTCCCGAAACCGAGCAGGAAGATGCAGTGGTAGGCCACTGGCAGTGTCAGCAGGATGGCTGCGCGCCCCGACCAGCGATGCACCACATGGTAAAAGCGCCCCTTCGGCGGGAAGCGCAGCACTTCATAGATGCGCGACGCCGTCAGCAACTGGCCCAATGCCAGTAGCAACGCAACCGTAATCAGCCACGCCTTCATATGCAGGGTATCGCTGAAGAAGAGGTGAAAAAAAGGAGTTTCGTAGGGCTGCCTGACGGTCTTGCTTGCCGCAAAACCGACGGTGATTGCGACGAATGCGACGAGTACCAGAGGGAGCACAAGGAACGCTCGACCGAGAACGGTCCGCCTGCCGGGACAGGGATTATCGCTCATTGATCTATTAAACATGACCTGCCCCTCATCTTGCGCCAGCGAGCGCCGCGATCAATTTGCCGGCTCAGTTCTTGTCGCTGAACCTGATCGACACATGCGTACCGTCGCAGAAAGGCTTGTTCTGCGACGCACCGCAGCGGCACAAGGTCACGCGATTGCGTACTTCGTATTCGAAACCGTCGCTCCCGACCAGCTGCACCCCACCACGCAACCATAGCGGCCCTGAGCACTCCTTGGCGGGGTCCTCGACCAGGCAGATGGATGGCGCATACATCGGCTCGATGGGTTTGCCGGTCTGGTTGTCCCAAGCCACCAGCCGCCCCGAAGGGCAGTCGCAGGCCTGTCTTGCGAAATGTTTACTCGCCGGAGGGTTGTCCGTTGCGCTGACGAGATCCCACACCCCTCCATGTGGATCGCAAAAGCGCGCGAACGCGCACAAGCTCTCGACGTCCGTCAATGACATCGTCGGGCCTCGTATTACCTTGGCCTGATCGAGATACGGCTGGCGGCTCGCGGTTTCGGTTCCGTCAAATCCGGTTTTTGTATGCGAGCCGTCGCAAAATGGCTTGTTCGCGCTGCGGCCGCAGCGGCACAGCGCGTATCGTCCCTGAGGCGGATATTCCTGTTTCCGCTCCCACTTTACCGATTCGCCATCTTCGTTTGCGCCGATGATCTCCTTGCTCAGAGGTACATCGCCCGAGACGATATACGGGCCGTTCTTCGAAATCTGGACTTTCGCGCCTGCGGGTTTCTGCTGGTTCATCTGAGGCCTCCGAAACGTATCAGCCTGTTACGGTTATTTTTCCACTCATTTCCTCATGGCCGCTGCCACAGAAATTGTCACATAAAAAATCGTATTCGCCGGCCTTGTCAGGTGTCAGCCTGACCTGGGTGACCTTGCCTGGCGGCAGGTCGGCGCGGATATTCATGTCTGGTATCTTAAATCCATGCACGAAATCCACTGAAGTGAACTCCAGCACTACCGGCTCGCCCGTTTTCAGGACAATTTCGTTCGGTGTATAGACGAATTTTTTGGCCTGAATTTTTATGACCCTTTCTTTTGCAACCTTCTTTGTCTGCCCCTGGGCGTTGATGACCGCCCCCGATAGAAGCGCCCCGATACCATAGACGGCGCGTAAACATATCTGCCTTCTTGAGCGATCCATGGCTTACGTCCTTGTCACAGGAAACTCAGTGATCTTGTAATCGCTATCCTTGCGTTCAGCTTCTACCTCGCGAAAACCGAGTCCGTTATTCGGCGCAGCGGCATCCCACGGCAAGGGGGTGCGCTTGTCTTGCGAGCCTGGCGCCGGCAATGGGAAAATGAGCGACTTGGCCGCGTGGTGCGCGATCTGCCCCGTCATGTGGTGATTTTCCTGGTGAATGTGGCCATAGAACACCGTTACATTGCTGTATGGCGTCAATAACCCAATCGCTTTGTCGCCATCGCGGGTGGCCCAATCCCATTTGGGTACCAGGTCGAACAGGGGACGATGCGTGAAGACAACAATTCGCGCATCTTTTGCTTGTTTGGCTAGATCGTTTTTAAGCCAATCCAGTTGGGCATCGCCAATACTTGCGCCGGGATCGGACACGTTATCCAAAGCGATGAAATGCACCCCCTTATGATCAAACACGTAGTTAGTCGGGCCAAAGTTTTCCTTGAATGCCGCGCCGTTATCGAGCGAAGCGTCATGCTCTCCCGGGATAAAACGCACGGTTTTCACTTTCAATCCGGCGGCAATCTCTTTGAACTCGGCCATACGTTTCCGGCGTTCCTTCGGATCATCCGTGGTGTGGGTCAGGTCCCCGGTAAAGATGATAAAGTCCGGTTGCACTTCAAGTGCATTGACAGTCGCAACCGTCTTCTTGAATGTGTTGAGCGCATCCGGATTGGCCGCGCCGCTATACCCCCAATGAATGTCGGACAACTGAACGAAGTAGAAATCGTCGTAAGCGGATGCCGCCGCCTTCTTGTCGGTAGTTGCAGCTTGCGTCTGGCCATATAGCCCGGAAATAAATACCGCACCGCCGCCGACAGCGGTCAGTTTCATAAAGCTTCTGCGATCAATCATGATTTTTCTCCTTTAAATGGTTGGAATAGCTGTAGGGCAGACCGTTGCAGGACATTTTGCGCAACAGGTCGGTCGCGTGGTCAGGGCTTCTCTTCTCGTCCCGCCTCTTTCTTCAAATAGGCGATCAAGTCGGCGCGGTCTTTTGCGTCAGGCACCATGAAGCCCATTTTTTGCCCCGGAATCAGTTTCTCGGGATTGGTCAGCCATTTATCCAGCGTTTTGTCGGTCCAGACAATGCTGGATGCCTTCACGGCTGGTGAGTAGAGGTAATCAGCGCGACTGCCAGCCTTCCTGCCAAACAGCCCCTTGTGCGCCGGCCCCACGCCGTTGTAGTCAATCGAGTGACAGGACATGCACATGCTTTGGTAGAGCTGCTGGCCGCGCATCGTATCGTCGGCAGCGGCAGCGGCGCCGCTGAAGCCCATCAGCATGGCCAAGCCCAGGCCAAGGAATAAGTGATCTTGTTTCATGTGGAAATCCTTTTGATTTGCAAGTTTGCTGGTGCCCGATCAATGTCATCCATTCCTGTAAACGGTATAACTTGGAACGAGAGGAAAATATTCCCGTAAATCGCGATTTATTCTTTTAACGGGTTTTCTTCATGGTCTTCCTCTGCCAGTACCGCTTGCTCGAACGCATGCAGATGGCTGGATTGGGCATCGGTGATGGCCCAGTAAGCCATGCCGTTGCGCTGCCAGTGAGCTATCGCATAACCATCCGAGGCCCGTGCCGCGGGAACCGGCGTACCGCCGGCATCGGGAAATACGTACAGGTCGATGGGGTGCTTTTGGTAGCGATAGATCAGTACCGCGACGGTGCGGTGACCCACGTAGTCGATTCGTCCGCCGACGAGCGGAAAACCTTGCGCGGCGAGATCGACGACCGGCGGCGTATAGTCGAGTCTGCCGTTGAACCATGGCTTGACGGTGTGCTGATCGGTCGACACGACGTCGACCGGGTGCTGCGACAACAGCGAGCGCACGTGGCTCGACACAATCTCCTGGGCGATTGAGCCGGTTGGCGCCGGCCGCTGGATCAAGGCGGCTGCGCTCAGTGCCAGCGCACAGACCGCGATCCCCGCAACGCTGCCGTTAAGCCATGCCCGCACGCCATCCGTAGTGAAGCCGCCCCATGCGAAGACGGTCCGGCGGGAGGACTCGCGCGGTAATTCGCGCGGCAACTCGGCGAGCACACGCGCACGCAGGTGGGGTGGGGCGCGATGATAGAGTGAGCCGTCACGCAGCACACTGCCAAGCGAGCTTAATGTTTCTTTCTTGTCCATTATTTAACTCCTTTTGGTGAACCCGGCACAGGCATCCTGACCAGGTTGCCGTCTACCTTGCCGCGCACGGGCGCGAGCTCTGAAGGAATCGCCACCTGCGCCTTGCGCACTGCCGCACAAAGCAGGCTGCGGCCACGCGCCAGCCGCGACATCACTGTGCCGATCGGAACGCCCGCGACGGTCGCAATGTCGCGGTAGCTCATGTCTTCCAACTCGCGCAGGACCAGCACCTCGCGATATTCGACCGGCAATAAGCCGAGCGCGCGATGAATCAAGTCCACGTCGTCGCGCCGCACAGCGAGCGTTTCGGGATCGCTGCCGATCTCGTCGCCCCATCCTGGGAGCCGCTCGTCGTCGTGCAGTCCGTCGTCATAGGGGGTGTCGTCGGCTGCGTCGTTCCGCCTGCGCCATTCGGTAAACCAGGTGTTGCGAACGATCGCGAGCAGCCATGCGCGCGCGTTGTCGCCATGGAAGCCGTCGAAGAACCGGAAGGCGCGCAGGTACGCATCCTGCACGACATCGTCGGCATCGCTCGCGCTGCCGGTCAGCCAGCGCGCCAGGTTGTAGGCGGCATCCAGATGCGGCAACGCCAGTTCTTCGAATCGGCGTGACTTGTCGGCCGCGATCACGGCGATCTCCCGCTTTCTCCGATTTGCGCCTGGTCTATTTGACGACTACGCCAGCCATATGGGGGTGTCTTGTAATCGTTTCTCATGGGTTCCTCCATTGCCAGTCCGGTCGGGAGATGCTCGCTGCATCCGAGTGCCGCAAATGCTGACGTTCATACCCCTATAACCGTCAGTGACCGGGATTTATTCCCGCGATATTTTTTGATTGCCGCGGCAAATCCGGGAATAAAACGAAGAACGCGACGGTATACGCGGAAATCCTTCCACCGCTTGTCTCATGGAAACGCATCAAGGCCGCAGTGGCGCCGTCTGGCTCAGCCGGCTAAGCCAGGGCGGAGCACCCCGAATCACGATCACTTTCAATTCTGTTCCTCTTCCGGATCCGGGCCGGCTTGGGTAAGGCGCAAAATGCCATCCGGATCGAAGTAAAAATGCATCATCGAATACCACACGCCGTCTTGCAGGAAGCGGTAACTCCAGACATGGCGCCGCATGAGCGGGAAATAGGCGGTTTCGGCGGGTCGCCCAAAATGCACCAGCACGTCCTGCCTGGTCCACTGGCCGATTCTGGCCTGGCCGAATTCCTCGATGGTCAATACCTGCTTGATGCTGACAACTCGCCCATGCCCGTCGATGTCAGCTGCCCACGTGTATTCGCCGGCAGGTTGGGTTGGATAAAGCCAGCGTGTGGTGCCATCCGGCAGGTGATAGACCTCGCGCGGAGCGCCGAGCCGCGCTTGGACGTCGGCCTGGCTGGCGCCGGGCGGAATGGATGCCGGCGTGGCACAACCGGCTACCAGCATGGCGACGGCGATAGACGCGTAGTGAGCGTTCGACCACCAGTCGTACTTCATGGAGTGGATGGGACTCATGGTTTGCCTCCAGCGAATAGTCATATGAATCGGATCGCGGCTGCCAGGGAAAATAACCGGGCAGCCGCCGTCAGGCCGCCTCAACAGGCTGTTGCAGCTCGCGTCACTGTCCGGAGTACATGTTGCCCTGATCTGACGACATGCCCGAGGCAGCATTCATGGGATCAAGCTGTGCGCATCCGGCAGCGGCAAGAGTGAGGAGGGTGACGCCAATGGCGAGAATGGTTTTTGCGAATTTCATGATGATCTCCTATAAGATCGAAATACATGGCAAACCGGGAAAAGCGTTGGTTTGCCAATCAAATGAACACCAGTGTGTTATCTGGTGCCAGCCGGGGGCGGCACTGCGCCGCAGCGCCTCTTTTGCGCTGTGGGCCTATCCATGTTTCCGGTTCTGGAAACACTGGTGCGTGTCGTCACTTGTATAACTGCCGGCCGTCGAAAGTTATTCTCGTCATATTTTTCTGCCTGCTCTCCATGGCCGGGAATAAAATCAAGCGCGCGCACGTATACCGGCGCCAGGAATACACAGGAATCCAACCAAGCGCGTGATTGTGTGTGGGAAGGAGGGAGGTGCCGGCGCAGCTTGCTGCTATTCAGTGGTCAACCTTGCCTCGATGCCGAAGCAAGGTTTTTTTGTTTGCGCGCTTCGTCAAAACGCGTGACGTCAACGGATGGTCACGAGGGGTCGGAATCGAGAAAGACATATAGCGCAGCGATTTTTCCATCCCGAGCGATGATCACATCCCAGCCCGTGTACTCAGGAGCATCGCCGCGTGGACCGGAACCCCAAGCTATGCGGCCGGCGTTGTGGAGGGCTTGAGGCTTGCTGTGCGGCGTATATACGAAGTGCGGATGCGTCGCACGCAGTTCGCCCGAGAATTTGTCGAGCGCATCGTGCCCGAGGATAACGCCCATGGGCGTATAGATCATGCAGTCCAGGGTATAAAGTTCTTTGATCGCTGCGCGACGACGCACTGCGTCGCCTTCGCCGAAAACCTCCTGGAGGTTGCGAAAAAGCAGTTCATGGGTACGGTCTTCCATAATATTTCTCCTTAAATTTTTGCTGCAGGCCGCTTGCGGCCAGATGGTTTGAAAATTTCTTTGTGCCCATGTCCTGAAGCGGATGCGCCAGGACGATGTGAATCGCGCCGCGCTACTGGGCAAGCGCCAAGGTCTTCGCTATCGCAGCGACGACTGCTGATCGGGTCGAGACTTCGCCATACCAGCGCCGCACGTTCGGGAACTTGTCCAGCGACGCACCGATTGCCTGATGGCGCCAAATCCATCCGAAATGGGCGATGTCTGCGATGCTGTATTCGCTGCCGGCGACGTACTCGTGATGTTCGAGGACGTGGTTGAGCACGCCGAGCGCCCGGTCGACCTCCGCAAGTGCGCGCTCCTTGGCTTCAGGTTGCGGTGACTGCATCGAAACCAGAAAGGCCTGCAGGAAGGCCGGGCTCAAGCCTGAAGCGTGGAAGAAAAGCTGTTCGAACACCTTTCCGCGACGGGCTCCGTCGCTTGGCAAAAGTTGTCCGCTCTTCTCCGCGAGGTAGACGAGGATTGCAGCGGACTCGCTGAGTACCACTTTGCCGTCTCCGAACTTCGGGGCACGGTCCACCAGTACAGGGACCTTTGCGTTGAGATTCATCTCCTTGAACGCAGCGGTTTTCTGTTCGCCTTGGCGCAGGTTGACTGGGACTAGCCGATAGTCGAGTCCCATCTCTTCCAGCGCGATGGGGACTTTGACGCTGTTTGGCGTCGCGAATGCAAAAACTTCAATCATAGTGATCTCCATAAATTGGGGGGCAACGGCACGTATGGCCCGCCGATTGCAAATGCGTCACGACCGACGGCCGTCCAGGCTGATGCGGCCACCGCCAAGGGCAATCACGTGCAACAAGCCGCCGGCCATCGCGACATTCTTGAAGAAGTGGATGAATTGGTTCTGGTCGGCGAGATGATTGTGGAAGAACAGGGCGGTCGCGAGCGTGAACAGGAACATGACGCCGCCGACGATGCGGGTTTTGTAACCTAGCAGTAGCGTAACGCCACCGACGATTTCGATGAACGCGGCAACGCCTAACGCGATCGCCGGGAAAGGCAAGCCAACCGATTGGATGTAACCGATGGTCATGGCCGGGGCCGCAATCTTCGACAGCCCTGACAGAATGAAGATGATACTGATCATCAGGCGTCCGATGGCCGGAACGATCCCGTTGAGGGCACTGGGATTGGATAGAGAAAGGCCTTCTGCCTTTGCGTTAACTTGAGTGTTCATGATTTTTCCTTTGAGGTTGAATTTCCGGGATGATGTTCAAAAAGTGATGTGTCAGGCGGCCTGTTCCAACTGGAGACCGGCCACCCGGGGCCTTGTTAAACCTGTGCTTGCCCGCCGTCGACGAAGATCTCCGTACCGGCGATGTAGCTCGAATCGGACGAGGCCAGAAAGGCTGCGACGCTCGCCACTTCTTCGGGGTCGCCTACACGTCCGAGCGGAACTGTGGTCGCCATGTAGTCGAGCAAATCTTGTTGCTGTGCTGCGTCAGGACCGGCAAGGTCGACCAGGCCGGGCGTCTTGATCGGGCCGGGGCTGATGACGTTGACGCGAATGCCGCGCGACTTGAGGTCGAGGGTCCAGCTGCGGGCAAAGTTGCGTACTGCGGCCTTTGAGGCACTGTAGACGCTGAATGCCGGCGTCCCCTTGATGCTGACGTTGGAGCTGGTGAGAATCACCGATGCGCCATCGACCAGCAGCGGGAGCGCCTTCTGGACGGTAAAGAGCACACCCTTCACATTGCGATTGAATGTGTCGTCATATTGCTCTTCCGTGATGGCGCCCAGGGGCAGCATGGAGCCGCCGCCAGCGTTGACGTACAGTACGTCGATGCGGCCGGCTTCCGCTTTGACGCGTTCGTACAGGTGGTTGAGATCGGTGAGATTGCTGGAGTCCGCCTGGATGCCAGTGGCCTTCGCCCCGATCACGGCGACTGCCTTGTCGAGTTCTGTTTTGCGCCGGCCGGTAATGAAAACCTGTGCGCCTTCCATTGCGAAACGCTTGGCCGTGGCCAAGCCGATTCCAGAGCTGCCGCCGGTGACAACGGCAATTTTTCCTTCGAGCTTGCGTGACATGAATTTCTCCTTGATTGGGGTGGTGTGGTGCTACACGACCAATTTATGGCATCATGGAGATCTTTAAAATAGCAATAATTGAAAATCATCGTTGCAAATTTGAAGATGTCAAAACTACCGGATTTTGAAGGCCTTGCCATGTTTGCCAAAGTCGCCGAGGAGGGCTCCTTCGCCGCGGCCGCCGCAGCAATAGGGGTATCGGTTGCCACGGTGTCCCGTGCCGTCACGCGCCTTGAGGAGCGGCTGGGCGGGCGCCTGTTCAACCGAACCTCGCGACGGCTTTCGCTGACGGACTATGGCCATTCGCTGGCCGAGCGAGCAGGGAAGATGTTCGCGGCGGCCGAGGAGACGGAGGACTTTGCGCGTGAAACCTCGAGCCGCCCCCGTGGGCTCATCAAGCTGGCGGCGCCGTTGTCATTCGGATCTCGCTGGGTCGCGCCATTGCTGCCTGAGTTCTTTCGGCTCTATCCCGATATTTCGGTAGATCTTCACCTCGGGGACGCGCACGCCGATCTGATCGGCGACGGATTTGACGCGGCCCTGCGTATCGCCATCATGGAAGACTCGTCGCTTGTCGCGCGTCTCATCGCGCCAGTACGCCGATTTGTTGTGGCGTCACCCGCCTACCTGTCAAGATATGGCTATCCCCAGCATCCGCACGATCTCGGAGTGCACCAATGCCTTTCCTACATGAGCAGGAGCAAGCACGATGTGTGGCGCTTCACCAACCGGAAAAGCGGCGAGGAATGTGCGATCACGCCATCCGGGATGTTACGGGGAACGAGCCTGGAAGCGCTTGTGCCGGCGGTCCTTGCTGGCATCGCCATTACCGAGCTCCCGGAGTTCGCAGCAGCCCAGTTCCTGCGCGAGAAGCAGCTTGAGGCCATATTGACCGATTGGCGCTTACCGGAAGGCGGTCTGTATTTTGTAACTCCCTCGAACCGCGCTCGAGCAGCAAAGATCAGGGTCTTGGCTGATTTTTTCATCTCCAGACTTACCGAGGCAGCGTGGCGTGCGGATTAGGTTGCCGTACCTGATATTCGGATATTTCATGTTTTCCTCTGCACGACTATAATTTCGCATAATTTGTATTATGTAAAACGAGATCCAATGTTATTGATGTTCACTAAGCGCTCTAACTCATTGAATTGATTATGTTCTGCATTGGACCCGATTCCCCATTAACCCCAATGTTTGACATGTTCATATACGACTCTATCTTCATGAATCTAAAGGCTTTATAGCAGTCGTTCAAATACACGCTTGCAATCAACGAGCTGCCGCCTATTATGGCGGCCATGAAAATATTTCCTTGTAGATTGTCCGATGGCCGACGCCTTCCCGTACTCTTCAGACTCATTCCGTCTCAGCCTGTCCTAGTTCCATTTCTCTTTGTAGTACTTAAGCGCCAATACAGGGCCTTCAATACGATCCGAAATGATCTCGTTGCTATTAAAGCATTTTATGAATTTCATTCGCTTCAGAATATAGACGTCGATGAAACGCTGATCAATGGACAGCTATCGTTGTTAATGAAGAATCTGGAGCAATTCATAGCTTGGCTTTCGATAGAAAAAAAAGCGAAAAATATCGTAGGAAGAATTGGAAATAAAAAACTGGGACACCATTACGGAATCGATCCCATAACTAGAGACGGCTATTTAAGGTCACTCAAACTCTTTTTTACCTGGTGCGCTCAGCGATACATCAACACTGACGCACCGAAGACAGATCTCGAAAATTCGTTTTCATCTTCGCTGTCCTCAATAGCCTCTCGATTTGACAGCCATTTAGTTACTCCTGTAACTCGCCAAGTTAATTTTAGAAGCTTATGTGATATTGAAATTGCGGCGATCAGAGAGCTCAGCCATCCGTCGTGCGCGCTCAATCCATTCCGCAAACAAAATCGACTTCGCAATTGGCTGATTATCGAAACGTTCATTGAAACAGGAATTCGCATCGGCGAATTGCTAATTCTCACGACCAGTTCAGTAAACAAAGGGAAAAATCACTATTACGTAAGTGTTATTAATCGGCCAGATGCCGGTGAAGATACTCGCGCTAAAGCCCCCTCTTTGAAGACGAACAAAAGTCAACGCACCATCGGCATATCCGAATCACTGTACGACCGAATTCAACAGTACGTGATTCATGAGCGTCGCCCCCGACGCAATAATCTTCCAATGAAACTCAAACACGGATATCTCTGGGTAAGTGAACGCGGCAAGCCACTGGCATTAAATAGCGTTGCCAGCATGTTTAGCCGAATAGTGACGGCGATCCAAAGCAAAAATCCAGATCTCCTGAAATCGGCATCACCTCATTCCTTCCGACATACTTTTGCGGAGCGTTTCCTGGAATATTTGATCGAGGTAAAGGACTTTGATATGGAACGAGCAAAAGATGAATTACGTACGATATGCGGCTGGTCTGACGCGTCGTCAATGCCTCAATACTATGCTCGTCGATATATACACAATATGGCAAATCTCCATAACAAGGACAGAGTCGAAACAGCATGGAAGCGTTTGAGTGAAGCACTCCCCTCTTTCAATTGAAATTAAATGGGTTTTTATATATGCATCCAGAATTGTCCGAAAAAGCAGAAGTAACAAGGATTGGATACGCGTTTCCAAATCCAGGTCGAGCAAAAATTAGAGTTCGTACTGAGGACGCTGAGCATTATGTTGATACAACAGGAGCAACCTGGAAATGGACCGACAGTGGGACAAAGTATCGCATTCGTTGGAACGAAATCAGATTGCCAGAAACTGTAAAAGAAATTGCGAAAGCTTATATTTTTCATAGACTAGAATCGAGATCACCGCATACTGTTGGCTCAGACGCATCGATGATCAAAGACATTGGCGCTATTGAAAATTCTATTGTTTTTCCTTGGACTACTGAGTCAGCTTTAGCAATATTAGTGAATCTATATAAGCGAGACGTGAAACTTGCTATTTTTTTCCGTGTATTTTATTGCTGGTGTTTGGCCAGTGGAAAACCTGGTTTCTCAAGAGAGACATATTTTGTGCTAGAGGAAACGAAGCTAAACATAAGTAGTCCGTATCAGTCTTTGTTTCTTCACCTACGATACGTAACTCAAGAGCAAGAAATCTTGGTCTTGCGAATTATCAAGGACTCATATGACCCCGATGATTGGCATGCATTAAGGAGTAATGTTTTGCTACACATATCGTTTGAATTGGCTCCTAGGCCAAGCCAATTGTATGCACTTAACGCGGAAGATTTGGAGGTGCTAAAAATTCCTAGCAAGGATTTGGCAAATAAAGAAAATGAGTTTTACAGTTTATGGCTTCCCATGGCGAAGAAGCGAGGCGCCGGCATTCCTGAGCGGAGGCCGAAACAAATAAGCACTGAACTGGGCAATAAGATTCAGCAGCTTATCCGTCTCAATGAAGTGTTATTTGGAAAAAATATAAATGCTCTTTTCTTAAAAAGTTCTAGAATTCGACTTTCCGCATATTCAATTAGCGTTTGCCTGATTCAAAAACTCGAGCCTCTCAACTTACCCACAGGGGGCGGGGCTACTTTGCTACGTCATCATCTGGGCCAAGGATTGGCCGATCAAGGCGCTCCTGCTGACGTGATTGCAGAAGCCATGGGGCACAACTCTACGGTCGCGGCGAGAGCCTATATCGCAGCAACCCCAACGATTGCAAAAATAAAAGCACGGGCGCTAGGAAAAAACGATACATACAAAAGCATTATGAAGATGATGCTGACCGGAGAGATTGCGGCAAGAGACGATTTTGACAAAGAGCGCTGGGTTAAAGGTGTAGTACATACGCAATATCTAGTAGGTATTGGTGGTTGCGATTTACCCGCGCAAAATCATTGCCCAAAAAATCCAATCTATTCCTGTTATACGTGCCGAGATTTTCATCCGTTCGCAGACGGTCCGCATGATAAGGTCCGCTCTGCACTCGAAATGCAGGCTCAATTTTTCATAGACGCCGCGTTAAAGTCCATGGAATTAG
This sequence comes from Collimonas rhizosphaerae, assembly GCF_038896935.1. Classification (NCBI taxonomy): domain Bacteria; kingdom Pseudomonadati; phylum Pseudomonadota; class Betaproteobacteria; order Burkholderiales; family Oxalobacteraceae; genus Collimonas; species Collimonas rhizosphaerae. The sequence goes on from NZ_JBANDC010000007.1 coordinate 24,805, forward strand.
ATCGTTCGCGAGTGCCCGTGCAACTTGAACAGACACTAGAAGCAGTCGATGCCGTGATTTCTCGTTGTAATGAGAAGTAGAGGGTTAAGGATGAACAGGAAAAATTCAATAAAAATTGACGAGACGACGGAAAGGCTTCGGGAGTTTGTTGAGAAAGAACGTTTATATCTTGAGCAAGCCGCATCAGACATTGTTTGGAAGAACGATAGTTGGAACACAAAAAACTGGCTCTCGAATCGAGGAAAAGACACCAAACTGCTCTTTCGTATACCTCCAAAAAAATCTCAGGAAGAAGGCAACTCCCCTACTTCATCTAAAACTCCTTTGCCTGACGAGTATGCTGATTTTTGCAAAGCCGTAATCGTTTACTTTCAACGAACACGCAATCTCAGCCATATGGGGGTTAGAGTCTACGTTTACGATCTTCGAAGAATTTTTAATTTCCTCCTTCAACGAGGAGAAGTTAGCCCGTTATCTTTCACCACATGGCATTTTGAACAAACTGTTCGTCTTATGAAGGACCAGAATTATTCCGGTCTTTATGATGCGTCCACTCGACTGCAAGCGATTGCGGAATTAATTGACAGAAAGCGAATAACCATATCTCCGATTAATTTCCAGCATGGCGTTTCGGCGAAAAACCAATATCTGAGATACGTATCGATGACTGATCCTGAACGAGACGAAAAAATACGTAAGGATGAAGATAAATTGCCTAGCAGAGAAGCATTGGAAGCATATGCGCTGTGTACAAATAATCCGATTAATAATGATGAAGAAATTTTACTCAGGACCATTGATTTGTTGATCGCAATGGGACAAAGAGGAAACGAGATTGCATGCATTCCGTTTGATTGTTGGGTCGAGCATCCATTAAAAACCCTCTCCGGGGAAATTATGAAAGACGCGAATGGGAGGCCAATAGTTGAAGTTGGAATTCGCTACTACCCAGAGAAGCATTTCGAAACGAAGATTCATTGGCTGGCTGACCAAGATATCGCGCTGGCTAAGCGCGCCGTAACAAGATTGACCGAACTGACTAAGGACGTCCGTGAGGTCGCAAGATGGCAGGAAGCCAATCCAGGACGATTATGGAAGTACTTTCCGGATGAGGCCCTGCATGAAGATGACCTGCTTAAGACATTGGGCTATGCCAATAGACGTAATCTCTATTTGTTCCTTTCTGTGAATAAGAAAATTAAGCCAGTTCACGAAGTGCCAGATAGATACAGTGCTCGCGTTGATCGATATTATCGTGCCGGAGATGTAGAGGCGCTGCTAGTACCATCTATTAGCGACCATATTGTTCTAAAACAAAAAAACAACGAGAAATGGCAAATTGTTCTGCGTACTAGCGAAACGCTCAGCATCCGATTTGATGGAGCTTTCCGTTTTGTCCGCGCCCAAAACGTGTTCAGGGTGATGCCGCGAGGGACATCATTGATTGAAATTAATGGGGCACTGGGTGCAAATCCACAATATCAATCGATATTCGACCGTCGGAAACTGACAGAAGCGGATGGTCAACGTATTGCCTTAACTAGCCACCAACCTCGTCATTGGAGAAACACTCTGTACGAGCTTGCCGGCATGAGCAACGTTCAACAGGCGCTAGCGATGGGGAGAAAGAAACTAGACCAGAATAGTGTTTATCAGCACACCACATTGCAAGAACGTATTGAAAATCATCATGAGTTCTTAAGCTTTAACAGCGCCCAAGAAAAGCTATCCTTTGTTCACGAAGGAATACGTGCCAGGCGGATTTTAGGGGGAATTACAGACGGCTATCATTTCTTGAAAAAGACTAAAGATTTGATCACTGCAGAGAGATTTCTAAGTATGCATGCCCAGGCAATGCATGTTACGCCTTATGGCGCATGTTCTCATGACTTTAGCCAAGCCCCCTGCCCCAAACATTTGCAATGTTGGAATAATTGCAGCCATCTACATCGGACCAATACAAAAGGAGAGCTACACAGTATCAGCTTTCAAATACAAAGTAGTGAAATTGCGCTGAACAAAATGCGGGCAGGCGCGAGTGATGAGTACGGCGCAGATGTATGGGTTCAAGATCTCGAGAAAAAGATTAAAAATATGAAGAAAGCATTGGCCATGACGGTTTGTGAAGTTCCTATTCCAATATTTTCACCGGCAGAATCTATTGATCACGCGTCGCCCATATCAGGTCGAAGTTCGGTATCTGATAACTAGGAACTCGTATGCCGCGCAAGATCCGAGGTGACGAATTAAACCAAAAGCTAGATCGGCTATTGGCTGAGATGCTTGCGGAAGGGTATCAAGTTGCACCAATTTCTCGTACAGCGATACAAAAGCGGCTTGGTCTAAAAAGCCGCGCTACGCTCGGTGGAAAGCGCGCGGAGCAAATCATGGCAGCGCGTGAAAGACAAATCCAAGCAGCAGGTCCCTACAGTGATTCGCGATTCCGACGAGCTTCCTTGGAGGAGCAAAATGAACAACTCAGAAAAAAGGTAGCGGAACTGCAGTCGGCCCGCGATCTTTACGTCGAGCAATTGATGGTTATTATTCAGCTTATGCAGTCCAAAGGAATAGACGTAGAGCAAAATATGGCCGTTCTTTTGCCTAATTTTCGTCGTTGAATTGATTGAAATTTTGCTGGGGAAGCCTAGCTCAGGCAATATTTGTTTGTGTTTTTTACATTTTTAAGTCGTAAAGATATAACCTTCTGCAAGCTAGGAGTGATTTTAGGCGATTACAGAATTGCATAAAAAATATCGGACTATAATTGAAAAGAATGACTCAAATTGGAGCTGGCCATGTCTATCAAGGGAGCAAGTCGATTCTTGAATCCAGGTATTCTCACTGACGCGTCAACTCTCTTTGGCGTGCCAGAAAAAGTCTGGCATCAAGCTTTTACGGGCAATTTCGATAAGGAGATGGTGGAGGTACGACGTCGTGTTAAAGAAATGGCTCGGCGCAATGCTGAGACGATTGAACGTGAAAATTCAGTCCCCCCACAACGAAAGTAAATCTGCGATTTCTTGAGAGATAGATCACGTGCAGCATATTAATGCTATAAAGAAACAATTGGTTGAGGCACATGCACTCCATCCAAGTTACTGCAGCCTGTCTACCGAAGTGCGAGTGTTCATAGACGCTTCAATCAGCGGTTTGAGGGATGACTTAGCCCTCAAATTTAATTCGATAGCTTGACTTCGGTCGGCTCTCGGCTCAAGGGTAAAAAATAATTCGCCCGTACCCCCCGCTTTTCTCCCGGTCGGATCGCTAACTAATAAGAACAGTGATTTCGGAGGCTGCATGGCTACACGTCGAAAAGTGGGGGTAGAACCAATGCCACCAAAATCAACCGACCTCAAAGGCTGGCAGGAGGCTATTGCTGCTGGGCATCTATCGGGATTTCCCCTGAACGACTTGGCTGCGGCGATCCAGGACTTGGGGGCGGATGTAGATGCTCGGGTGAGAAATGCCCTCGCAAAAGAGCTTCACGATGCGTTTTATCGCATTCTTCGAAAGCAGGTCGGGTTCAACCATCCTAATCAGGGCTTGGACATTATTCACCGAACGATCTTCAAGCTTTTCAAAGGTCTTTCCACGCCAGGATCCTGTGATGGCAATGCCATGCGCAAGAGTTGCTATGCCATCATCAAGTTACGTATGATCGATGCGATCGTCGAGGAGAGGCGTGAGCGTCGCACGCCAGATGATTTCTTCATGACCGAGTCGCCGTCTGGCGCCGAGAGCAATGAAAGTTATCTAGACAGCGAAACGGGTGAAATGGTCACTGTCACTGACGACAAGCACAGCGACGGAAGTGGTGACTGTGAATCAAGCGACGGAAAGTTGACAAATGTCAATAACGAAGGCGTGTCAGGAAAGGCCGACTACGAGGCACCGGTCGATTTCAATCTCCTCAGACAGCAGGAAGTGGAGATTCTGCATTTTTTGGAAGCCGCGATTCCCAACAATCTCAAGCGCATGGCATTTCGTTTGTACATGGAGGACGTTCCAAGTAAAACGAATGACGAAAAGACCCATTCCATCGCGAAAGCGGTCGGCAAAGATGAAAAGACCGTTCGCCTCTGGGTCAAGGAGTGCATCGAGATATTGAAAGTGAAAGTGAGCCAGACATGAAAAATCGAAACAACGCCCTTGTCCGAGACGAAGTTCTTTTGGCATTTCACGAGACATGTGAGAAGCCAACCGCAGAGGAAATCATCTCTTGGACCAATCAATACCCAGAATATGCCGAGGACATTCGCGAGCATGCGGCTATCGCTCTGGACATAGCTGCTAGCGAGAAAAATGCTCAAGATCAGATTGCCGAACGCGACTTGAATATCTCGTTCAGTCACGCCTTGAATGGTCTAAGTGCTGGTGACAGAGAGCAAAAGGCTCTGTCGTCAACCAATGATTCTGCTTCTTTTCATGAAATTATTGCTGCTCATGGAAAAACAATTGCTTCCCTAGCCAATGAGATAGGAGGAATGATTGGAATAGGACGAGATGTCGTCGCAGCCCTTGCAAACGGAGGAATGGCTCCCCCTGTTGGTCCCAAATTTAAGAAAGCCGTGATGACTGCACTCTCACTTAGCAGTGAGGCCTTCGATCATAAATTAAGTATTGCGCTTGCCAATCCTCGAGTTGGCATGGCGAAATCCAAAGTTGCGCCGAAATTGAACCAACGAAGTTATGAAGAAATTATAAGAGCTAGTGACATGGATACTAGCCAAACGCAGTATTGGCTAAGCGAGGACTGAACCATGAGCGACTGGATTGACATTCGAAGAAAAGCCCGCGATTGCCGTCAATCCTTACTTGACATTGTGGAAGGAGAACGCAAGGTCGATAAGCTTCTTGAAGCCGCGTTAAAGAATGCCAATCTTGTTAAGAACTACTACGTGCACGGAACGATCTTTAACGAAGGGGTTGTCGGCATGCTCGACCGTGTCGCCGAGATCATATATGTGCAGGCAGGCCTGACACCTGAAGAAGAAGCGATGGTCATCGCACACGAATTGGGACATTTTTACATCCACACTGACCCATTACATGAGATACGGTTGCTTCCCGATGTGCTGGGAGGTGATCCTGTCGATGGAGGTGCTGCGAAAGTCGAAGGCTATTCCCCAACTGAAAGGAATGAAGTACAGGCGAATGTATTTGCAGATGAGTTTTTGTGCCCTTCTGAGTGGATCCGCACTGAATACATCGAACGCCGCCTACGGCCCGCCGTAATATCAGTTGACCTCGGCATTCCGGTCAACCGCGTGGTTAACCAACTCATTCGCGCCCTGCTATTGCCTCCTCTGCGCGATCCGCTCGCTAAGCCGGTTAGTCCAACAATTTCTCTGGACCCCTCTCAACATGAAGCGGCAACGTGGGCGAAAGGGCCACTTCTAGTCGATGCCGGTCCTGGTACCGGCAAAACGCGAACTCTTGTTCACCGGGTCAAACATTATTTTGATATAGGTTCGTCTCCCGCCTCAATTCTCGCTCTTACGTTCTCCAACAAAGCCGCTGAAGAAATGCGGGAGCGTATTTCCAAAATGGATCCAGCGGCGGCGGTACAGATGTGGATCAGCACGTTTCACTCGTTTGGTTGGGAGGTTATTAAAAAATGGCCTTCCGAAATCGGGCGTTCCGACAAAGTCAAACTTTTTGACGAGGTGGAGGCTCTCGCCCTCTTAGAAGAGAACCTGTCGAAGCTTGACCTTCAATATTATCAAAACCTCTATGAGCCAGCGATTGATCTAGTAGCAGTTCTCAAGGCAATCTCCCGCTGCAAAGATGAGATGATTACGCCGCAGGAATACCACCTTCACGCGCTCAAGGCTAAGGAAGATGCACCAAATGACGAAGCCCGAGAAAACGCCGATAAGTCTCTAGAAATTGCAGGCATTTATGAGGTTTATGAACGGCTTCTCCTTGAGGCTGATGCCGTCGACTTTGGTGATCTTGTGTCTAAATCAATAGTGATAATCGATAAAAGTTCGGCGGCCAAGCAATACATTGCAGCCTTTAAACACGTTCTTGTCGATGAATACCAGGACGTAAACCTTGCCAGTTCATGCCTTTTGCAGAAAATTGCGAAGTGTGGCGCTGAGGCCTGGGTCGTCGCTGACCAAAGACAGTCCATCTACAGATTTCGAGGAGCTGAACCGTCCAACGTTGCACGCTTCGAAACTGAATTTGATGGGAATCGCAGGCCGTTAGGTACAAATTACCGGTCATTCGCACCCGTGGTGCGCAGTTTTGAGAACTTCTCTGCCTCAATGGGAGGCCAGGGTCGGATGCGCGGACAATGGAATGCAAAACGCGGAGACGGTGGCTCTGTTTCGGTGACCGTTACGCCGGACGTGACGGCCGAAGCAGAACTTATTCAAGCGAAAGCCAACCTGTTTCTATCAAAAGGTATCCCTTATAGTGACCAAGTCATCTTGGCGCGAACTCATCTGAATTTAGGGCGTATTACGAGCGTGCTTGAGAAGCTGGGCGTTCCTCTCTTATACCTTGGTGATTTATTCGAACGTGCGGAGATTCGCGATCTTCTGTCACTTCTAGCCTTGGGCGCAGAGCCTGGCAATATTGGGTTCCCCAGAATTGCCGCGTTTCCCGAATATGATGTTTCCAAGAGTGATGCCCTTTCTGTCGCGACGTGGGCGGATACCCAAAAGGTTTCAATTTTCGAAGCATTGAAGCGGACGGCGGAAATCCCTGAGATATCCACTAGTGGCCGCACAGGACTTGCGAAGCTAGCTGTTCATCTTGATGGACTTGAGAATGCTTCCCCTTGGTCATTCTTGACCGTATGGCTATTCGAAAGAAGTGACTATCTACAGCCACTTCTGAGCAAAAAAAATGCCAAAGCGCAGCAGAATCTAATTGCTATCTATCACTTCCTCAAGGTTTGCGGCGAGAACGCGAAAGCCGGCCGCGTCGGCAGGCGAGAGTTCTTAAAGCGTATCCGTCGCATCGAAGCGCTCAATCAAGACACGCCATTCCGCGCTGTTTCATCGGAGGCATCTGATATCGATGCAATTCGTGTCATGACAATCCACGGCAGCAAAGGATTGGAGTTCGGAGCAGTACATTTTCCGGTCATTGCCACCAGGTACATGCCGATGTCGCGAAGCGGCGGCGGCGTCCAATGCCCGCCGCCGCCGACACTCGCTCAACTAAAAATGGACAAGGATGATCACGACGCTGAAGAGGAAGGACTCTTCTTCGTGGGGTTATCGCGCGCGAGAGATTTTCTATCGCTAAGCCGAGCGGAAAAGTATGCCGCCAAAGTGAGCGCTAGCGCTTCAAAATTTCTTGACCATATCGGAACTCATGTCACGCACGCCGATTTCAAGGGTGCTGGAGCATCTTTCGCGGGCACGCCGCTCTACGTGCCGTGCGAGGCTTTCTCGATCTATCCCGAAAAGCAGCTTTCTCTTTATATGGAGTGCCCTGCGCGGTTTCGTTACGAGATCCTTGACCGGTTGAAAGGGGCACGTGGCGACAATCCTTATGCTCTCTTTCATCGCTGCGTATACATAACGGTCGATTGGCTGGAAAAAGAAAGGATGGCCGGTAGCATGCCGACGGTCCAGGAGGGGCTGACGCACCTTGCTGCTGTATGGAGCGAGCGCGGCCCACTGACCCATGGATTTGAACTCTACTATCGTCGCGCGGCTGAAGGTATGGTACGCGCTATGTGCGAGGCCATATTGCGCGAAACCGGCCAGTATGCTCGCGCGGAATGGCAAATCCCGCTGTCCAATGGGATCGTTTCCATCACCCCCGACAGGGTACTCATTGAGCAGAGCGGACTTGTTCGTGTCCAACGGACACGCACTGGGAAAAAGACGAAAAGTGAGCTAGGGAAGCCGATCTACGCCTTACTGCAAAAAGGCGCGACCCTTCATTATCCGAACCACCCGGTCAGCATTGAGACATTCTTTCTCGCCTCCGGCGATGTGCAGGTCATTCCGTCCGGCGACGATAGCAAGAAGTTGGCGCTATATGATGAGGCAATCGCCGGGATAAAGAAGGGAGATTTCAATATTCCTTCTCCATTGCCACGGTTTTGCCCCAATTGCCCGGCATACTTTGCCTGCGGCGCTCACTAGCAAAGGAAATACCCGTTTTTTTCGGAGTCGCATCGCTTACTTCTTATAGGCACCCAATTCGGGGCCACTTTATAGGAGTAAGTTAGTATGACCACCCTTGTTGTCTTCATCCAAGTCCAGGGCCGCCCTGGCATCATCGAGACCAAGCTTGGTCCGGCCACCACGATCGGCGAACTCAAAGCTGCGCTCGCCGCTGTCGGCGTAAATATTGACGTAGAGACGTTCATTTACGTTGAGGATGCCGAGAACCACCTGCACGGGGAGCACCACGAACCCGCGTATGGCGTTAAGCACGGGTGCCGCATCCACGTGAGCCGTTGCAAACGCATCCGCGCGACTGTCCACTACCTCGATAAAACGGAAACCCGCGATTTTGCGCCGGGTGCTCGCATTCGCGCGGTGAAGGCCCACGCGGTCGATGTGTTTCATATTCCACCTAAGGATGCCGGGGAGCACGTCTTGCAGCTCTGTAATTCCCAGGAGCGCCCGGCGAGCGATACGCCGCTGCACACGCTTGCCGATCACAACACCTGCGCCGTGTGCTTCGACTTGGTGCCGGAAAAGCGCATAGAGGGTTAGATGATCAGCGCTCCTTCTCCTGATCACTTGCTGCTAGAGCAAGATCTCGCCACCCCGGAAATTCGGTGCGGCGAGATCGAGGAGCGCTGGCGGCATATTCGCACGTCGTGGCCGCACGTCTTCTTTGCAGTATCCGCGCCGCAACGCCCGAATGGCCCGAAGGAATTCGGATTCCGATTCGAATACACCGGCTACCGCCAAACACCTGTGACCGCCCAGCTTTGGGATCTGGAGGCCGATGCGCCCCTTCCCCATGCGAAATGGCCAACGGGAACGTATGTTGTGCCGTCCGTCTTTCGCAAAGACTGGCAACAGGGTAACTGTCTCTATATCCCCTGCGACCGCATTTCGATCCAAGGTCACACAGCTTGGCTCAACGACCACCCTTCGCGCCTGTGGCAACCGGCGCGTGGGATCATCTGCTATCTGGAGCAACTCTATGAACTTTTCAATCAAGGCGACTATACGGGCTTGGTCAGCGCCTGAGCACAAGCTGGCCTGTCGGAAGCAACTGTGGCGGAAAATCGTAGCGGAACTCGAGCGGCGCGGTAAGCGCCGCCACGAAGCCGGAACCTTTTTGCTTGGTATCGAGCGCAATGGCCGCAAAGAAGTGCAAAGTGCGGTGTATTACGATGATCTCGACCCGAGTGCCTACGATTCCGGTGTGTGCATTCTGCATGGTGATGCATTTGCAAAGCTCTGGTCACATTGCCGCGAGAAAGGCCTGACCGTCGTTGCAGATGTCCACACGCACCCCGGCGCGGGCTTTCAAAGTGATTCTGACCGCACCAACCCCATGGTCGCGCGGCAAGGACATATCGCGATCATCCTTCCCAACTTTGCACGCTGGCCTATTCGTCAGGGCAATCTCGGCATTTATGAGTATTGCGGTCAGCATGAATGGCTGGAACGTAGCCCGGCCCATGCCCCCAACTTCTTTTACACGGGTTTTTGGAGCTAACTATGAACCTTACACTCGATCACACTACGTTGCACCGCGCTGCCAAATATTTCATGGACAGCGGTAAAGCCGCATCGCATGAAGCCGCCATGAATCTGCTTCAACAGTTTGGCCTGACAATCTATGTCGGCGAGGAAATCCGTAGTTCGGCTGCGCACCAGATTGCTCTCCTTACTATCGTGAACGTCACGCGACGTACGCTTCTCGGCGGCGTGGAAGTTATCGGGCTGCCGGACTGCGACAGCCTGACGGCACTCGCCCCCAACACGGGGTTGAAAGAGGCAGTGATGGCACTTGGCGGCACGCCAGTAGCCGTTGCGCGCCCCGAGTGGCCTACTGCACTGATCGGAAGCGTCGAAGACTACAGCAATAAAGACACTGCTTGGCGCATTACCTGGGAAGGTTGGCGCGCAGGAGCAGCTCCGCTAATGATCGGTGATCGCCTGTCCGAGGACAATTCTATGGCCCTGGCACCGGCATTGGCGGCGGCAGTCTGCGCCGGCGAGGTTTTCTCTCATTATGCGGGTGATCATCCGATGGCCGGACGGCGGACGGCGGGCCTGTCCCTTTGGCAGCCGGGCGCCGATTGGCTGGACGTCGACGAATCAGAGCCTGAACTCGCTTTTCTTCCTTCGAATCTTTGGATAATTGGTTTGGGCAATCTTGGCCAAGCCTTTGCGTGGTTGTTGGCACTAATGCCCTACGAAACGCCCCAAGAGTTGCAATTGGTCTTGCAAGACTATGACCGTATTGCCCCTTCAAATGACAGCACGTCGCTGCTGTCTTACAAACACGATACGAACAAAATGAAGGCCCGCGTCGTCGCAGACTGGCTCGATAAACGTGGCTTTACTACCTTCATCGAAGAACGACGTTTTGGCCCGTGGACGAAGCGGCATGCCGACGAGCCTGGCGTGGCTCTATGTGGCGTTGACAACGCTTTGGCACGCTCAGCCCTAGACCAGGCCGGCTTTCCGTTGATCGTCGAGGCTGGCCTTGGCGGTGGTCCGCAGGCTTTTCGCAGCCTTGGTATTCACACGTTTCCATCGTCGCGCACAGCTGCGGAAATCTGGGCCAAGCAGGTAACTCTGGCCGATACTTCTACGGAAGACATGCCAGCGTATCAGGCGCTCAAGAAGAGCGGTATAGACGCGTGTGGCCTTACGCAGCTTGCATCCCGGACCGTCGGGGTGCCGTTTGTAGGCCTGATTGCCGCGTGTCTTGCCATGTCGGAGCTTATTCGACGGTTGCATGGTGGAAAGGCGTTCGAATTTATTGCTGGATCTACTGCTACGCTACAGGACATCGAATTCGGGACACTACATGCCCCTCCCTACGCACATGGCTATACGAGAGCTATGCCGATGGGCTGGCCGACTGCCCCATAAGATCGCCCTAAGCAAATCGCGCAAGCAGTTTCACTTAGAGTTACGACCATTGGATTATGACGGGCCGTGTGATCGCGTCGCTGTCTTCGCAATGCGTTAGAAGGCGGATCAATTAGAGAGGGGTACAAACCTAGAAACGTGTGTGAAATCCCGAAGTTATGCAGCGCCACATCGCCGGCCAGTCGAAGCAAATAAAAACAGCCCCACGAATGGAGCCGCCGATGATTCAAATTATGGAATCAAGCGCCTGCCGCGTAAACCTCGTGCTTTCACCACCTTTAAGCGCCGTGCAGGCAGAATTTTGTGCCACTCAGTTAGCCACAGCGATGTCGTGGCGATCGTCGATATTTTTTGCAATGGCCTGAACGTTCTCGGCAGCTAGATCAGTAAAGTGACATGTCAATTCGATTAATCGGGTAAGCACGTAGATGCCTATGCTTAACAACATGGATACTACTTTTGCATTGGGCGGCGCACGATAAACCAATTTGTATACACCCTCCACATTATGCATATGCCTGGAGCTCAAGCTTGTTAAATTTGGATGCACAAATGCACACATAACTCCATATGCAGCGTAGAGATATTCGTTCTGCGTAAGCTGAAATTTCTCCTCACGCGTTTGCCTCTTGAATCCCTCCTCCTTTAAGGAGTCACGTGTCGCGCTAGCGTACTTTAATACTGACGCAATTTCAGACGCCATTTCTGCCGGGATATCGGCTGCTATCGAATCTCGATAGTTCGCAATCGTTGAATTATCCGCTTTTGCATTGTCGAAGCGGAGCTGCTCGAGATACCGAGGATCACGAGTCAAAAGAATAATATCGGCCACCCCCTCAAGCATAGAGCGGATTGGTGCCGCAGCATGGGTTTCGCAATTATTGTCGATCAAGCACAGCATCGAATGGAATTGTTCGCCAACAGTTAGCGCAAGCGCTGCCGTAACACGCGCCTCATTGGAATCCGCAACATGCCATGCCGCGACGAGTGTGTCGAATTGCACAATTACATCCTCAGCAACACCACGTAACTGCTCAATTTTTGTCATAACATTCCTTCAAGAGATCATCGCATGAACAAATGCCACTGCGTCGCAAATAGGTGGAATTGCTGCGATGAATGCCGCTGCCGCACTGAATCCAGCGGCAATCGCATTTAGCCGCCCGCTCTTTTGGGCTTGAAGCAGTAACGGATTTGCACTCACTATCGTTATACTTGGACCCGCTGCAACACCAATCAGGTTGTCCGGCACAGATGTCCTGGAGGAGAGAAACCAAAACCACGCTGCAATCAGTGCTGAAAGAGCGGCGAGTAAATTTGCCACCATGCTCATAGACATAAATAAATTTTCCATTAAGTACGATGAGTCGCGCATGCAAAAAAAACCGACTCGAAAGCCTTGCGCTTTCATGACTGAGCAGGCAGCGCTCGTAATTCTATACGGCGTTACCAGTGCTACGCGCCAAGTCTCGAACAACGGCACGAATACCCTCTAAGGCCGCGGATGCGTTTTCCTCCGCCCCTTCAATCTGGGCCGCGTCGAAGGTTGCGATCTCCAGTTCCCTTAGCAGATCCGTAAGGGCTCCCATGAAGCACTTGATGTGACTAGACATTGAACATTGGCGTCGCAAAAAAAATAGTCAATATGCTCTTCGATTTTATTGGTCATGTTTTTTATTATTTACTTGTTTGTGCAAACACGCTCTGACGCTAATGCATTGTATGCCACCTTGAGTGACATCGATCTTTGGCAATCTTCGGCCTATAAAATAAACACGATTTTGTCTTTGTTCAGCAATGTCGCGTTGACTGCAACGTACTTTGGATAGATTTTTTCTGACCGCTGAGAGGTATGATAGCAGTTCAATATTGTCTGCGAGTTGAAATGATCACTATCAATACTGCCAAAGGGCCATTCAAAGTGGAGTCTTGGGAAGACGTTCTTGAGCGCCCGGGCTTTACTCCCGATCTAGACCCCAATCAACATAAGTTAGATTCGGTGATCGGCCGCTATGTCTTTGGAGATATGGTTAAGTGCGGCCTTTCGAACTGCCACACGCCACATGCACGAGGCTATATCGTAGCCACGAAGAGTGGATTGGAGACGAATATCGGGAAGGACTGTGGAAAGAAGTATTTCGGCTTGGACTTCGACTACATGGCAAAACAGTTCGATATCGACATGGCAGCGCATGAAAACCGTGACATCCTTTGGAGCTTCAGTTTTCAGGTTGAAGAACTCGAAGCGAAAATTGCTATGCTCCGAACATCTGACAAGGGTGCGGACTGGGTCAATAAAAATGCAAATGCCCTGACTGATCCAGGCAAACTTCCGCTGACGGTCACAAGACAGATTGGCGAACTCGTTAAGCAAAAGTCAGGCAGGTACACTAGAGAACGCGAGGCCACTGCACAAGAAGCCGAGGACATGGAGACCAAGGCCGGCCGAAAGCTTGATCGACCTCTGTACATCACCGATTATGAAGTCAACATTCGTGGGATTGAGGCGCTCTATCCAGAGAACAATCTTCGTGAGCTGCTAATTGTTCAGATTCTTGATGAGTTGAAAGCCTTTAAAAAACTGTCCATTGATGAATTGTCGCACGCTCAGTTGATCCGCTGGAAGAAATGGGCAACCTCAGTCGACCTAATTTTAGATAACGCCAGTGCCTCCATTGATCATGGACGTGTTCTTTTGACAAAAGAAAATCTTGAACCGCTATCAAGACTTGAGAACTTAAATAAAAACGGTGAATTACAGCGTTTCCTCGCTTTTATAGGGCAGCTGTGCTGATTAACCATAGCAGCGGAACGTAGAGCCAATAATGAACATCTTTTTGTGAACAAAAATAGCGGCAGGTTTAAAGAAACAACTTGTTAATCAGATACTTATCGCACCAATGAACAAGCGACATTGAGGACTCGTTCAATAATACTTTCACAGAATAGTAAATAATCAATGCCCATATGCAACACGCATGTGGGCATTTTTTTTCTGACTAGAGGGAAACCACATGAAGTATCCAAACGAACGATACGGCAATCCTGAAGCACTGAAATACTGGGCGCGAGGCATACCCCTGCACATGCTGGCTTACAGACTTAAACGAAGTAAAAGATGTGTATCCGACTGGCTGAACGGAGTGAAAAAAATACCTTACTGGGTACCAGAACTCCTACGCCTGCAAACAATGGAACATGAAAACATCATCCGACAAATGCGCATTGCTCCACTACGGAAGAAACTTGGACTAGTTCAGAACACAGGCCAAATCGTATTAATATTTTTAGGCGTCGCTATCCCAAACGGGCCTCGCCGATCTGCATGGTTTGGAGGTCCATTGATCAAAGACTTCGAGAGTGAATCACTCCCGATAAATCAGCCCTACGACATCAAAACGCGGATAGTCATTGTCAGTTTCGGCTGCGATTCAACGGGCTGACCGACCGGACCAAGCAATTGTCGATATTGCACCCGGCATAAATAACAATTTAGGCTATGCTTGGAACACATCAGCTCATGCGGGAGTGATATCAATGACTGTATCGCCTGCCCGCCCTCGCGACGAGGGCGCCGTTGCCGACGCGGCGGCAGATTCACTGTGCAAACTCAGCGCGCGCCCGTGGGTGCTGGCGGCCACGATACTCGCCTCAAGCATGGTGTTTATCGATGGCACCGTGGTCAACGTAGCCCTTCCCGCCCTGCAACGCGCATTCGGCGCCAGCGCATCGGATGTGCAGTGGGTAGTTGAATCCTACGCCCTATTCCTGGCGGCACTGCTGTTGGTTGGCGGCGCCGCAGGCGACCGCTTCGGGCGGCGGCGCGTGTTTGCCCTTGGCGTCGCGCTATTTGCTGTAGCGTCCATCTGGTGTGGGATGACTGGCAGCGTCATGCAATTGATTTTCGCCCGAGCGGTGCAGGGAATCGGCGGCGCCTTGCTGGTCCCAGGCAGCCTAGCGCTTATCAGTGCTTCGTTTCCCGAAGACGAGCGTGGCAAGGCGATCGGTACCTGGTCCGGTTACACCGCCATCACCGCCGCGATTGGACCGGTGGTCGGCGGATTTCTGATTGAGCATGTTTCATGGCGCCTGGCATTCCTGATCAACGTTCCGCTCGCCTTGCTGGTCGTGTTCCTCACGTTCAGATATGTACCGGAAAGCCGCGACCAGCGCGCCTCAGGCAGCCTCGACTGGACCGGCGCTGCACTGGCCAGCATCGGACTGGGATGCCTGGTCTATGGCTTGATTGAATCGTCGAACAAAGGATGGGGCGACGTTACGGTGATTGTTACGCTGGTTTTGGCTGCGCTGATGATCGCCATTTTCATCGGCGTCGAGTTACGGCATCCAGCCCCTATGCTGCCGCTCGGCTTATTCCATTCCCGCAATTTCAGCGGAGCCAACTTGCTGACGCTCATGCTATATGCGGCGCTTGGCGGCGGCCTGTATTTTCTTCCGATTAACCTGATCCTGGTGCAAGGATATTCCGCGGTCGCCGCTGGCGCTTCGTTGCTGCCATTCGTGCTACTGATGTTTTCCCTGTCAAGGTGGAGCGGCGGACTGGTTGACCGATACGGCGCCAAGAGACCGCTGGTGATTGGCCCGATGATTGCGGCGATCGGCTTTGCCTGGTTCGCCATTCCCGGCGTCGGCGGCAGTTACTGGGCAAATTATTTCCCAGCGGTGCTGATATTGGGATTCGGCATGTCGATCAGTGTCGCGCCGCTAACCACGACGGTCATGAATGCGGTCGACCAGAGCCTTGCAGGCGCGGCATCAGGCGTCAACAACGCCGTTTCGCGTACGGCCGCCCTCCTCGCCATTGCGATTTTCGGAATTGTGATGAACCTGGCGTTCAATGTTAGCCTGGACCGGCATCTCAAGAACTTGAATATTGTCCCGGAAACCTTACACGCGATACAGATGCAGCGTGCAAAACTTGCTGCAATCGAGTTCCCAGAAGAAGCAAGCAAACGGGAGAAAGCGCTCCTGAAAAGCGCAATCAGCCAATCGTATGTATCCGGCTTCCGATGGGTGATGTTGCTCTCCGCATTGTTAGCGTTGGGGAGTGCTCTAAGCGCTCGGGTGTTAATTAGCGCCCATTCTCAAGAAAACAAAAAATCTTGAATCATAACTAAAGACGCAGAATAACCAGCCAGATTAAGCGTGTTGAATTATATGAAAGATATTGTGCGAACAGAGTCAGAAGTTGAAACTCTTTTTCAAATTTAGTCGGTCATTGTTTTTTTTGTTTCGTTGTTTCCGCATCGACTCTCCCTTTAGTTCAACTCGATGCGTCTCACTAGCTAAACGATCCAAAATAGCATCTGCCACGGTAGAGTTTTTTTTACCTAAATTGCTATGTGACCCGCCTGCCGAAGCTGCCCAATAGCCGCATCGGGAATTGCTGCCGCATCACTGGATATCGGCCGACTATTCTTTGCCATCATGGAAAGGTCAAGTCCAAACCGAGCATCCTGGCAAAGACGAAAGTGACGAGCACCAGGCCCAAGAGCGATAGCACGAAGGCTGCGGCCACCTTGCCGCCCGCGCGTAGCACCGCGCGCTTCTCCTTCCCCTTCTTCCCTTGGTCGTAATGCCACTTGATGGCGAAGAACATGCCCGTGCCGAGCACGAGAACCTTGAACGCAACTAAGACTATAGGGATCCAATCCATCATTTTGAGTATTTCCAGGCTATTGCTTGACACTATCTATCGTGAGGAACACTACCTCAAAACGCTGCTTCAGCAGCTTCATTTTTTGTTCAAACCATCCCCCTCAGGCATTCTGCTTGAATCTTTCATTACATCTACCTATGAAATAAGAATGGCATCCAGCGGAGTGATTTGCCGAATGCAGATGAGAAAGGAGAAAACGTCAACGACTGCCATGCAAGGATGATGTTGCTGCACGTCCTGAGGCATACTACCTGAAAGCAATTTCCATACATTGAGACAAAATGTCCCAGTTGAAAAACATGCAAGATGAAAATTTGCCAATCTGGTTGCCGCGATTGGCCGTGCACGGCGGGCCACGTTTTTTGCAGATTGCGGATGCGTTGCAGGCGGCGGTGGCAGAAGGATCGCTGAAACCGGGTGACCGTCTACCTCCGCAGCGCCAGTTGGCAGCACAGCTGGACGTCGACCTGACGACGATCACGCGCGCATACGACGAAGCCAGACGCCGCAACTTGTTGGAGGGCCGCGGCGCTCGAGGCACTTATGTCGCGGCGCCGAAAGTCGAATTGACCTCGATCCTCGACCTGAGCATGAATACCCCGCCACCGCCGGATGGCGTGGACTTCGACGACATGTTGAAACAAGGTTTGTCTCAAGTACTGATGAGGGCAGATAATGAATTGCTGATGACTTACCACTTGGCCGGGGGAAGCGACTCCGACCGTAAGGCTGGAGCCAAATGGCTCGAACCGATGTTTGGACATCTGGATTCTCGACAGGTTGTTGTCTGTCCGGGTGCGCAAGCGGCGATCGCCGCATTGATCCTTGCGCTGACGCAGCCTGGCGATGTCATCCTGGCAGAACCAACGAGTTATCCCGGCTTGCGTGCCGCAGCGACCCAATTCGGCCGGCACATCATTGCGGTGGAAGCGGACAAGCACGGGATGGAGCCTGAGATGCTTGAGGAAGCGTGCCGCCGGCACAAGCCTGGGCTGGTCTACCTCAATCCGACATTACAGAACCCGACCGCCATCACCATTCCGGAACGCCGGCGCAAGGAGCTCGCCAGCATCGCGAAGCGCTGCAATGTACGCATCGTCGAGGACGATCCCTACTGGCTCCTTGCCGATGCCCCGCCACCACCTATTGCCACGTTTGCCCTGGAACAGGTGTACTACATCTCAACCCTGTCGAAATGCCTGACACCCGGCTTGCGTGTCGCCTTCGTGCTAATACGCGACCCGCACGAACGCGAACGTTTCCTGGTCTCGCTAAGATCATTTGCGCTGATGGTCGCTCCTCTGACGGCCGCACTGGCCACTCAGTGGATCCTCGACGGTTCGGCTGACGGATTGATGGAAGGCGTACGCAACGAGGCGCGCCTGCGCCACCGGATGGCTCGGGATATTCTGGCGGGGCGGTATAGCGGCGCCGGAGACGGCCTGCATGTATGGCTCGAGTTGCCGGCGTATTGGAACTCCTCACAGCTTGCGCGTGCAGCCGACAGCGAGGGCATCGCAGTCACGCCGGCGGAGGCATTCGCAACTGGCAGCGGATCGGTGAATGCAATTCGGATCTCTTTGGGTAGCATCAAGGACCGTGGGCGCTTACAGGCGGGTCTTCAACGACTGTCTCATCTGCTTGCGCGGCGGCCCGAGTCGTTCAGCGCCGCTGTGGTTTAACTGTCGAGGAAACACTGTGCTTCATCCGGGAGTTCTCTCAATGCGGTCGCACTTTGGTTTGCTGCCTCAGTGTTTATTTATCGTGAGATCACGCGCGAAAGTAAACAGACTGGAAGAAAGCTACGTTAAGTTCACATCCGATCAATGTGATTGGAATTGTTTGTTTTGTGATGAGCTTGCAAATCAAGCATAATTGCGCACCTGTTCCTCGATTGAATGAGGTTTTTTCGGTATCCGGCACCGTTTTTTTTGATTGAGGGTGCCGATCGCTTTCAATATTACTTACGACGAAAAATTTCCATGAGTCAAACAAATAACAAGAATACGGTAGTAAACGCCAAAGGCAAGCGCTTCTCCCGACGTAAATTTATTGGCGCTGCCGTTGGCGCCGCAGCCGTATGGGGCGGCTACTCGGTCCTGTTCGGTGGCCAGTTCCGTGCCGCCAAGGCGGATCGCACGGTGGACGTGCTGCTGATCGGCGGCGGCATCATGAGTGCGACGCTCGGTGTCTATCTGTCCGAGCTGGAGCCTGGCTGGACCTATGAAGTGTTCGAGCGCCTGGACAAAGTGGCGGAAGAAAGTTCGAATGGCTGGAACAACGCGGGCACCGGCCACTCGGCGCTCTGCGAACTGAACTACACCCCGATGGACGACAAGGGTGAAGTGCATATTACCCAGGCGATCGGCATCAACGAGAACTTCCAGATCTCGCGCCAATTCTGGTCGCATCAGGTGCGCAAGGGCGTTCTGGGCAATCCGCGCGAATTCATCAATTCGACACCGCACATGAATTTGGTCTTTGGTCCGGAGAACCGTGAATTCATTCGCAAACGCGTCGCGGCCTTGAAGGCATCGCCGCTGTTCGCTGGCATGGAAATGACGACGGATCCGACCAAGATTGCTGAATGGATTCCGATCATGGTGGAAGGCCGCAAGCCGGACGAGATGGTCACCGCCACCCGTTCGCCGCTCGGCACCGATGTCAACCTAGGCTCGATTACCCGCCAGTTCTACAAGCATCTCAGCAGCAATGCGGGCAGCAAGATCACCACCGGATATGAGGTACGCTCGATCACCCGCAATGAGGATGGCTCCTGGCGTGTATCGGCTTTCGACATCAAGAATAGTTCCAAGATTCAGACCGTTGATGCACGCCACATCTTCATCGGCGCCGGTGGCGCCGCATTGCCGCTGCTGCAGTTGTCGGGCATTCCTGAAGCGAAGCAGTATGGCGGTTTCCCGGTAGGCGGCGAATTCCTGGTCACGGATAATCCCGCCATTACCTCGCGCCATCTGGCCAAGGTCTACGGCCTGGCGGATACGGGTTCGCCACCGATGTCGGTGCCGCATCTGGATACCCGAGTGCTGGATGGTAAAACCGTGCTGCTGTTCGGGCCGTTCGCCACCTGGTCCACCAAATTCCTCAAGAACGGATCGTATTTCGATATCGCGAAGGCAACCACGCCCTCCAATATCATTCCGCAACTTCAAGTCGGCGCCCATGAGTTTGCACTTGTCAAATATCTCGCGCAGCAATTGGAGCTGTCCAGGGAAGACAAGATGGCGGCGCTGCGCCGCTACATGCCTGAGGCAAAGGACGAAGACTGGCGTTTGTGGCAAGCCGGTCAGCGTGTGCAGATCATCAAGAACATCCCCGACAAGGGCGGCGTATTGAAGCTGGGTACCGAAGTCGTAGTTTCCGAAGATCGCTCCGTGTCTGCATTGCTGGGCGCGTCACCTGGTGGCTCTACCTCGCCAGCGATCATGCTGTCACTGCTGGAGAAAGTTTTCCCCGATCGGATGAAGACACCTGCCTGGCAGAAAAAAATTCGCGAGATCGTTCCCACTTATGGACAAAAGCTCAATGAGAACCCGCAGTTGCTTGCGACGACATGGGCAAGCACCGCTGAAACTTTGCAATTGACTATCGCATCGCCAAGTTTGGAGGGCTTCGTTCAAGGGGCCGCTCCCATCGAGCACCCTGGACAAGTGAAAAAAGTGCCAGATATCGCGCTATAGTGCCGCGAAGCTCAGGGTAAGCGACATCCACTTACTCCCTATCCAACCTGCAGCAAGCAAATCCAGCACCTCGCGCTTCTCGACTCCTGCCATGAGCAGGAGTTTTTTTTAGCCTGGCCACTTCCCGATAATGCCATATATTGAAACGCTGTACCTCCGGCCATCCGCAAACATGTTCCCGAGTTCAGCCGCAAGATATCTGAAGGTCGGCAGGAACATGCCGCGTGGGTCACTGGGTTCCATTCCGCCCGAGGTCAAGACGCCCAGTTCAAGCTCCTAAGGGTTCAGTATTTCAACGCTGAACGCTCCATCGCCCCGCGCAGTAACTGATCCTGCGGGCATCGCCTGGTAGCCCCACCCCGGACGAACTAAGGATCACAGAAGACACCACCAATAAGAAAATTGATATCAATCCGATGCAACATGTGATTGGCTTCCTGAAATGATGATTGCTAATATTGGCCAGAGGCAATCAATTTGAGCGACGGCGATAGTCGGGCTTGTGTGGAAGTTGAACCTGGCGCCCGAACTGAATGCCCTCTCCAGCGTTAATTGTTCGGCGTAGGTGGTCACTGGAAGCTCAGCAAAGAAGGAAAAGAAGAAATGTCTGTTGCTCAAAAAGTATTCCCGGGATGCTGCATGATTGCCGCGGCGTGCCTGTGCTGTTACCTGCTGATAGGCGCTGATCAACCACACAGCGCCGTGCTCACGCTGATAAGCGCCCGGCAGTCGGACGGCACCATACCATTGCCGGCGCCCGATGCCAAGTTCCAGGCGATGGCGGATTCGTCAGATGCTGCGGCACAAGGCAACCTGCGTTGCGCCGACATGGTGCTGAGCAACCCATACGGGCGAGGCGCTTCGAACTGTTTGAATGATCCGGAACCGTTGGTCGCTACCGCGGATGGAGACGCGAAGATCTTGCGCGCCAAGCTAGATCTGGTATGGCCATGCCAGG
This sequence comes from Collimonas rhizosphaerae, assembly GCF_038896935.1. Classification (NCBI taxonomy): domain Bacteria; kingdom Pseudomonadati; phylum Pseudomonadota; class Betaproteobacteria; order Burkholderiales; family Oxalobacteraceae; genus Collimonas; species Collimonas rhizosphaerae. Next base: position 46,186 of record NZ_JBANDC010000007.1, read on the forward strand.
GAATCCAGCAACCGAATGCGGCACCGTCTGAATGCACCAAGATCAACGCCGACGCGGCAAATCTGGTCAGGCAGCTCGAAACGCTAGCAGAGCATGGCGACAGCCAGGCAAGCACCGATTTGTCGAATCTGGTGCAGAGCCGGAAAAAAACCGCTACCGGTGAATATTTAGATGCGCTTGACCACGCAGAAGCCCGGATCTCGCGCAGGTCGATCAGTGGCGGAATAGAAGCGGGGAAACAGATTTCTCGGCCCTCCCCGGCTTCCGCCGATGGTGTATGACCCAAGGAGATTTCGCTCACCGGAGACCAAGCTGACGCGGTCCGCTCAAGCTGGGGTGTGGCGGATTTGCCGGCATCGGCTCACTTCATTGACATTCACATTATCAGGCACTTAACACAATACGTTTTTGCCGCAATGGATTTTACGGGTTGAGAAGTAATGGCAGGTGGAATGGAGTGTCGAGAGACATGGTATCAAAATAAATAACTATGGAGACTAAATGAAAAATCATTGCGTGCAGCTGGGGTTGAATGGGCACCGCCCGTTGAGTAGGCATGCCGTAAGTACAATAAATCGCTTTTTAATGCTTTTGGCGCTTATCGTATTTTTCAGCGTGGGTTTGTTGCCAAAGGCTTCGGCCGCCACAAGTACTTGTGACATTTACGCTGCGGGAGGTACGCCGTGCTCTGCGGCCCACAGCACAGTGCGAGCCTTGTTTGGGGCGTATAACGGAAAGCTGTATCAGGTCAAGCGCGCATCTAATGGCGCCACCATGGATATTGGCACTTTAACAGCCGGTGGTATTGCCAATGCTGCTGCACAAGATACTTTCTGTGCAGGCTCCGTATGTACCATTGAAACGATCTATGACCAGACCGCAAATGGAAATCACTTGACCGTTGCGCCGGCCGGGGGAAACGGTAGCGCAGACATCACAGGCAGTGCCACCGCATTGAAGGTGACGATTGGCGGAAAGTCTGCGTATGCGGTCTATATCTCCGCGGGCGTCGGGTATCGGCGTAACAACACCTCAGGCATTGCAACCGGCAGCGCATCAGAAGGCGTATACATGGTTACCAGCGCTACCCATGTGAATAATGGTTGCTGCTTTGATTATGGCAATGCCGAGACAAATAACCTTGATACTGGCAATGGACACATGAATGCGGTCTACTTTGGCACTCTGTGCTGGTTCGCATGTACCGGATCTGGCCCCTGGGTCATGGCAGACCTTGAGAATGGGCTATTCCTGGGCGGCAACGGAAGCAATACGAATAATACTGGCCGCAATACCACTTTTGTCACGGCCATGATTAAACAAGACGCCACGACATATTCCATCAGGGATGGCGATGCCCAAACTGGCCCGTTAAAAACCGATTATGCGGGGCCGCTGCCTACTACGTCAGGATATGTGCCTTTCCACAAAGAAGGTGCCATTATTTTGGGTATTGGCGGTGACAACAGCAAGGTGGCAATCGGTAATTTCTATGAAGGCGCAATGACAACAGGCAAGCCTTCTGATGCAACCGAAAACGCCGTGCAGGTCAATATCGTTGCAGCGGGTTACAGCGGAAATGCCCTGAGTTCTTATAAAAAACTCGTCAACCAAAACAGCAGCAAGTGCGTGGACGTTCAGCAACCCAATACCAGCGCGGGTAGCAATGTCGACCTCTACACGTGCAATGGATTTGCTTGGCAGAATTGGCAAATGGTGGACTTGGGCAACGGATACTCCAGTATTTATAGCGAGCACAGCGGCATGTGCCTGGATGTCAGCGGATCTTCCACAGCCAATGGCGGCAACGTGATCCAAAATACCTGCAGCAGTAGCGCCAGTCAGCAATGGCAGGTAACAACGACCACCGCTCCCTGGTTCCGCTTGACCTCGCGCAATAGCGGAAAGGTGTTGGATGTTTCCAACTGTGGCACGGCCGACACGACCAATATCCAGCAATGGGACTGGCTCAATAATGCTTGCCAACAATGGCGGCTGCAATAACCAATGAGTTAGATGGATTTTTGCGCCAACATTATTACATCAGAGCGCTTGCACAAATAACGGGCCTCACCCCGGCTGGCCCGCAACGGCCAGCCGGGCGCCAAAACCGATCAGCAGTACAGCGAATGTCCAGCGCTGTACGGTTTGGACTACAGGACGCCTTTCTATCCAATAGCCGAGGGCCGCACCTGCCGTCGCGTACAGAACGTCGAACAGCAAGCCGATTGCCACGAGTAACACGCCCAACAGCAAGAACTGGCCAGCGACGTTGCCGGCGTCTGCATGCACGAACTGCGGCAACAGCACCGAACAGAACAGTAACGCCTTGGGATTGGTAATGTTGGTCAACAGGCCGCGCCAGGCAGCAGTACGGTAGGCCTGCGCTGAGACAGCGGACGTCGCCGCGGAGGTTTCGGGTACAAGGGACGAGGCTCGCACCAGTTTGATCCCGAGCCAGACCAGATACGCCACGCCGACCATTCTCACCACCTCGAAGGCCCAAGGCACGGTTCGCAAGAGCGTCGCCAGGCCGACGGCCGCCAAAGTGACGTGAGCGGCCCGCGCCAAGCCCAGGCCTGCCGCAGTCGCCAACGCATGCCAGCGTCCCTGCGCACTGGAGGTCTGCAGGACCAGCACCATGTCAGGCCCGGGAACCAGATAAACCGCAACCAGTGCGCCAATGAACATCCCAAGATTCGCCATGCCTGAAGCCTTCTGAATAGATAGTTACGAGCCTGATAGCATAACTGCATACCGTAGGGTTCACGTTGCGAATCGGATCGCCAAATGTTCTATAATTGGCACAGAATGCCATTCATATCATATAAAAATTCATTTCATGCCAAATATGAAGTTGGACAATCTTGACCGGCGCATCCTGGCCGCGCTACAGCGCGATGCCCGCCTGACCAATGTGCAACTCGCGGAAGAAGTGGGCTTGTCGCCGTCCCCGTGTCTGCGCCGGGTGCGCCTGCTTGAAGAGGCCGGCGTCATCCGTGGCTACCACGCGGATCTGGATCGGACCGGCATTGGCTTGGGGCTGACGGTGTTTGTCGGGGTGAAGGTCGAGCGCCACCATGAGGAGACATCGACCTCCTTTCGCAACGCGGTGGCTCTGTTGACGGAGGTCGCGTCCTGCCACCTGGTTTCCGGCGAATCCGACTTCCTGTTGCAGGTCGTGGTTCCGGACTTGCGGGCCTACGAGAATTTCTTGCTAGGCACGTTGCTCAAGCTGCCGGGTGTCAGCGACATTCGCAGCAATTTCGCCATTGCCACGGTCAAGGCGCAGATGACCATGCCCCTCGGGCATCTGCCTCAGGCGGTACAGTAAATTTTCAAGGACCGAATGGCAAGCATCAATAAGTCTTCACCGGCACAGGCACGCTTTTGGTGAAATGATAGACAGTCACCGGGGAATTCTTCAGATCCCTGTTTTGATCGAATTCGTAAGAACCCGCAATGCCTTTATAACTGACGGTCGCCATTGCCGGAGCAAATTTTTTCGGATCCACCGAATCGGCTTTCTTCATTGCCTCTGCAACCACCATTACCCCGTCATAGAAGGATATTGAATACATCAACGGCTTCAGCTGGAAGCGTTTCTCATAGCGTGCAGAAAAGTCTTTGCCGAGCGGATTCTGGTCAAGGATGATGCCGCCGACCGTACACAAGACTTTTTCATCAACCGCGTCGCCGCCGAGTTTCCCCATCTCGGCGTTGCAGATGCCGTCGCCGCCCATCAGGTAAACATTCATCCCCAGCTGCTTCATCTGGCGCTTCATCCCGGAACCTTGGCTGTACATGCCGCCATAGAATATGCCGTCGGGTTTCTTGCTCTTGATGGAAGTAATGATGGCGTTGAAATCGGTGGCCTTGTCGTTGGTGTAGTCGCGTCCGATAATTTCAATGCCGTTGGCCTTGGCTTTTTTGATGAATTCATCCGCGACGCCGACGCCGTAGGCGCTGCGATCATCGATCACCGCGACTCTTTTCAGGGCTATTTCCTTTGCTGCGTAGATGCCCATCGTGCCGCCCAGCGCATTGTCGCTGGGCGTAACCCTGAACACGTAGGGATAGCCTTGCGTGGTTATTTTCGGATTGGAAGCGATCACCGCGAGCACGATCTGCGCATCGTTGTATACCTTGGAGGCAGGCATCGCGACCCCTGAATTGTACGGCCCTATCACTGCCTTGACGCCTTCATCAACCAGTTTCTGCGCCACCTGCACGCCGATTTTCGGATCGGCCTGGTCGTCTTCGTTGAGCAGCTGGAACTTGATTTTCGAGCCGCCAATCACCAGCCCCTGCTGGTTGAGCTGATCAATCGCCATTTGTGCGCCGTTCTGGTTGTCCTTCCCGATCGCCGCTTGCGCTCCCGATAATGGGCTGGTCAGGCCGATTTTGACGATTTGCTCCCCGGCGCCAAAACACCATGCCGGCATGAGCGCCGCTGTCACGCCAAAGCCTGCCAGGGCCAGTTGAAAAGATATTTTGTTCATGACCATCTCCAAGTTGATGTTTGAGAGAACACAAATCCCATTCCTGCCGCGCGACTTCCCGAATCCGGATCTGTATTTTTTGCGCCCCTACTGCCCTGCCGCCCTGCCGATCTGCATTTCCTGCTTTCAGTAAAAACGATCCGCTGCATACGGCGCCAGGCTGAACGGCGAAGTCCGGCCGGCGACCAGGTCTGCAACCACGGCGCCGCTCAGGCCGCCCAAGGTCAGGCCGATATGCTGGTGGCCGAACGCATAAATCACGCGTGCCGATGCGCGCGATCGGCCCATCACTGGAAGGCCGTCCGGCAATGTCGGCCGGAAGCCCAGCCAGGATTCGCTGGGTGCGGTCAACGCCGGCAAGGCGCGCTGCGATGAAAATCGCAGCAATTCCAGCAGCCCTTGGTGTTTGCGCGGGTTCAGGCCGGCCAGTTCGACCGTGCCGGCCACGCGGATGCCTTTTTCCATCGGTGTCATGTAGAACCCCCGCTCCGCCCAGCCGACCGGGCGCGAGATGAGATTGGCGGTGCCGGGATACGTGATGTGGTAGCCGCGTTCAGTGTCTAGAGGAATGCGGTCGCCGCACTGCATGGCGAAGGGGCGCGAGTGCGCGCCGGCGCAGACCGCGACGTAGTCATAGGCCGCGCTGCCCGCGGCGGTTTCCAGCAGTACGCCATTCGGTTGCGGCTTGATGGCATTTACGGCACGGGTCTCCATGCGTAAACCCGATTGGCTTAGCCAGGCTTCCTGGGTTTTCAGAAAGGCCTCCGGGTCAGACAAAAACCAGGAGCCGGAAAACAGGACGCCGCGGTCGAAAAGAGGACTCAATTGCGGTTCCATTTGCTGGACCTGCTCGCGGCTGACAATGCTGAAATCGACGCCAAGCGAGCGCCGCAAGGTTAACGCCGGCTCGGATGCACGGAAGGCCGCCGCCCCCGAATACAGATACAGGCACTCGCTGGGACGGATGAACTGCGCCAGGTTTGCCTGTTCGATCATTTCACGATAGCCGTCATGCGCACGGCTCAGCAGCACCGACAGCGCGCCGGCGGAAGCAGCATAGCGCCGTTCCGTCGAGTTCCACAGGAACCGCGCCAGCCACGGCGCCAATTGCGGCAGGTAACCCCAGCGCAGGCGAAACGGGCTGTCCGAAGATAGCAAGAAACGGGGAAGATCCCGGAACACCGACGGATTATTTACCGGGATGCACGCATAGTTGGCAAAGGTGCCCGCGTTCCCATACGAAGCGCCGCCGGCGACGCCGGCCGGATCGTACACGGTGACCTGGTGACCGTCCCGCATCAGCCAATACGCTGCCGACAGGCCAACAAAACCAGCGCCGAGAACTGCCACATTTGCCATGACCGGTCCGCCCGTAGATAAAGGAATGTCCAAGTACGCCGAGCTTTCCGCTGCAGACCGTCCGCACCGGGTGTGCTCTTCTACTTTAGATGGTAATACAAATAATTTTAGTGTCCACACAAAATTTACAATTCATATATTTACATAAGTTTTGTATGGGTACAAGATATTTTTATCCTTCCCTTCTAGCGGCCACAAACTCTTATCTTCTAGCAATGTTGTCGATAATCAGAAACACAAGACTGGGTTACAATGCCCGTGTTTGCACGATTCAAATTATTTTTGTATGGAGCCATTCTCTTGCCAAAACACGAAAATCGTCATTTCGCCCCTCCCCTGCGTCGCCCCGGACTGGCAAAACCGTTCACCTACCAGGAGCTGGCTGCCAAGCTGGAAGCCGACATCCGCAGCGGTGTCTATGCGCCGGGGAGTTGCCTGCCGCCGCAGCGGCAACTGGCGGAGGAAATGGGCATCAATGTCTCGACCGTGTCGCGCAGCTATCGCGAATTGCAGCTAAGCGGACTGGTGATCGGCAGCAAGCGGCGCGGTTCGATGGTGACCGGCGGCGCGATGCCGCATGTGCCGGCCGTCGGCCCGTCCCATTCCAACGGCATCGACCTGACCATGAACCGTCCGGCGACGCGCGATTATCTTGACCAGCTGGCGCTGACCATGGCCGTTCTGCCGAAAGATCCGCGTTTTGTCGAATTGCAGGAGTATCAGCCGCCGCAAGGTCCATCCTGGGCCAGGGCCGCTGGCGCGAAATGGATGGCGGCGCCCGGCTTTGAACCGGACCCTGAGAATGTCGTTGTCACCAGCGGCGCGCAGCATGCGCTGTACGCGGTGATGAACAGCTTGATGGGAATCGACGGTGCAATACTGGCGGACCGCTTGACTTACTATGGCTTGAAGGCACTGGCGCCGGTATTCCATTTCGAGATCGTCGGAGTGGCCAGCGACGCTCAGGGCATGTTGCCGGAAGTGCTTGAGCGCGAGTGTGCAGCACGCAAGGTGAAGGCGATTTTCATCGTACCGAACTTCCAGAATCCTACCGTCGTTGTCATGAGCCTGGAGCGCCGGGCCGCGCTGGCGGAAATTGCTCGGCGCCATGACATCCAGATCATTGAAGATGATGTCTACGGCCCCTTGGTCGATCAGCGCCTGCCGCCGCTGGCGAGCTTGTGCCCTGAGCGCACATATCACATTTCCTCGACTTCAAAACTGCTGGCTCCTGGCTTGCGCCTCGGTTTTTTAGCGACACCGCCGCACCGTGCCGCGATTGCCGCCGAAGCGGTGCGCACCACCGCCTGGATGCCGGCGCCGATCTCCATGCTGATCGCCTCCTTGTGGATCGAGAATGGCATCACTGCCCAGCTGCTCGCAGCGCAACGCAAAGAACTGAAATATCGCCACGACCTGGCGCATGGCATTCTTAACGGCGCGCAGATCAGCAGTGATCCCGCATGCATGTTTATCTGGCTGGTCCTGCCGGCCCCCTGGCGCGCCGATGACTTCGCAGCCAACGCAAAGGCGCGCGGCGTTAGCGTGATGCCGGCTTCGGCATTTGCCGTCGATCGCTCGGAAAGCGAACACGGCGTAAGAATCAATCTTTCCAGCGCCTCGTCGCGGGAAGACCTGATCGTGGCGTTGAAGATACTTGCGGAAACGCTGAATGATCGGCCCCGGGCGCTTTACGGCAATGTTTAAGCGCTGCCATATTCAATAAGCCTTGATCAGGCGCGCCACGCGATTGAATATTCCGCCTGCAGACTGAATAACTTGAGGCTGCCGTTATCCAGTCTGCCTGCCAGTCCATCTATCCGCGGCCGGCGAAGTTGAAGCGCGAGGCCGCGTCAAAAAACTTGACTTCCAAATGAACAGAAACTATGTTGAATTCAAGCGATATTGACGTACGGCAACAACATAAAAAACCTTCCTCCAGTTGCGCGCAGCAATGCGGGAGAAGCTTGTGGCTAGCGTTATCTAGGGACCTATCGTGAGCACTCTCCCCCGCGTTCATCACCATATTGCCGCTGTGGCGAGCGAGTTTGTCCTCGCCCGATGCCTCCGGACTCTTTCGTCAGGTCAGTAATCAGGAAACGTGCTCCTCTGAAGTAAGGGCACGCCACGATTGTTGTGCAAGACGTTTTGATGCTTCTAATTGTGGGCAAGTCTCGGAAGACGATTCTCCGAGGGTTTGCTGAAGGAGATGCTCCATGCCTGTCGCAGTCAGCTATCCTGGTGTCTATGTCCAGGAAATTCCCAGTGGTGTACGGACTATCACCGGCGTCGCCACTTCCATCGCAGCTTTTGCGGGCTGGGCTCCTAAGGGACCGATCGACTCGGCGGGACTTGTCCTGAGCTGGTCGGACTATTCCCGCCAGTACGGCGGCATGGACACCCGCAGTTTATTGGGTTATGCGGTATCGCATTTTTTTGCCAACGGCGGACAGCAATGCTACATCGTACGGCTGGCCAACAGCGGCAGCGCGGTTGTCACTGAAAATGCCGCAGCAGCCGCAGTCACGCTCGATACCAAGCTCACGGTCACCGCTGCCAACCCTGGGCTATGGGGCCAGGATTACGCGATCGTGACCGCCAAACGCGCAGACGATGCTACCCGCTTTCGGCTGGCCGTGGTCAACATCAAACAAGACCCCAAGGGCGTTACTGCTGAAGTATTCGAGAATTTGTCGATGCTGCCAGGTGATGCGCGCTTTGTCGGAACGGTACTCAAGCAGGACTCAGCGCTGGTAACCGCCTCGGTGGTCAACAACGCAACCGATCCGCCAGCCGACACCGTCATTCCGGCCAATGGCATTATTCCCGATGCCGCCAAACTGGCCGGCGGCGCCGACGGCACCGTATTGGCGCCGTCCGATGCCGCCTTCGGCACCGCCCTCCTCCCTCCTAGCCAGGTAGGCGGAGTGTACCTGCTCGACCATGTCGACCTGTTCAACCTGTTAATCGTGCCGGGTGAAAGCGACGCCACCACCTTGTCCACCCTGGAAGCATATTGCCGCGATCACCGTGCATTCCTGATCGCCGACTGCGCATCGGACGCCACCTTTACCTCGCAGAAGAACGGCGCAACCGGACTCACCGGCGACAATGCAATCAACGCCGCTTATTATTTTCCTTGGGTGAATGCACCCGATCCCTTGAAAGAAAACCGCCTGAAAGCATTCCCGCCCAGCGGCTTTGTCGCCGGCCTGTATGCCAAGACCGATGCCAGCCGAGGTGTCTGGAAAGCGCCTGCAGGAACCGATGCCAGCCTGAGCGGAGTGGCCGGCGCAGCCGTGCCCCTGACTGACAAGGAAAATGGCGTGCTCAATCCGCAGGCGATCAATTGCATCCGCGACTTCAACGTGTACGGCACCATCATCTGGGGCGCACGTACCTTGCGCGGCAACGATTCTGTCGGCTCGGAATGGAAATATGTGCCGGTGCGCCGTACCGCCCTGTTTATAGAGGAAAGCCTGTACCGCGCGCTCAAGTGGGTGGTATTCGAGCCTAACGATGACCCCTTGTGGGCGCAGATCCGTCTCAATGTGGGCGCGTTCATGCAGAACCTGTTCCGCCAAGGCGCGTTCCAGGGCAAGACCCCGCAGGACGCCTATTTTGTCAAATGCGACAAGGAAACCACGACGCAGAACGATATCAACCTGGGCATCGTGAATATCGTGGTAGGTTTTGCTCCGCTCAAGCCTGCTGAATTCGTGGTCATCCAGATTCAGCAAATCGCCGGGCAGATAGCGACCTAAGGAGAGATCGTCATGGCCGAATTTACCGTCAATGCGCAGCGTTTCGATCCGTACAAGAATTTCAAATTCCGGGTCAAGTGGGATGGGCGCTACGTGGCAGGCGTGAGCAAGGTAGGCATGCTCAAGCGTACGACCGAGGTGGTCAAGCATCGCGAAGGCGGCGATCCAAGCAGCAGCCGCAAATCGCCTGGCAGAACCGAGTTTGATGCCATCACGCTGGAGCGCGGCGTCACGCACGATACCGAGTTCGAAAAATGGGCGAACAAGGTCTGGCATGTCGGCGCCGGCCTGGGAGCGGAAGTATCGCTGAGAGACTTCCGCAAGGATATGCTGATCGAGGTCTATAACGAGTCGGGCCAGCTGGCGATGACCTATAAAGTCTACCGTTGCTGGGTATCCGAATTCCAGGCGCTGCCGGACCTGGATGCGAATGCCAATGCAGTGGCGATCCAGCACATCAAACTGGAAAACGAGGGATGGGAGCGCGATCAGGAAGTGCCTGAACCGAGCGAACCGAGCTTCACTGTTCCAGCGGGATGAACAAAAATGCGCACGCTGTCGGCTTCGGAATTGCTGGGAGTCTGGGAGCGCGGGCGAGTCCAAGGGCCGATCGAGCAAGCCCTGCTGTTGCTGGCGACCGCGTGTCCCGATGCTTCCGCTGACGAATTGGACTGTCTTCCCATCGGGTTGCGTGACCATGCTTTGCTGACTTTGCGCGAATCGACTTTCGGCAGCAGCATTTCCAGCGTAGTCGAATGCCCGCGATGCGGCGAGCGGCTGGAGTTTGATTTTCATGCAGCCGAACTATGTCGTGATTCACCATCTGACGTGGTTGCGACCAAGGCAGATTCGGAAGCCGAAAACATCCTGCTCCTGGACATCGAAGGCTACGCATTGCGCTTTCGCTGCGTCAACAGCCAGGACCTGGCGGCGCTGCAGCGGCAGGCATTGGCTGCCGACGATCAGGGCCGCCAGCTTGGCCGCTACACACTGTTGGAACGCTGCGTATTGACAGCGCAACGCGACGGCGATCCGGTGCTGGTTCGCTCCTTGCCCGGCAAGGTGGTCGACGCCCTCGAAAGCCGAATGGCGCAAGCAGATCCGCATGCGGATCTGCGCCTGGCCGTCAGTTGTCCGAACTGCCACCTGCAGTGGCATGCAATTTTCGACATCGTCTCTTTTTTCTGGAGAGAAATCGACACGTGGGCTAAACGGATCCTGCACGAAGTGCATGTCCTCGCCCGCGCCTATGGGTGGCGGGAACAGGACATCCTGAACCTGAGCCCGCTAAGGCGCCAGTGCTATATCGACATGGTGGGCGCATGAGCAGCTTTCTCGACAACCTGTTGGCGCGCAACCTCAGCAAACCTGCCGATAGCGACACCTTGTCCGGCAACACGCAAGAATGGTTGCGGCCGCGCACACCATCCTTGTTTGAGCCAGCCTTGCCAGGAACCGGTGGTCCTGCAATGCAGGATACAGAAGAGGATGAGTCGCACAATGCCGGCGCAACGCCGCACCGGAATAGCGATCCGCGCCGCCAGGGCCATTATGGCCAGGTTAGGCTCGGCGCCGTGCCGGCAGCCCTCGGCGCAACGCCTTTACCTGGTTCTGCACGCAGCAATGCGGCGCCGGATTTCGGGCAGGAGCCTCCCGGCAATTCTGCCGCTGCCGGACAACAAAGCGATGCGCCGCGATTCACGCCAGCTCGCATTGCATCGATGCCTGGGGTCGAAGATGCGCCGGTCATTGAACCAGGCGGATCAGGCAGGAATCGGCGCCGGACTGCAGACAACATCGATGAAACAGCCGGTTTCGATACACGCTTGCGGTCCACTGAATCGCAATTGCGAAACCTGGTCCGGCGCTCGGCGCCCGAAGTCCGGCCCTCGCACGAGGCTGGCGCAGAGCGACGCGACGAAGCGCGTACACGGCTGGCTGCGCCCGCACCTTCGCGCACCGCTGCGATGCCGTCCACCCCGTTCAATGCAGTTTCGCAGGCAGCACTCGATTCGGCGCTGCGATCCCAGCTGCAAGCGCGTGCCGGCCAGTCACGTTCCAGCGCGGCGCCACGCGGCGGGATACACGGCAGTGCAGGCGAAAGCGGCGCCGGGCAACGCACATCGAACATACAAGTATCGATAGGCCGCATCGAAATTCGCGCGGCCAGTGCCGGCACACCGGCGCCGTCGCCAACACGCAAGGAAAGGCCTGCGCCCCAAGCGATCGGCCTGGATGAGTATTTGCGGCAACGTGCAAGCGGAGGCCGCGAATGAGCAATTCACTGGCTATCGCCGCCGCCACGGCAACCTTGCAGGCACTTGTCGGGCAAGGCGTGCGCACCGAGCCCGATCTGAACGATACGACTGTCACGACCTTGTCGCCCGACAAGGCGCGCGACAGCAATAATTCGGCCAACCAAATCAACCTGTTCCTGTACCAGATGCTGCCCAATGCCGCCTGGCGTAATCGCGACATGCCGCGCCAGGTCATGCCGGGCGAGACCGGCATGCCGCCGCTGGCGCTGGATTTGTATTTCCTGATGACGGCTTACGGCCGTAATAACGATGTCACGCAACCGTTCAGCCATCAGCTGCTGGGGCGGGCGATGAGCGTGTTATACGATCATGCATTGCTCGGCCCGGACGAAATACGTGCCGCGATTACGGCATCAATGCCGAATAGCGACCTGGACCGTCAGCTGGAGCGGGTGCGCATCACGCTGCAACCGCTGTCGCTGGAGGAAATTTCAAAGCTGTGGACCGGTTTCCAGACGCAATATCGCTTGTCGGTCGCCTATGCCGTCAGTGTTGTCCTGCTGGAAAGCACACAGCCGGTCAAGACGCCGATACCGGTACTCACGCGCGGACCGGGAGACAGCGGCGTGGCCTCGCAAGGCAGCCTGATACCGCCATTCCCGGGATTGGATGCGGTCATCCCGCCGAAACGGCAAGTGAGCGTCAGGTTGGGCGAACTGCTCACGCTCGCCGGCCATCACCTGGCCGGCGCCAATATCGGCGTGGCATTTCAGCATCCGCTGTGGAGTACGCCGGTCGAGACCGCTCCGGAAGCCGGCGCGAGCGACGTGCAGCTTACCGTCAAGTTACCCGATCAGCCGGCCGCCTGGCCTGCCGGTTTCTACACGATTGCGGTATTGGTCCAGCGTCAAGGAGAAAGCTATCGGCGCAGCACCAGCCAAATGTCGTTTTCAGTCGCTCCCAGCATGACGATTGCGCCTGCGACAACGGTTGCCGGCAATATTACGTTCACTGTGACCTGTTCACCCGAAGCACGCCCCGAACAGCGCGTCATGCTGCTGCTGGGGGACCAGGAAATCATGGCGCAGAGTTTTGCTGTTCAAACCAATACACTGAGCTTTCAGGCAATGGACGTTGGCGCCGGCACGTATTGGGTGCGCTTGCGCATCGACGGTGTCGACAGCCTGCTGGTGGATCGCTCCGTGAGTCCGCCCTTGTTTGACCCCAGCCAGAAAGTAACCGTCACATGAGCGGCTCGACCAATTGGCAAGATGCCAACGCCGAATATCTGTCGACCGCGCTGGCGTGGCTGCGCGGCCGGCTGGAGGCGCACACGGGACAAGTGGCGGAGATCGCACCTTTGCCTGTGACGGCATCTGCTACCGCATCCGCCACGCAGGCGGCTTCGCCAGTCTCGTTCTGGCAGCGCGCTTTCAAGGCCGCGGTCCAACAGGCGCCTGCCCAGCTGACAAGTGCCCCAGTATCGATGCGGACAACCAAGGCAGGGGCACTGACAGCAAAGAACTCTTCTGAATTGGCAACGAGCAATGCCAACGGCGCGCCCCTCCCCGCCCTGCCGCTGCTGGCAAAACAGCTTGGCCTGTCTACCTTCGAACAGGATGTCTTGCTCTTGTGTGTCGCCATGGAGCTGGATACCGGGCTGGCCGCCCTGTGTGCACGCGCCAACGGCGACGCAAGCCGGATCTATCCGACATTTGCGCTGGCAATGACGCTATTCGACGCACCGGCATGGGAAGTCTTGTCGCCGCAACGTCCCTTGCGCTATTGGAGGCTGATCGAAATCAATCAACCGGGCGCCCAGCCGCTCATCACCAGCGCATTGCGGGCGGACGAGCGAATCGTCAACTACCTGAAGGGCCTGAACTACCTCGATGACCGGCTCGCGCCTTTGGTAACGCCGCTGGCCTCGCCGTCGTCCCAGGTAGATCCGCCTGCCTCTCAAGCTGCTGTTGTCGAGACCATCGTCGATCAACTCAAATCGCATGGCGGAACACGCATACCGCTGGTGCAACTGCTCGGTACCGACACGGCCAGCAAGGAGCTCGTCGCGCAATCGGCGGCAAAGGCATTTGCGCTGCAGCCATATCGCATGCCCGCCCGCCATCTGACCGTATCGGCTGGAGAACTGGAGAGGATCGCGCGGCTATGGCAGCGCGAAAGCCTGCTGTTGCCGCTTGCCCTGTACCTGGACACGCAGGAGATCGGCAGCGACGACACGCACAGCGAGCCCGGTGTGGCGGTCAATCGTTTCCTCTCCCGTATCGATTGCGTGATTTTCCTCGATAGCCGCGATCCCTGGTCCGGTGTCGCGCCAACCAGTATTTCCGTAGACATTGGCAAACCCAGTTCCGAAGAACAACAGGCGATCTGGGCCGCAGCATTGGGCGACGCCGCGGGGGAAAGCCCGGCGCTGCTGGCCGGACAGTTCGATTTGAATTTCGCGCGCCAGCAGCAGCTGGCCCGCCAGGCACTGGCGCAAACCGCCGACGCTCAGGCGCCCTTGCAAACACGCTTGTGGGACGCCTGCCTGGCCAGCACCCGTCCGCAAATGGGCGCCATGGCGCAGCGGCTTGATCCCAAGGCGTGCTGGGATGACCTGATTTTGCCGGCTTCAGAAAACGGACTATTGCGCCAGATCGCTGCCCAGGTGGGACAGCGCGGCACCGTATACAACCAATGGGGATTCCGCAGCAAAATGAATCGCGGACTCGGCATCAGCACCTTGTTCGCCGGCGAAAGCGGAACCGGAAAAACCATGGCAGCCGAAGTCATCGCCAACGATCTGCGGCTCAACCTGTATCGCATCGATCTCTCCGCCGTGGTCAGCAAATACATCGGCGAAACAGAGAAGAACCTGCGCCGGCTGTTCGATGCCGCTGAAGACGGAGGTGCAATCCTGTTCTTCGACGAAGCGGACGCCTTGTTCGGCAAGCGCAGCGAAGTCAAGGATAGCCATGACCGCTACGCGAATATCGAAACCAACTATCTGCTGCAGCGCATGGAAGCCTATCGCGGCTTGGCCATACTTGCGACCAATATGAAGAGTGCGCTTGATCCGGCCTTTCTGCGGCGCTTGCGCTTCGTTGTGAATTTTCCTTTCCCCGGGGCGGCAGAACGCAAGGTAATGTGGCAGCAGGCCTTCCCGCCACAGGCGCCCACCGATGGGCTGGATTTCGATCGCCTGGCCAAGCTCAACCTTACCGGCGGCCACATCCACAACATAGCGATTAATGCAGCTTTCCTGGCGGCGCGAGCCAAGGGCCGGATCACCATGCCAGTTGTGCTGGATGCCGCTCGTACCGAGTTCCGCAAATTGGAGCGGCCAATCAACGAGGCGGATTTCCGCTGGTCCGCCGTTTCGGGACTGGTGGCATGAACACGCCTCCGGAAAGGATCACGGTGCATATCGAGCGCCTGGTGTTGGATGGCATGCCGATCGGCAAGGCGCAAGCGCCAGCGCTGCAAGCCGCGATCGAGGCCGAATTGGCGCATTTGCTGGCTGTTCATGGGATCGCGGACGAATTTCGCTCAGGTGCGGCATTGGGCAGCATTCGCACCGGGACAATGACCCTGTCCGGTGAAAATAAGCCTGGCGGGCTCGGCCGGAAAATTGCCCGGGCGGTGCATGCGGGCATTGGGAACGTGCAGGCGAGCGCCGGACACGAAGAAAGCCATGAAGCGGTTGCAGCGACAGTACCGCGAGGAGCACGCTGATGAGCAAGCAGACAAGCAGCCACAACAGGCCAAAAGTTGCGGCCGGCGGTTCTTCGAATCCGAGTGTGGCCCGGCGCACCCACACGCTTGGGCCGCACGTCAATCTGCAACGAGATGTCGGCAGCGCGCCGGTCCGGGATGAGATCGATACATCGGCAGTGACGAATGTATTGAAATCGCCGGGACGGCCACTGGATGCATCGACACGCGCCATGATGGAACCGCGCTTTGGCTACGACTTCAGCCGCGTGCGCGTGCATAACGACGCGCAAGCCGCGATGTCAGCCCAGGCAGTGCAGGCGAATGCCTATACCGCCGGCCCCGACATGGTGTTTGGGGCTGGCCAATATGCTCCCCATTCGACGCAGGGACAACGCTTGATGGCGCACGAACTGAGCCATGTGGTGCAGCAGGCATCCGGGCCTGTCGCGGGCGCACCGGTTGCCGACGGACTGTCGATCAGCCAGCCGTCCGATCCGTTCGAGCAGAGTGCTCGCGCGAACGCAATGGAACTGGATAGCGCAAATACGAGTGGACGCAACGCTCAGGCCGGCAATGGTCCGCATGGTTTGCGGCCTTTGCCTGCTGCTCAGGCGAGTGCGGGCGAGACACATCTGCAAAGGGATGCTGCCGACACCGCCAATACCATCGGCGGCGTGTCAGCCGGCATTGCAGGCGCCGGCCTGCTGGCGGGAATTGTCGGCACGGTATTTTCGGGGCAAAGCGCCGCTGCTGCTGGCCGGCAGGCAGATGCTGCCGAAGCCGCTTCCGTCGGCGCGGCAACGGCCGGCGGCCTTGTCATCAATCACGACACCGTGCCGCCGGGCACGGCAGCCAGCGCGGCGCCTGCGGCTGCGGGAGCGGCCGCCGCCACCGAAACGGAATTACCCACGATTCCCTTGATGCGGATAGGCATCGGCGATGCAATCAATGACTTCGCGGTAATTGGCGTCACCTTGCGCGCCAGCGGCAATACCATCACGGGCGGCCAAACCGAAACGATAGACTCGAACGGCTACGTCGGAGGACTGGCTGGCAACAACCTGTTCATGACCTTGCATGCGCGGCCAACCCCGCCGGTGGCCGGCAAGGACGTGACACGCATCGTGTACGAGGGCAACAACAACCCGGCGCGCCACGGATCGACGAGCCACATTCAGCGTTTTAACGGTGTGATCCGGGTCGATGCGACCGGTGCGATACTCGGCAATCCCGCGCTGGAAGCGCACGCGCATGGCGGGGATCCGGTGCAGGCGAATCCCTCCGGACAACCGCCGGTTCCGGTACGGATAACCACGCCGCCGGAGACAAGATGAGCAGCCGCAGCTTCACAACCGCCCAAGCGCCGGCCAAGCCGCAGGCAGCGCCACCCGTTGCTGCAGGGTTTGCGCAGCGCCGGTGCAGCTGTGGACAACACGTCATAGGCGGCGGCAAGTGCGCGGAATGCAAGAGAAAAGCTGGTTTGCAAAGAAAAAAGGGAGACCATGCGCAGGATCTCGGCGACATGGACGTATTGCCAGATGCCGTTCCGCAAACTCAGGGGCAACCGATAAGCGGACTAACACGCGCCTTCATGGAAACACGTTTCCAGCATGATTTCAGCCAGGTGCGGGTGCATACGGGCAGCACAGCGGCGGAATCGGCGCAGGCTGTCAACGCATTGGCGTACACGGTTGGGCGCGACATTGTGTTCGGCGCCGATCAGTACATGCCGCATACCGCAAGCGGCGCGCTGCTGCTAGCGCATGAGCTGACCCATGTGGTGCAACAAGCCAATGTTGCCCCGTCCGCCTCCTCTAAACCAATCAGCGATCCCGACGATGCCGCCGAGCGCGAAGCCGATGCTGTCGCCAGCCAGGTCGTCAGCGGCGACGATCACCAGCCGGTTGCGGTCAGGCAGTCGCCAATCGCCGCACTGCACGCGCTGGATCAAGGGACTGGAATCGGCATCGGCATCGGGATCGGCGTGGCAGGCTTCGGCGCCCTGGCCATCGCGGGACTCGCCGGCGCCTTCGACAAGACCGAATTCAGCGATCAGGAGCTGACAAACTACCTCGCAGTGCTCGATACCGGACGCATCGAAGGCCATACCGACAGCGACAACAAGGCGCGTGCCTTGGTCAAGCGCTGGGTTACCGGCACCTCCAGCTTTTTGCTCAGCCCTGTGCGCAAGATGTTCATGATCCGTGAAATGCAGGATGGCTTTGTCAGCGACGATGACCGCGAAGGAATTCTTACACTGCTGGAAAACAGCCCTGACATGGGCTTGGCCGCGATCCTGAGTCCGCCCTTGAATTTCCCTTCATTGCTTAGCGATTTGAACTCTGGCGCCTTTGCCAATCGCACAATCCTGTTTTTCGTGAAACGCATGAGCCTGCACAGCGATCCGCTGCTTGCGCAGTTCGTGTCATGGTATGCGAAAGAAAACTTCGGTTCTGACCAGCAAGCGATGGCGCAGAAAATCTTGCGGGATGTATTGGCGGTTTCCAATCTGGACTTTGCCGATGCCGCCGAATTCAAAAACGAAATTTCCAAACGCTTGCGCATCAGTGGGCTGATGCGAGAGTCGCAGGCCGACTCCAACGGCTTTGACTATCCCGAAAACATCAAGTCGAACGACGTCAATGAACCTAACGGATGTGCTGACTATCAGGCGCCTCCGGAGGGCTCCATTTATAATCCTGCGAATGCCCGGGTCAACAAGGCTGCGCGCGACTACTGGTCGAACGTAGTGACGACGAACGGTGCGGCGAACCCGAGCGAACGTAATCTCAGTTATTACTTCGACCTCAGTCCCAAAGGCAAGGAAAACGCTTACGAAGCATTAAAGACGCTGTTCACGCCGCAAGACAGCATCTGCGACAAGACCTTGATTCATTGCGACTACCTGGTCAATGTCATTCAGTTCCGGACCTACGCCGAGACCATCGGGATCGATAAATTCAACGATTATGTCAAAGGCGGCCGCATCCTGATGCGCCTGACTTATACCGGTTTTTCGGACCCATACCAGGTACAGGACCGGCCTTCGCCCAAGGGGCTCGGTTATAGCCAGAATGCAAGGCCTCAATCGCGCTCCGATCTCATGATCGGCGACCACGTGACATTCTGGAACCATCTGGCATTCGATGGCTTGAACGAGATAACCGGTTCCCCCTGGCGGTTGGAGAATGCGGTCCTGGTCGACAAGGGCGCCAAGGGAGAGGATATGTTTCAAGGGCACGGATCCGGCGCTCCGGTCAACGAGCATGAAATGCTAAAGGAGTTGGCGGTAGCGTTCAACGGGTTGGCCAAACCTGCCTTGGCCGCGACTGAAGAGATGAAACTCGGACACCTGCAGCAATCCGAATTTGTGCAAAAGTACGGTCATCAAGTGCGCATGCAACAGGGGCGATGGGTCGTCGTCGACCCGGGACGCGAATCGTTCCGCAATGGCTGGATCTACGACTTGCGCCCTGTCGATGAAGCCAATCCCGAGGCGGATCCATGGTTGCCTGGCCTCAAAGACCCGATGAACCTGAATCAAATGAATGTGGTTGACCGCCCGATCGAATCCGCGCCGGGAAAAGCGCCAACGCCGTGACCGCGACCATACAGGACAGGCAGACACCCGATGAGCACATTTCCTAATTCACCGCGCATCTTGAAAGGCGGCATCGTCCTGCTCGATCCGGACAAATTCACCGTGCTGCCCAACGGCGTGATCGTGCTGCAGTACAACCCGGATACGCTGACGCGCACCCTCAAGATCAAGGGGGCGGAGGAAGGCGGAGACCGTTCCGAGGCGATGCGCCTGACCGGCCCGCCGGTGGAGACCATCAAGCTGGACGCGGAAATCGACGCGACCGATCAACTGGAATTTCCAGACAAGAATCCGACTGCCGCGCAACTGGGCATTTTCCCGCAACTGGCGGCACTGGAAGCGTTGGCATATCCCGCCAGCGCCTCCTTGCAGAACAACTTCAGCCTTGCCCAGCAAGGCACGCTGGAAATCATGCCGATGGTGGCGCCGCTCATGCTGTTCATCTGGAGCGCCAGCAGGATCGTGCCGGTACGCCTGACCGACTTCAGCATTACCGAAGAAGCATTCGATCCGTCGCTCAATCCGATCCGCGCCAAGGTCAGCCTGGGTCTGCGGGTACTGAGCATCGACGACCTGAACTTCGCCGACAAGGGCGGCAGCCTGTATATGGTGTATCAGCAGCAAAAGGAACGCATGGCAAATATGAATACCGGCGGCACCTTGAGCGCGCTGGGCGTGAGGGGGCCGCTATGAGCAATCCGATGACCGATCCGGTACAAGCCATGCTGGCGCAAAGTGCGCTGAAGAATACACAGTTCACCAATCTCAGCCGCTACTATGGCGTTGAAACCGTCACCCTGGTGCTGCCGCAAGGAAAAATGATTTCCTGCCTGAAGCGGCGCTTTCTCCCTGGCGCCGATCAGTTTCAATTGCTGGAGGAACACACCGTCAGACAGGGCGAACGGCTCGACAATATCGCCGCCCGCTACCTCGGCGACCCGGAGTTGTTCTGGCGCATCTGCGACGCCAACAGCGCGATGCGGCCGGAGGAACTGACCGAAACCCTGGCGCGAGTGCTGCGCATCACACTGCCCGAAGGCGTGGCCGGAGTTGCGCTGTGATCTCGTATCCGCGGACCCGCACGGGGAGATCGGCGCCATGAACCGCGGCTTCTATCTCAGCCTGATGATGGGCTCGTTCAATGCCAGCCCCGTGCCGCGCGCAGTGATCGACGCCCTGACCGAAATCCAGGTCACCAGCACGGTCGGCAGCCAAGGCGGATTCCAGTTGAAATTCACGCTCGGCAAGAACTCGGCCATGCAGCAAATGCTGGAAGGCGGCTCGTTCGATCCACGCACGCGCGTCATCATTGCCGTCACGGTCAACGGCAGCACCGAAGTGCTGATGGACGGCATCATCACAAAACAGGACGTGACACCCGCCAGCGGCGCCGGCAAGACCACGCTGACGGTCACCGGGCTCGATTTGACCGCACTGATGGATTTCATAGACCTGACCGGCATTCCCTACCCTGCCTTGCCGAAATTCGTGATTGTGGAGGCGATTCTGGCCAAGTACGCGGTGCTGGGCGTGATCCCGCTGGCGCTGCCGGCCAGCATCCCTACTTTCGAAAATCCGCTCGACCGCTTCATCAAACAGCAAGGCACCGATTATCGCTACGTATCGTCGCTGGCGCGCGAAGACGGCGCCGTATTCTATCTCGACCCGGGGCCGACGCCCGGCAAGAGCCTGGCCTATTACGGCCCGGACCTGAGCAAGATGTTTGGCGGACCGCAGCCCGCGCTGTCGATCAATTTCGACGCCAGTTCGAACATCGACGCCTTGAGTTTTTCCTATGACGGCACGCTGGCGACCCAATATCTGGTCACGATCATCGAACCCAACAGCAAGATTCCGATACCGATTCCGGTGCCGAATCTCGACCTGTTCAAGGCGCCGCTGGCTGCGCATGCGCCGACACCCTTGCGCAGCCAGCAGCTGCGCCCGACCGCCAATCAGAATCCGGCCGGCGCCGCACTGGCTGGCCTGGCTGCCTTGTTCCTCAGTGCGGATGTAGTGAGCGGCAGCGGGCAACTCGACGTCATGCGCTATGGGCGCATATTCAAGGCGCGGCAATTGGCGGCGGTACGTGGCGCCGGGCGTTATTACGACGGCAAGTATTACGTCAAGAGCGTGACCCACAACATCAAGCGCGGTGAATACAAGCAGAGTTTTACCTTGTCGCGCGGCGGCCTCGGTTCTTCAGTGTCACAGGTGAGCATATGAGTGAAGGTCCAAAATTCTTCGGCATCTATCGCGGAACGGTCGTCAACAATATCGATCCGATGCAGATCGGCCGCATCATGGTGACGGTGCCGGACGTCAGCGGCATCACGCCGTCCACCTGGGCCATGCCTTGTGCGCCTGTCGCCGGCAAGCAAAGCGGCGTGTTCATGGTGCCGCAGATCGGCTCCGGGGTATGGCTTCAGTTTGAGGCAGGCGACCCGGACCGGCCGGTCTGGACCGGCGGCTGGTGGGGATTGATGGCTGAAGTGCCGACAGCCGCCGCGGTGCCGCCGGCGATTCCGCCAGGCCAGAACATCATATTCCAGACTACCTTGCAACACTCCTTGATATTGAGCGATGCGGTGCCGTTGCCGGTGGAAGCGCCGGTTCCGGCGCCGGCGCCGCCGGGCACAGGCGGCGTCATCTTGCGCAGCCCGAGCGGCGCGACCATCGTGGTCAACGATACCGGTATCTATATCAACAACGGTAAGGGCGCAACGATAGAAATGATAGGACCGAGCGTGATGATCAATAAAGTAGCCTTGGTGGTGACCTGACATGCCGGGCTTCCTGTTGCATGTCGGTGCAACCGTGCTGTGCGCCCACGGCGGGCAGGCGCAGCCGGCCATGCCGAATCCCCGTGTGCTGGTGAGCGGCCAGCCGACGGTTGCGATGACCGCACCGTACGTCGTCGCCGGATGCGCATTCCCGCCGCCGCCTGCCGCCAACGGGCCATGCGTGACCGCCCAGTTCGTGACCGGATCGGTACGGGTGAGCAGCAACGGCCAGCCGCTGTTGCTGCTGGATAGCCAAGCGATCTGCGCGCCGACCGGGACGCCCTTGATGATCGCGCTGACGCAGGTGCGCGCAACGGCGATGTAGTTCAACCAGAGAACAAGGCAACCGGTCACAGGCGAGGCGACGATGAACATAGACTACCCTTTGCACTTCGACGGACGCGGCCGGACTGCTGCGACCGACGGCAACGACCATATCCGCGACATGATCGAACAATTGCTGTTCACCAATCCGGGCGAACGCGTGAACCGTCCCGACTTCGGCAGCGGATTGATGCAAATGGTGTTTGCGCCGAACAGCCCTGAGCTTGCTGCGGCCTTGCAGTTCACGCTGCAGGCCGCCTTGCAGCGTTATCTGGGCGATCTGATCGAATTGCAAACGCTAGACGTCGGCGCTCAGGATTCGACCCTCAGCATCGTGCTCAAGTATGTGGTGCGGCGTACCTCGCAGAGCCGCACCGACAGCTTTACGAGGAGTACCGCCTGATGGACGATCTACTGCATTGCCAGAGCGGGCAGCGGCGCGAAGATGTGCGTAATGCCAAGCTGTATGGACTCGACTACCTGGAGGTCAGCGATGACCTCCAGGTGACGTTGCTGGTGTATTTCCTCGGCAAGGCGCCGGAACACATCCAGGCAGCTAATGTCCGCATAGCGGGAGGCCAGCGCATACGCGATATCCGCGTCACGCGGCTCAACTTGATGCGCCAGCCTGATCCCACGCTGGACGACGTGATGGAAGTGACGGTCGATCGCTATGGCGACTTTTCTACCTATACGCTAAGTGTGGTGGAGACCGACCAGGCCGGTCGTGCGACCGGGCAGATCATGCTGGGCTTCGACACGCGCTACAGCACGATCTCGTTCAGCTTCAAGGCATCGTGTCCCAGCGACCTTGATTGCAAGGCGGTGCAAAATTGCCCGGCGCCGCTCCGCAGCGAACCGGACATTAATTACCTGGCCAAGGATTACGCCAGTTTCCGCCAACTGATGCTGGACCGGCTGGCGCTGATCATGCCCGATTGGCAGGAAACCCACGTCGCCGATCTTGGCATAGCACTGGTCGAGGTGCTGGCCTACACTGGTGACTACCTCAGCTACTATCAGGATGCGGTGGCCACCGAGGCTTATCTGGCAACGGCACGCCAGCGTATTTCGGTACGGCGCCATGCGCGCCTGGTGGATTATCGAATGCATGACGGCTGCAATGCGCGCGCCTGGCTGAGCATCCATACCGACGCCGACCGCAGCTTCGACGCCAGGCAGGCAAGTTTCATCACCGCCTACCCGGGGGCGCCACGCGACAAACATATACTGACGACGCAGGATCTGGCCAATGTGCCTGCCGGCAGCTACGAAATTTTCGAGCCTCTGGTGTTTGACGGAAATCAAACGCTGCAACTGCATGCGGCTCACAACGAAATCCAGTTTTACACTTGGGGCGATTGCGAATGCTGCCTGGCGTCCGGCGCTACCAGCGCCACGCTGCGCGACCAGTGGGCACGCGGCGGTGCCGACACAGAGATCAATACCGGCAAGCGCATGCTGCAGTTGAAGGCCGGCGATGTGCTGATCTTCGAAGAGATGATCGGTCCCGGAACCGGCAATCCGGCCGACGCTGACCCTCGGCGCCGGCAGGCAGTGCGCTTGACCGATGTCGCGGCCGGCGTCGATCCCTTGTATCAGCAGCCCATCGTCACGATCAACTGGGGGGCGGAGGATGCATTGGCTTTTCCGCTTTGCCTGTCTGCCCAGGCGCCGCCTCCGGAATGCAATTGCCTGGAAAATGTCAGCGTTGCGCACGGCAACGTGGTCTTGGTAGATCATGGCCAGAGCATCAATGAAGTCTTGGGCCAGGTTCCTTTGTACACGATACAAGAGCGTTGCCCCGGCATCTGCGATCCGGCCGACATCCTGGTCACTCCCGGCCGCTTCCGCCCGGCATTGCAGCAGCACCCGTTGACCTTCCGCCAACCGATACAGCTCCAGGAGTCGGCCTGCGCCTTGCTGGCGCAGCAGGTGCGCCAAGCCTTGCCGGCGCTTTCCCTGGATAGCATCGCACCGGCGCCGGACGGCAGCAAGGCCTTGTTTGCGTTCAGCGACGTGCAGGATCCGACCAATCTGGCCAGCATCTTGCACGACGCCAAGGACCAGGCATCGCAAGTCTTGCTGGCGCGTCTGACACCGGCCACACGGCAGGCGCTGGCCGCCTATGATTCCAGCGCGCCGATACCGGCAAGCCTGTTTGCCGGGCTGGCGAAAGAGCTCAATGCGATGCTGCAGACTTGGAGCGCGGCCTGCGATCTTCTCGACAGCGAACCGGACGCGCTCAACATGGTAGTCGAAACCGACAACGATGCCGCTGGTCACGTACGCTTTGCCGAAGCCGCCAGCGAAGGCGCCATGGCGCCGCCGGCCGGCATGCTATTTGAGGCACATTACCGGGTTGGGAATGGCCGTGCCGGCAATGTCGGCGCCGAAACCATTAATTTCCTCGTATTGCGCAGCGAGAGCTGGCCGGGAGCGGAAGTTACTCCGCGCAATCCAATGCCTGCTTGCGGTGGAACCGATCCCGAGGCCCTGGCCGACGTCAAACTGTTCGCCCCGCATGCTTTCCGCAAGACCCTGGCGCGCGCGATCACCGCCGACGATTATGCAACGCTGGCAATGCGCAACCCCAAGCTGCAGCGCGCCGCTGCCACTCTGCGCTGGACCGGCAGCTGGTACGAAGTATTGGTGGCGATCGATCCCTTATGCACAGAACAAGCTGATCCCGTCTTGTTAGGCGAGATCAGCAATTATCTCGAGCGCTTTCGACGCATCGGCCATGACCTGGTTGTCAAGCCCGCTCAATACGTGCCGCTGGATGTGGAGTTGAAGATTTGCGTGAAGCCGCACTACTTGCGTGCACAGGTGGAAGCCGCCTTGCTCGACATCTTCAGCAACCGGCTGCTGCCGAGCGGAAAAAAGGGCCTGTTCCACCCTGACAACCTGAGTTTCGGCAACGGCATTTACGCCAGCAAGCTGACCGCGGCGGCGCAAGCGGCGCCGGGCGTACAAGAGGTGGATATCGTCAAGCTGGAGCGTTACTTCGAGGGGCCGAACGACGAGGTGCAAAACGGCGTCTTGCAACTCGGCCCGCTGGAAGTGGCGCAGCTGGACAATAACGCAAGCTTGCCCGAAAACGGCCGGCTTGCGTTTGACATGAGAGGTGGACGATGAGTCAGCCGCGCAATGCTTCGTCCGGCTGCGCTTCCTGCGGATGCGCAAGCTGCGCCTGTTCAGCCGATCTGTCCTGCGATTGCTGCAGCGGGATTGCCGTGGCGACACCTGTGGCCGAGGCCAACCGCCCTGGCCTGCCTGCCCTCAGCTATCGCGTCGGCACACATGCCACGTTTATGGAGAGCATGTTGGCGCGTCTTACCGGCCTGGCCCTGGATGTGGCGGCGTCGGATGGCAGCAACGTGAATAGTGAAGCAACGCAGCGCATCTACCCGTTGAAGGGCCTGACAACACGCGCGGAAGACGATCCGTCGATTGCGCTGCTGGACGCCTGGGCGACGGTCGGCGACGTGCTCAGCTTCTACCAGGAAAGAATCGCCAATGAGGGATATTTGCGCACTGCCGCCGAACGATTCTCGGTATCCCAATTGGCGCGCCTGGTCGGTTATCGACTGCGCCCCGGCGTCGCCGCCAGCGTCTATCTGGCATTTAATGTGGCCGATGGCTTCCGCGGCGACCTGCCCATGGGTACACGCGCGCAGAGCGTGCCGGATGCGGGCGAATTGCCGCAATTTTTTGAAATCGATGAAAACCTGCCGACGCGCGACACCTGGAATAATTTGAAACCGCGCCTGACCAGGCCGCAACTGATCACCACGCCATTTCAAGCAAGCCCGGCCGCAGCCGGCAGCAACGCGCCAATCGGCAGCGAAGCTGACATCATCGACACCTTGTATTTCCAGGGTACGTCGACCAATTTGAAAAACGGCGACGCGCTCCTGATCGTACTCGATCGCGATAGCGGCCAGCAGGTAGTGCGCTTCATCGAATCGGTCAAGCCGCAGCCGATGCAAAACAGGACTGAAGTGACTCTGCAGCAAGATCCGTTCGTGGTGCAATACGGACATCAGGTACTCGACAACGTCAAGAATGCACTGCAGCCGTATATCGAAGAAACCGGCGGCGTTTTCTCCGGCAATCAGGTCGCCGAGCAGGTGGCCGCAATCCTGCAGGTTCTGCTGAACGCTCTCGCCGCCTCCGACGGCACGCCAGAGGCAGCGGAGCCCTTGGTTCGCGATGTGCTCGCCCAAATCCGCGACAAGCACGACCTGGCCGTCAGGCGCAGCTTCACCCGCCTCGAACCATGGCTGAACATGCTTCTCACGACAGTTGAAACCCTGGTCGAGCAAATCCCGCAACTGGACATCAGCCCGTTGCCGCCCGGCGGTCCACCGGTAGCTGCCGCAGCGAGCTCGATGCTGATCTCCGCCTTGTCCAACCTGGATGCCCTGCTTGCGCCGTTGTCGCTGCCGCCTTCGCTGCAGCCAGCCAATGCCAGGCGCCTGGCGCGCACAATCACGCAGGCATTCGCGCCGCAATCCGACATGGCGCCGCGCCTGCTGGCCAATTTCCGCCCTATCGCCGCACCTAGCCTGTACCAGGCCTGGTCCAAGCTTGGCACTGCCGGCGGCGACGTGACCGTGTACGCAATGCGCGTCAAGGCGCCGCTGTTCGGCCATAATGCGCCGCCCAGGATAACCGGCGTGGCAAACGGCGTCGTCACTGCCTACGGCGAATGGCCGGTAGCCGTTGCTGCGACCACCGGAACGCCAGCGCGTTACCATGAAAAAAACGATGTGGTGTCGCTCGATGCCGCCTATGACAAGATCCATCAGCAAGACTGGATCGTGGTCGACACCCGCGCAGTCGATAGCGCTGCAACCAAGATTGTGCCCACGCCGGGCTTGCTGGTTGCAAAAGCCGGCGGATCAACGGCCACCGTCTCGCGCTCGGATTACGGCATGAGCGGCAAGACGACGCGCATCAACCTGCTCGATCCGGCCAGTTTGGATACAGTCAACTGGCTCGACGTGTTTTCGGCAAATGCCGCGAACTCTGTCGACTTCGATGCGATCCGCAATACCACCGTATATGCGCAAGCGGAAGCATTGACCTTGGCCGAGGAACCGCTGGATGCCGACATCGAAGGCGATACGCTCGAACTGGCCGATCTGTATGATGGCCTGGAATCGGGACGCTGGATCATTGTGTCCGGCGAGCGTACCGACATTCCCGAGGTCAGCGGCGTCGCCGCCAGCGAACTGGTCATGGTAGCGGCGGTCGCCCAGGGCACGCGCACGGCGGCATGTGCGGTGTTTCCTGGCACGGCAGCGCCGATTCCATTTGCTCAGGTGTACTACACCAGCGATCCGAATAGCGCGGGCGACCGTCTGGTAGTGGGTAAATTGGCGAAAAATTTCAGCCCCAGCCAGATTCCGCAAGCGGCCATCCCCAATCAACAGTTTTGCGACCAGGTGCAACTTGCCGACGGCCTCTATGCCAATGCGTATGTACCCACAGACGCCGAGCGCAGCGGCAGCTTCAGTGCATTCACCGGAATGCTGCTCGACCCGCAGACCAGGCTGCCGTTCCCGGACGGGCAGATTCCGTCGTCCCAATTCATGAGCGAAGGGCTGTGGGCATGGCGCATCTCGTCAGGCGCCACGCATACCATACTGACGCTGGCCAACAAGCTGGCCTACAGCTACGATGCCGCCACGGTAGTCATCTACGGCAACGTAGCCAAGGCCAGCCAGGGGCAAACTGTCGGCGAGGTGCTGGGCAACGGCGACGCTTCACAGGCGCTGCAGAAATTCGACTTGCACCAGACACCGCTTACCTACCTGCCCGCGCCTACCCCGGCCGGCGCACAGAGCACGCTGGAGCTGCGAGTCAACGACGTGCTGTGGCATGAAGCCGATACGCTGGACGGTCTGCAGCCGACCGCCCGCAGCTACATCCTGCAAACCGATTCCAGCGAAGATGGCGACACCACGTCCATCATTTTCGGCAATGGCCGTCAAGGCGCACGCCTGCCGACCGGCAGCGCAAACGTCAAGGCGACGTACCGCTACGGCATGGGAAAGGCCGGCAACGTCAAGGCACGCCAGATCAGCCAGCTTGCTACGCATCCGCTGGGCGTGCAGGATGTCGTCAATCCGCTTGCAGCCAGCGGCGGCGCCGATGCCGACAGCCGCGACCAGGCGCGCCGCAATGCGCCGTTGGCGGTGATGGCGCTGGACCGGCTGGTATCGACGCAAGACTATGCAGACTTCACGCGCACTTATGCCGGCATCAGCAAAGCCAGCGCAACGCGTCTCACAGATGGCCGGCGCCAGGTCGTACACGTCAGCATTGCCGGGGCAGACGACATTCCGATCGACTTCAATTCCGACCTGTATCGCAATCTGCTGCAGGCGCTGCGTCAGTTTGGCGACGCACAGCAAGCGCTGCAGGTCGTGCCGCGCCGGCTGAAAGTATTGGTGCTGCACGCAGGTGTGCAAATGCAGCCCGACTACCTGTGGGAGGCGGTCGAGCCGAAAATCCGGGCCGCCCTGCTGGAGGCTTTCGGTTTCGATCAGCGCGAGCTGGGGCAAAGCGCCTACCAAAGCGAAGCCATCGGCGCAATCCAGCAGGTAGAGGGCGTGGCCTATGCCGACCTGAAAATATTCGATGCAGTCGCCGAGGGCATCAGTGTCGGCCAATTGGCCAGCCTGGCCGGCAGCTTGACGCTGCAGCCGCACATCGAGGCGGAACTGGCGCGGATCGATCCGGGCGCAACCGATTTTTCCAAACGCATCCTGGCGGCAGAACTTGCCATCTTCACGCCAGCGATACCCGATACGCTCATCCTGACGGAGATCAGACGATGAACACCAATGCCGACCGCCTGTACGATCTGCTTCCAGTCATCTACCGGCAGCGCGACGCTGACCAGGGTTATCCTTTACGCGCCCTGTTACATGTCATCAGCGAACAGGTCAATCTGGTCGAGGCGGACATCGCCCAGCTCTACGACAACTGGTTCATCGAAACCTGCCAGGACTGGGTGGTGCCCTACATCGGCGATTTGATTGCTTACCAACCTGCGCGCGACGCCGGCGAACCCAGCGACATTTCCACGCAGCGCGGGCAGATGCGCAACCGCGTACTGATCCCGCGCCGCGACGTGGCCCATACCATACGCGACCGCCGCCGCAAAGGCACACTTGCCGTGCTGGAGTCGTTAGCGCAGGACGTGGCCGGCTGGCCGGCTCGCGCGGTCGAATTTTACCGTTTGCTGGCGGTGGCGCAGTCGATCAACCACCTGCGCATGCAACGCGGACGCACTGTCGACGTGCGCAACGGCAGCGCGCTGGAGCGGCTGGGCGGCCCATTTGAGGAATTGGCGCACACTGCCGATGTGCGCCGTATCATTTCGCAGCACCGCATCGGGCGCTTCAATATTCCCAGCGTGGGGGTCTACGTTTGGCGCCTGAAATCCTATTCGGTCACAGAGGCGCCGGCCAACTGCTACGAAGAAGCCGGACCGAATTGTTTCCATTTCAGCGTGCTGGGCAACGACATCCCGCTGTATACGCCGCCGGCGCAGGCCGAACCGCCGCATCCGCCCCAGGAACTGGACGTGCCGCAAGCAATCCGGCGCCGTCCGTTCGAACAGAGCTTGCTGAAGAAAACCTTTGACTACGTCGGCGCGGGTAAGAGTTTTCAGATCTGGGTCGGCACGCCCAGGCAAGCGATCCCGCAGGAACAGCTGGTGGCCGCGGATTTGAGCGACTGGACCTATCGCCCGCTCCCCGGCCAGGTGGCTGTCGACCCGCTGTTGGGCCGCATCGCATTCCCGCCCAACCAGGCACGCCGTCAAGGCGTATGGGTGTCTTACCACTACGGCTTCAGCGCCGATCTCGGCGGCGGCGAGTACGACCGCACACTGGCGCAGCCGGCACATCATCAGTTATACCTGGTCGGCGAAGGGCAAACTTTTACCCGCATCAACGACGCCCTGGCGCAATGGCAAACCGATCAGCCTGCCAATGCGGTGATAGAACTAAGCGATAGCGGCGTCTATGTGGAACAGATCAATGTCGAACTGAAAGAAAAGCAGACGCTGCAAATCCGCGCTGCCAATCGCAAACGCCCTGTCATCCGCATCCTGGATTGGCAAACCTCCTTGTCTGACAGCTTGAGCGTCAGCGGCGCAAAGGGCGCCTGGTTTACACTCGACGGCGTGCTGGTGACCGGACGTTCAGTGCAAATCAGCGGCGACATTGCCGGCGTCACCATACGGCATTCAACATTGGTGGCAGGCTGGAGCCTGGATTGCGACTGCGCACCGCGCCGCCCGACCGAACCCAGCCTGGAGTTGCTGAATGCGCCCGATTGCATCAATATCGAGCACAGTATCCTGGGCATCATCCAGGTCAACCGCGACGAGGTCAAGCTGGACCCTGGCCGGATATGCATCAGCGACAGTATCGTCGACGCCAACAGTCTCGACCGCATCGCACTGGGCGCACCCGAAGGCTTGTGCGCGCACGCTTTGCTTACCATCGTGCGCAGCACCGTGTTCGGGAGAGTGCAGACGCATGCAATCGAATTAGCCGAGAATTGCATCTTCATGAGTCCGCTGCTGGCATGCCGCCGCCAGTTCGGCTGCCTACGCTTCTGTTACATACCGGCCGGCTCACGTACGCCGCGCCGTTATGAGTGCCAGCCGGATCTGGTGGTGCACGCGGTGACCGATCAATTCAATGCCGGCAACGGCAGCATGTCGCCGCAAGCACGCGACGCCCTGCAGCAGCGTGAACGCACGCGCGTCGTGCCGGATTTCAACAGCACGCGCTACGGCACGCCGACCTATTGCCAGCTTAGCCTTGCCTGCGCCGAAGAAATCGTGCGCGGCGCCGACGACGAAGCCGAAATGGGTGTTTTTCACGACCTGTATCAAACGCAACGGGTCGCCAATCTGCGCGCACGTCTCGACGAATATACACCGGCAGGAATGAACGCCGGCATCCTGTTTGCCAGCTAGGAGATCCAGAAATGAAAGCAGACCTGACTCGCAACACCTTCCATCCGCTCAAGCACTTCAGCCGTGTTCTGATGCAGCAAGGACGGGTGCAAGTGGATGCCGACTGGAACGAACAGACCGCCATCCTGCTGCATTATTTGCATACGCTGGGGGCGGATCTGATCGGCGCGCATGGCGGGCCGATCGCACATGCCGGGTTCGCCTTGACGCCGCTGACACCCGGAGGCGCGGCCAGCGGCGATTTCCGGATTACACCGGGACGCTATTATGTAGACGGCATCTTGTGCGAACTGGACACTGACGCGGTCACGCTCACCGTGCAGTCTGCCGCCTCTGGCCAGGTCGTCGTGCAAGTGCCGGCGTGGACGCTGAACGGCATCCCGTTCCAGGCCGGCCAATACGTGGAAGTCTTCGATGCCAAGATTCCCGCACAGACGCCGCCGTTTCCGCCCACCGTGGTCACGATCGCCAGCGTCGACCCCACCCACAGGCTGCTGACCTTGCAAGGCGCGCCGGCCGGTCTGCCGGCACCGCAAATGCCGACATTGCGGCGCGTCGTCAGTTACCTGACCCAGCCCGACTATCCGGTGGCAGCCGGCGCCAAGCTGGCGGCCGGCGACTACCAGGTCTGTCTCGATGTATGGGAACGCCATGTCAGTTACGTGGAGGACGACAGCATACGCGAAGTCGCGCTCGGCGGACCGGACACCGCTACCCGCAGCAAAGTGACCTGGCAAGTGAAATTGGCGCCGGCTTGCGTTGCGGCAAGCGCCAACGCTGCAACCGGCGCAGGGACGGCCGGCAGCGCGGGCAATGCAGGCCAGACCTCACGTTGCTGCAGCGTGGACGAAATCAGCCTGCATTTTCAGCCGCCCAGCCGGCCGCAGCTGAAAGCGCGCGCCAAGCTGGATGCCGGCGCCACCGACCCGTGCATCATTGCGCCGGATGCACGCTATCGCGGCGCCGAGAATCAGCTGTACCGCGTTGAAATCCACTCCGGCGACACCACTCCGCCGACCTTCAAATGGTCACGCGAGAATGGCTCGGTGGTGTTTCCCATCGTCAGCGGCGGCGGCACCAATGTATTGACCCTGGAAACACTTGGGCGCGACGACCGGTTCGGCCTGCGCGAGGGCGATTGGGTCGAAGTGGAAAACGACGATTACGTGCTGCAAAACCTCGCGTCCCCGCTGCTTCAGGTGCAGGCGATCGACCGCGTCGGCCTGAGCGTCACATTAAGCGGCAGCACCGACAGCACAATCAACGATGGCGCCAAACACCCGCTATTGCGCCGCTGGGACCAGCAACAAGGCGACGCCACCGACGGCGGGCTGCAACTGAGCGCCAACGGCGCAGCCGCGATTGTCGAGGACAGCACCGACAATTGGCTCAGCCTGGAAGACGGTGTACAAATCCAGTTCCAGAAACCGGGATCGAATGCCGCCCCCAACCAATACCGTACCGGCGACTACTGGCTGATCCCGGCCCGCACCGCGACCGGCAACGTCGAATGGCCTAGCGAGCCGGATATTCAAGGCCAACCTGTCCCGCTGGCGCTTCCGCCTGATGGCATCGTGCACCATTACGCCCCGCTGGGCGTGCTTACCGTTGATGCCGGCGGCAACGTCGCCGCGGTTTCGTCAGACTGCCGCAAACAATTTGATACCGTCGTGAATCTGACACCGAAAAAACCATGATCCAGGAGCGCCGAAAAATCGAAAGGACAGAGCTGAACGGCTTTGTGGCATAAATAATCACCAACCGTAAGTAAACTGCCAAGGGGCTGAAACAATCGGCAGCTTGACGCCTTGTAATTTTTTGCCCAATATCACGCACATCGGGAAATAATGGATATCCATGATCATTCATCCCGATGCCCGATGCCCGTTTCCTGTTTCCTGTTTTGCAAGCTACGAGGAAACAGTTGAAACCGGCGCAAAATCCACACTTGCCAATTGAGGTTGCCCCAGTCGGCTCACATTCCTGAGCCTGCACGCTGAACGCCATTCACACGTTTCTG
Source organism: Collimonas rhizosphaerae (assembly GCF_038896935.1). Lineage (NCBI taxonomy): Bacteria > Pseudomonadati > Pseudomonadota > Betaproteobacteria > Burkholderiales > Oxalobacteraceae > Collimonas > Collimonas rhizosphaerae. Next base: position 79,524 of record NZ_JBANDC010000007.1, read on the forward strand.
ACCCGATCGGGACGATGAATTGAAACACCGCCGCCAAGGCGGCAAGTTGCGTTGCATTTGCGGATTGCTTACCACTGCTGATCGTCAGCGAACCGCCCTTCTCCTTTTTGACAGTACATCTTGGCGCCAAGGCGCTGAAGGAATTTCCCATGATTTATGACGTCGTGATTGCCGGCGCAGGTCCGGTCGGCTTATTTCTCGCCTGTGAGCTCCGGCTCGCAGGCATCTCTGTGCTGGTGCTGGAGCAAACCGAAGACCCGCGTTCCCCGTTAAAGCGGCTGCCGTTCGGCATGCGCGGACTATCAGCGCCCGCCATCGAAGCTTTCTACCGTCGCGGATTGCTGAACGACATAACGGCGCCGCTCCGCGTGAAAGATGACGCGGGAAGCAGCCGCACCTCAATTGCCGGGCCGGAGATGCAACAGCCGCGCCGCCAGGCTGGCCATTTCGCCGGCATCCCGTTCGACTACGACAACGTCGATACCTCGAAATGGCCGTATCGCCTGCCAAGCCCCGCCACCACCAATATGGCGGCTGACATGGAGCATATCGAAACTGCTTTGGCCGCTCGCGCAAGCACGATGGGGGTCGAAATCAGGCGCGGCCTCGGCGTCGTAGACATCGACCAGTCGGATGAAGACGTGGTCATTCGAACCAATGGCGAAACTTTTCGCGGACGCTGGCTCGTCGGTTGTGACGGCGGCCGCAGCACGGTGCGCAAGGCTGGCGGCTTTGAATTCACCGGCACCGATCCCGAATTCACCGGCTATTCCGTCCAGGTCGAGATTGGCGATCCTGGCAAGCTTGGCTCAGGCCGCATCTACACGCCGACCGGCATGTATTTTCAATCGCGGCCCGGGACCATCGCAATGGTCGATTTCGACGGCGGCGCTTTCCACCGGACCCAGCCGATCACGCTTGAGCACGTGCAGGCGGTGTTGCGCCGTATCTCCGGTACCGAGGTCACCCTGACGGCCCTCCAGCTTGCCACCACCTGGACGGATCGCGCTTACCAGGCGAAGGCTTACCGTAAAGGACGGGTGCTGCTCGCCGGCGACGCCGCGCACATCCATTCCCCTTTAGGCGGCCAGGGGTTCAACCTCGGGCTTGGCGACGCCATGAACCTTGGATGGAAACTTGCTGCCACCATCCGCGGCCACGCGCCGGCCGGCCTGCTTGACAGCTATTCGAGCGAGCGGCAGCCGGTGGCAGTGCAGGTCCTTGACTGGTCTCGCGCCCAAGTCGCGCTCATGCGGCCGAGCATGCATTCGCGCGCGCTCGAAGCCATCATCCGCGATCTCATCGACACGCGCGACGGCGCAACATACTTCGCCGAGCGCGTGTGGGGTGTTTCTCTGCGCTACGATCTAGGCGGCAGCCACCCCCTTGTGGGCCGCAGCGCTCCCGACTTCGAGCTTGTCGATGGCACAAAACTCGGTGCGCTCCTCAGCAAAGGAAGCGGCCTTTTTTTGGACTTTGACGCCGGCAGACCGTTTCAAGCGCTTGCCAGCGGCTGGGGCGATCGGATCGCGTATGTTGCCAGTGACGCCAAGGATCGCCTTGGCTTGCGCGCCGTACTGGTGCGCCCCGACGGCGTCGTCGCCTGGGCTGCCGAGGCTGCCCGCGGTCACGAGGAAGCTGCCAAGGCCGCGTCGCAATGGTTCGGCGAACCCGGAAAGATGGGGTGATTTGCCGGAGCCGGCCAGACGAAATCTTGGAAGAAACCTCGGAATTTTGGACTACGGAGCGGTGAGCTGTCCGCCGTCATTTGCATCTAAACGTTATATTCTTATGGGAATAACGTAATATACGTTTCAGCCGCAATTGCCTCGATTGCAAAAACACCTGAAAAATCTGCTTTGGCCGATATTCATTCCGTAGCCGAGTCGAAATCCTCATCGTTTCCATGTTTATAAGACAGCTCAAATATTTGGTGACATTGGCAGACATAGGACACTTCTCACGCGCCGCAGAAGCCTGCCATGTATCGCAACCGGCTCTTTCCAATGCCATCCGCAACCTCGAAAAGGAACTTGACCTCAGCCTGGTGCGCCGCGGCAGGAATTATGAAGGGTTGACGGCGGAGGGCGAACGCGTTGTCGGCTGGGCGCAGCAGATGCTGTCGAGCTACGACGCCATGCGCCAGGAGACTGTCGACGCGCATAAAAACCTGTCCGGGACCTTGCGTATCGGCGCCATTCCAACCACCATGCCGATTGTTCCCCTGCTGACCCAGTCCTGCCAGGCCAGCTACGACCAGATCAAGGTCACCGTCCTGTCTCTGTCTTCCGATGAAATTGCGCGCCGCCTGGACACCTGCGACATCGATATAGGCCTGACCTTCATGGACGACAAGTCGATGGACGGATTCCAGGTTTATCCTTTGTTTGTTGAGCGTTACGTGTTGGCCGTGCGCGACGGCTCCGTGCTCCAAGGCCGGATATCATTGACCTGGGCCGAGGTCGCAGAGCTGCCCTTGTGCCTGCTGACCGCCAACATGCAAAGCCGCCGCATTGTCGACGCCGCGTTCCGGCGCGCAGGCGTCAGCCCGCGCATCCGCATGGAGAGCGATTCGATTTTCGCCCTGTATTCCCAGCTGCGCTGCAGCGATTTTTGCGCGGTTGTGCCGCACAGCGTGCTGAGCCTGATCGAATTGCGGCAGGAAATCGCCATGGTGCCGATCACCCCTGGACTTTCGCGCGACATAGGACTTGTCGTGCGCCGCCAGGATCCCTACCCGCCGGTCATCACGGCGGCGCTTGAAATGGCGCTCAAGACGCCGCTGCAGGCGCGCTTCGACAGTTTGATAAGCGGGGTGTATTGAACGATTGCTCCACGGTATTGGATCGTTGACGGCGAACCGCCCAGAATCCTCCATGTCCCCTTGCCTGAAAACCAGCAACGGCTACGACATAAACCTACCAGGAGGATTCAAATGGCAAAAATTGTCTGTGTTCTGTATGACGACCCGGTCACCGGCTATCCGAAAACCTACGCCCGCGACGACCTGCCGCAGCCAGAGCGCTATCCGGATGGGCAAAGCCTGCCTACGCCGAAAGGCATCGATTTCAAGCCCGGCGCGTTGCTGGGGAGCGTCTCGGGCGAATTGGGCCTGCGCAAATACCTGGAAGCCCAGGGCCATCAACTGGTGGTCACTGCCAGCAAAGACGGCGACAACAGCGTTCTCGACCGCGAACTGCCGGATGCCGAAATCGTCATTTCCCAGCCGTTCTGGCCGGCATACATGACCGCCGAGCGCATCGCCAAAGCCAAGAAACTGAAAATGATCGTCACGGCCGGCATCGGCTCCGACCACACCGACCTGCAAGCTGCGATGGAACGCAACATTACTGTCGCCGAAGTGACCTACTGCAATAGCCACAGCGTGGCCGAGCACGTCGTCATGATGATACTGGCCCAGGTGCGCAATTACATCCCATCCTACAACTGGGTGGTCAAGGGCGGCTGGAATATCGCGGATTGCGTGGCGCGCTCCTATGACCTCGAAGCCATGAATGTCGGTACGGTCGCCGCCGGCCGCATCGGCTTGCGGGTCTTGCGCCTGCTTAAGCCGTTCGACGTCAAATTGCATTACCTGGACCGCCACCGCCTGCCTGAGTCCGTGGAAAAAGAGTTGAACCTGACTTACCACTCCAGCCTGGAAAGCCTCAGCAAGGTGTGCGACGTCATCACCCTCAACTGCCCTCTGCATCCGGAAACGGAGCACATGATCAATGAGAAGTCGCTGAAAAATTTCAAGCGCGGCGCCTACCTGATCAACACTGCGCGCGGCAAGCTGTGCGACCGCGACGCCATCGTCAGCGCGCTGGAGAGCGGGCAGCTGGCTGGTTACGCCGGCGACGTCTGGTTCCCGCAGCCGCCGCCAAACGACCATCCATGGCGCACCATGCCGCACCATGGCATGACGCCGCACATTTCCGGCACCAGCCTCTCGGCGCAGACGCGCTATGCCGCAGGCACCCGGGAAATCCTGGAATGCTATTTCGAAGACCGGCCGATCCGCGACGAGTACCTGATCGTCCAAGGCGGCAAGCTTGCGGGGGTAGGCGCGCATTCCTACAGCAAAGGCAACGCCACCTCCGGCTCGGAAGAGGCCAGCCGTTTCAAGAAGGCTTAAACCGGTCGCAGGCCTGTGAATGCGGGCCTGCGGCATTCCACGCGTGGAAACAACCTATCGCGCTAGGCCCACGCATGACTAGCAGCAGTCATACGCCCCTGCCCCATTTGGAATGACCAAATTGTCATTCATTTGTAATGCATTTGCCCTCCCTCCTGCCCTACTCTGTTTTCCTGGAATCCCTCGGTGCAATTATCGGATCCGCTCTCAACGTCGCGCGCCATTCGGCGCAGAATATTGTTGTAATGACTTGGCGGAACCGGCGACTAACCTGTTGTAGTCCAGAAAACACTGAAAGACTGCATTGCCGCAGCTGACACGATGCTGATGGCGTTGATAACGGAGAAAAAATGATCTTGTTTTTGCTGGTGTTCCTTGGCGGCGTGCTGACCATTCTCAGCCCTTGCATCCTGCCGGTTTTGCCTTTCGTGTTCGCCCGTGCGGAACAGCCGTTCCTGCGGTCCGGCCTGCCGATGCTGGTCGGCATGGCCGCAACCTTCGCCGGCATCGCGTCGCTGGCGGCGGTAGGCGGCGCCTGGGCTGTGCATATCAATCAATATGGCCGCGTGCTGGCGCTTATCATGCTTGCGGCATTCGCGCTGACGCTGTTGTCCAAGCGCCTGGCCGATATCGTTGCGAAACCATTCGTCTCGCTGGGAAATCGCCTGGTGCAAGGCGCATCGGATAACCAGGGCGGTTCCGGCGCGGTGCGGGCGTTCCTGCTGGGTATCGCCACCGGCCTGTTGTGGGCGCCCTGCGCCGGCCCTATTCTGGGGCTGGTGCTCACCGGCGCGGCCATTTCCGGTCCGAATACGCACACTTCGCTATTGTTGTTTGCCTATGCGGCTGGTGCGGCAACATCGCTTGGCGCCGCATTGCTGATCGGCGGCCGTCTCTTCACGCTGATGAAAAAATCCCTGGGCGCCGGCGAATGGATCCGGCGCGGCCTGGGCGTGGCGATCCTGCTGGCTGTCGTCGCCATTGCCGCCGGCTGGGACACCGATGTCCTGACGCGCTTGTCGCTCAACAGCACCAACCGCCTGGAACAATCCCTGATTGAACGGATCAAGCCCACGGCTGCCGACGAGGCTCCCATCGCCATGAGCGGCGGCAACGCCATGATGAGCAGCGCAGGGGAACATCGAGATCCGGGCGTTGAAGGCCAGCTCCCTTCATTGGCCGGCGCGACGGCCTGGATCAACTCGGCGCCGCTGACGCCAGAGGCATTGCGCGGGAAAGTCGTCGTGGTCGATTTCTGGACTTACTCTTGCATCAATTGCCTGCGCTCCCTTCCTTACGTCAAAGCCTGGAGCGAGAAATACAAAGACTACGGCCTGGTCGTGCTAGGCATCCACGCTCCTGAATTCGCCTTTGAAAAAGACGTGAAGAACGTGCAGCGCGCGGTCAATGAAATGAAAATCGGCTATCCCGTCGCGCTGGACAACAACTTCAGCATCTGGCAGTCCTTCAATAACCAGTATTGGCCGGCGCATTACTTTATCGACGCGCAAGGCCGGATCCGAGGCCATCATTTCGGCGAAGGCAACTATGACGAATCGGAAATGCTGATCCGCCAGCTTCTGATTGACGCCGGTGCAAAGAACCTTCCCGCGCCGGGTGCATCGATCGATGCCGGCGGCGTGCAAGCCGCAGCCGACAACGAGCACATGCAGTCGCCCGAAACCTACCTGGGTTATGAGCGTGCCGACAACTTCGCGGCAGTGCCGGAGCTTCAGCCGGACCATGTGGCTGAATACCGCTTGTCCAAGCCCTTGGCGCGCAATCAGTGGGGGCTGGATGGCAAGTGGCAAGTCGATAGGGAGAAAGCCATGCTGGCCGGCGGGACCGGCAAGATCTCTTTCCGCTTTTATGCGCGCGACCTGCATCTGGTGATTGGTCCCGGCGCCGACGGAAAGCCGGTGCGGTTTCGCGTCACGCTTGACGGCCAGCCGCCTATGCAGTCGCACGGCGCTGACATCGATGACAAAGGCGACGGCACAGTCAGCGAACAACGGCTCTATCAGCTGATCAGGCAAACAGGCAATGTCGGCGAACACACCTTTTCCATCGAATTTCTCGATGGCGGCGCCCAAGCGTTCGCATTCACTTTTGGATAGGAGGCGATATGAATATCCCGGATAACAAGGCAAAGGCCGATGCAGCCGCGCCGAATGCCCAGCGCCGTTTGTTCATGAAAATGAGCTTGGGCGCCGTCGCGGCCGGCAGCTTGCTGGGCCGAGCCGCAGCGGCGCCGCTGGCCGCTGCAAACCCGAGCACCGAAGTGACCATCGATCTGTTTTCTCCCGCGGGAAAACGCGACAAGACGGTCCGCCTCCCCAAACTGGTAAAGACGGACGCGGACTGGCGCAAGCAGCTCCCCGAGATTTCCTATCTGGTTACGCGTCAGGCAGGAACGGAACGGCCGTTTACCGGCAAAGACTGGAATAACCACAACGATGGCTTGTATCGTTGCATCTGTTGCGATACCGCGGTATTCGACTCCAAAACCAAGTTCGAATCGGGCACCGGCTGGCCGAGTTTCTGGCAGCCGATTTCAGCGGCTAACGTTGTCAGTGAAACCGACCGTAGTTTTGGCATGCAGCGCACGGCGGTATCTTGCCGTCTGTGCGATGCCCATCTGGGGCACGTATTTGACGATGGCCCCAAGCCGACCGGCCTGCGCTATTGCATGAACTCGGCAGCCATGCGATTTGTCGCCCGCGCATAAAATTGCAAGTTCAGCAGGCGGCGGCCCAGTGCCAACTGATCCGGGGTTGCCGCCTGTGATACCGGCATCCGGTTCAGTCCGCCCGCGGCTGTTGCAGCGCACGGTCGTTCGTCGCCAGGTACAAGCGTTTGTAACGTTCATAGCGCGGCTTGAGGCGCGCCGCCAGCGTGGCGGACGGCACAATCAGCTCATCCCCCGGCAAGCTGCTGCACACCACCTCCGCCGCTTCGCCGGTAGCCGCCATGCGCGCCAGCCGGGCCGCACCGAAGGCGCCGCCAAGGTCGCCATCCACCGGCCGCTGCAGCGCAAAGCCGCAGGACGAGGCTACCAGCGAGCCCCAGAAACGGCTGCGGGCGCCGCCGCCGACGAATACGGCCTGGCGGATGCGAGTGCCCGCCGTGCCTAGCGCTGCGTAGCCGTCGGCCAGCGAGAATGCCACGCCTTCCATCACGCTATAGGCAATCGCAGCGGCATCGGTATTCGAGCTCAGGCCGAAGAACATGCCGCTGGCCTGGGCATTGTTGTGCGGCGTACGTTCGCCGTTCAGGTAGGGCAGGAAAATCGGCGCCGTTTCGATAACGGTGTCTTCCGCCAGCCGCGCAAACGCCGCTTCGCTGCTGTGCCCGGTCAGGCGCGTAGCCCATGACAGGCTGGTGGTGGCGGCCAGCGTCACGCTCATCTGGCACCAGCGCTGCGGCAAGGCGTGGCAGAAAGCGTGCATCGCCTGCGCCGGATTCGGCGAAAAATGATCGTTCGAGACGAATATCACGCCCGAGCTGCCGAGCGACACCACGGCGCTGCCGGGGGCCACGGCCCCCACCCCGACTGCCGCGGCAGCATTGTCGCCGGCGCCGCCGGCTACCAGCACGTTGCCGCTGAGGCCCCACTGGCGAGCCAGGTCGTCCTTCAGCTGGCCGGCCACGTCGCGCCCCTCGATCAAGGCCGGCATCTGCTCGCGGCCCAGGCCGGTCGCCTCCAGCATGCGCTCAGACCAGTCGCGCCGGGCGACATCCAGCCACAAGGTGCCTGCGGCATCCGACATGTCCGACACCAGTTCACCCGTAAGGCGGTAGACCAGGTAATCCTTGGGCAGCAATACCTTGGAGATGCTGCGGAACACGGCTGGCTCATGTTTTTGCAGCCACAGCAGCTTGGGTGCGGTGAAACCCGGCATCGCCAGGTTGCCGGTGATCTGGCGCGATTCCGGCACCAGTGCTTCCAGTTCGATGCATTCGGCGAAAGAGCGGCTATCGTTCCACAGGATCGCCGGCCGCAGCACACGATGGCGCGCATCGAGCAGGACCGCGCCGTGCATCTGGCCCGAGACGCCGATCGCGCGCACCGCGGCAAATGCCGCCGGCGCCGCTGCCCGCAATTGCTCCAGGGCGTCGCAGGTCGCTTGCCACCAGTTTTCGGGACTTTGTTCCGACCACATCGGATAAGGCCGGCTGATGGTCTGCTTGACGGCGCTGCTGGCGATCGCTTTGTTGCCGCCATCCACCAGCATGGCTTTGATCTCGGAAGTGCCGAGGTCGATTCCCAGGTACATGAATGAATCCTTCTTTTTTATTGGGTTGCAGACTGACTGGTTCCGCAGCTGCCTTGCGTCAGGTGGCAGGCCCTGAACTTGGACGGCGACATCTGTTTTTTCTGCAAGAACTGGTGATTGAAATGGGAAACGTTATTGAAGCCCACCCGGTAACAGATATCGGTCACCGACAGCTCGCTGTTCATCAACAGTTCGCAGGCGCGGTTGAGCCGCAGGTGGTTGACGTACTGGACGAAGGTCAGTCCGGTATTTTTGCGGAAGAAGCGCGAGAAGGCGGCGCCGGCCATGCGCGCCAGCTCGGCAACGTCGGCTTCCCTCAGGTCAGCGGTGTAGTTTTCCAGGATATACGCCAGCACCTGGTTGATGACGGCGTTGCGGCGCTGGTCGATGCTGGGGTCATAGCTGGGGCTGGCCAGCCGCACGCGCGGCGCATGCGACAGGAAATCCAGCAAATCGAGGAACAAGACCACGCGCCGGGTATCGCTGGCGTTGAGCATGGCGCTCAAGGTTTCGTGTGCGCGCACCTCCGCTTCCTTGCCGAACTGGACGCCAAGGCGCGCCTCGTCGAGCAGGTTCTGCACCTGGCCGAATTCAGGAAACAGCGCCATGCAATCCTGCATGAATTCGGCGCCGAACTGCAGCACCAGGTCGCGCTCCGCCACGCTGGCGCCGGGCGCCAGTTCGCTCACCCAGTTGTGCGGAATGTTGGGGCCGGTGAACACCAGGTTGCCCGGCCCGCAATCGCCGATGTAGTCGCCGACAAACATCTTGCCGCGGGTCTCGCGCAGATAGTGCAGCTCGTACTCGGGATGATAGTGCCAGCGCGCCACCTGGTGCGGATAACCATGCGACCAGACGCGGAACGACTGGTACTGCACTTTCTGGATAAGCTCAAGGTCTGGCTGCATGGTGTCGTCTCCTGTTGTTGCCTGTAGCCAATAAATATCAATGGCGCAATACCAGGCTGCGACCTGTCTCTGCATCGAACACATGCAGGTCGTTCATCGAGACATTAAAGCATACTTGCTCCCCCATCCGCGGGCAACGGTTGGCCGGCACCAGCGCAGTGATTTCGCGCCCGGCATGCAGCAGGCTGACCAGTGATTCAGCCCCGAGCAGTTCCACCAGGTCGACCTGCCCCAGTATTTCAACCTGCTGGTCGCCGGCGCTGGTGGTGAACATGTGGTTGGGCCGTACTCCGAGCACCACGGATTGGCCGTCGCCGATGGCAAACAAGGATTGCGGCAGGCGCCACCGGGCTTGGCCGCTGTCCAGCACGGTCATCCCATCCTCATGGCTGGCGACGCAATCGATGAAATTCATGGCCGGCGTGCCGATGAATCCGGCGGCGAATCTGGATACCGGGTGGTTGTAAATTTCAGCCGGTGTGCCGACCTGCTCGATCCGTCCCGCTTTCAGGAGCACGATGCGGTCAGCCAGCGTCATCGCTTCCAGCTGGTCGTGGGTAACGTAGACCGAGGTAGTCGCCAATTGCCGGTGCAGGCGCTTGATGTCGCCGCGCAGCTGAGCGCGCAGCTTGGCGTCCAGGTTGGAGAGCGGCTCGTCGAACAGGAATACCGCCGGCGTCTTGATCATGGCGCGGCCGATCGCCACCCGCTGCTGCTGGCCGCCCGACATCTGCTTCGGCTTGCGCTCCAGCAGCGGCTCCAGGCTGAGCATCTGCGCTACCAGCCTGACCCGCTCGCTGATCTCGCTCTCCGGCGTCTTGAGGCGGCGCAGGCCGAAGGCCATGTTGTCGTACACCGTCATGTGCGGATACAAGGCGTAATTCTGGAACACCATGGCGATATCGCGTTCGCGCGGCGGCAAGTCATTCACCTGCCTGGCGCCGATATGCAAGGCGCCGTCGCTGATTTCTTCCAGCCCCGCCATCATGCGCAGGATGGTCGATTTGCCGCAGCCGGAGGGGCCGAGCAGCACGATGAATTCAGCGTCCGCAATCTCCATGCTGAAATCGTGGACTACAGGATTGCCTTCATAATGCTTTACCAATTTGTCGCAAACAATGCTGGCCATGGTGCTTATTCCAATTCGATCTGGATCTTGACGTCGTGCGGATTGCCGCTGGCGGCCGCGTCGAAGGCGGCGACGCCGTCGGCGAATTTGAACGAGCGCGAAATGAATGGCTTGACATTGATCTTGCCGGAAGCGATCAGGGCCAGTGCGCGCGGGAAGATATTGGCATAGCGGAACACCGATTCGATGCGGATTTCCTTGGCCAGGAGCGCCACGATGTCGATCGCCACCTTGTCAGCCGGCAGACCCACCAGCACCAGGCAGCCGCCCGGGCACAACAGGTCGAAGATGCCGTCGTAAGCCTTGTCGCTGCCGCTGGCTTCGAACACGATATCGGCGCCCCACTCGCCGCTCAGGCCAATCACGGTTTCCAGCAGCGATTGCTGGCGCAAATTGACCGTGGTGATGCCGGGATAGGCGTGGATCAGGTCCAGTTTTTCCTGCACCAGGTCGCAGATCACCACCCGGCTGCAGCCCCCGGCCAGCGCCGCCAGCGCCGTCATCATGCCGATGGTGCCTGCGCCCATCACCACCGCCAGGTCGCCCGGCTTGATCCTGGCCTTGGTGGCGGCCTGCAGGCCGATCGCCAGCGGTTCGACGATGGCGCCTTCGGCGAAGCTGACATTGTCCGGCAGCTTGAAAGTAAACGCGGCCGGATGCGAGACAAACGGCGTCAGGCAACCGTGGATCGGCGGCGTCGCCCAGAAGCGCACGGCCGGATCGAGGTTATAGAGGCCGAGCCGGACCGCCTTCGATTCGAAATCCGGCACGCCGGGCTCCATGCAGACGCGGTCGCCTACCTGCAGGTGCCTGACGTCGGCGCCGATTTCGGTCACCACGCCGGCGGCTTCATGTCCCAGCACCATCGGTTCCTGCACCACGAAGGAACCGATATTGCCGTGCTGATAATAATGGACGTCGCTGCCGCAGACGCCGACCGTATGAATCTTGATCTTGACGTCGCGCGGACCGATGGCCAGAGGCAAGTCAATCTCGCGCAACCGGATGTCATGCTGTTTTTCGAGAACCAGGGCTTTCATCATCTACTCCATTATCTTGTTAGCGCAGCGAGACGGCGCTGCTCCGTGTTTTGGTTTTGTCCGGCCTTGTGCAAATCTCAGCGATGCTTGAGCATGGAATTGAGCAGCTGGCTCAGCAAACCGAGGAATACCAGCGGCGGCAATGCCAGCAATACAGTGGAAGCGTTGACCACGCCCCACGGCACTTCCTGCCCCATCGAGGTAAAAGTGGCGGCGATCACCGGCAGCGTCGCGGCCTGCTGCGAGGTCAGGGTCAGCGCCATCATCAGTTCGTTCCAGACCAGCACGAAGCTGAATACAACGCCGCCCAGCAAGGTCTTGGACGCGATCGGCAAGGCAATCCGCCAGAACACCGCATACGGTCCGTAGCCGTCGATGGTCGCGGCTTCCTCGACTTCGCGCGGGACCCGCTGGAAGGCCGGGATCGAGAGCCAGATGATGGTCGACAAGGTGGTCAGGAGATAGGTCGCGATCAGTGAAAAACGGGTGTCGTAGACGCCCAGGTCGATCCAGACCGCCATCAGCGGAATCGCCACCGCCACCGGCGGCAGGAAGCGCAGCGACAGCACGAAGAACTGGACATCATCGCGCCGGCGGAATGGATAGCGGGCAATGGCGTAAGCGGCAGGCACCCCCAGCAACGCCCCCAGCCCTACCGCGGCGCCCACCACCAGGATGCTGTTGTACAGGCCGGACAGCACTTCCGGCGTGTGCAGCACCTGCCGATAGTTGTCCAGCGTCGGCCGGAACAGGAAGCGCGGCGTCGGCGAGACGATATCCATCAATTCCTTGAGCGAATTGAGCAACGCCCACAGCACCGGGAACAGCGCCACCGTCACCAGCAGCGCCAGGCCCAGCCAGCCGAATGCCTTGGATAACCCGCGCGTCAGGCTGCCGCCCGCGGTAGCTTTGCCAGGTGCTGCCAGCCTCATCTCGGCTCCCGCCGGCATGTCTGCAATTATTCTTGCCATTTTTTAGCTCGCTTCCAAATGATTGTGAACAGCGCGGTGGTCAGCACCATCATCAGGACCGCCATCGCCGAGGCGTAGGAAATATCGCCGGACAGGCCGATTCCTTGAGAGTAGGCGTACATGTCCAGCGTCTCGGTGGCGATGCCTGGACCACCCTTGGTCATGACATAGATCAGGTCGAATGAACGCAGCGACTCGATCATCTTGATCAGCGCCAGGCTGACCAGCGGCGCCCGCAGCATCGGCAGCGCCACCAGGGCATACACTTCCCAGCTGCGGGCATAGTCGATGCGGGCCGCCTCCAGCGGTTCCGGCGGCAAGGTTTCCAGCAGCTTGAGCACAATCACGGCAAAAAACAGGCCCCATTGCCAGACATCGACAAACGCCACCGCCAGCAGCGCCAGGCCGGGATCGGACAGGAACGCGATGTTGCCAAGGCCGACAAAACCCAGCAGCCAGCTGACGATGCCCAGCAAGGGCGAGAACATGAATTTCCACAGGAAGGCTGCCGACACCCGCGGCAGCAGCACCGGGATGATAAGCAGCACCGACAGCAGGTTGCGCGTGCGGGGCGAGGTTTTCTCGAACAGCCAGACCGCCAGCAGCACGCCAACCACCAGCGTGCCAAGCACGGTGACTGCTTCCCATTGCGCCGATACCTTGATGGCGTTGAGGAAACGGCGGTCCGCCGCCAGCCGTGAAAAATTCTCGAACCAGACGAAATGGCTGTCGGCGTATTGCAGCATGCGGTCGCGCAGCGCCAGGTAGATCGCGCCGACGGTGGGCACCAGCGCCAGCACGGCAAGGATCAGCAGCGGCGGCAGCAGGAACACATAGGGCAAGGAAGAGCTATGGCGTTTATTCATTGTCGTTTCTCGAAAGGCTGCGCCAGGCGGCGCCGGACCGGAGCCGCCTGGCAATCCGGCGTGACGTTCAGTTGCGGCGGCCGGCGCGGGCGATGACGGCGTCGGTATACCTGGCGGCGTCGTCCAGCGCGGCCTTGGCGTCGGTGCGGGTGCCTGTGAACAGTTCTTCCAGCACAACGCCAAGGTTATCGCCGACCTGCGGCCACAGCGGCGACGACCAGATATTCAGCCTGGTGGTGTCGGTGATCGCGTTCAGGCCGGCGACGATCCCCGGCTGCACATGCTGCTGGAAATAAGGGCTGCCAATCGTGCTGCTGCGGTTATAGTCGCTGAACACGCCGTCCTTGAGGCGCGCCTGCTCCTGTTCCTTGCTGCTGGCCCAGGCGATGAATTTGCCGGCAGCCTGGCGCGTGCACTCATCTTTGCTGCCGTAGGCGGCAATCGCAAAGCCGTGGCCGAAACCTGCCGAAGACAGCGGCGCCGGCGGCCGCGCATAACCGACCTTGCCCACTACCGACGATTTGCTAGGGTCTTCCATCCAGTCGGCGAACGGCGTCGATTCGATCATGAAGGCTACCTTGCCGGCACGGAAGCTTTCGACCGCATTGCTCCAGTCGTAGGTGGCGGTGCCGGGCGGCGTGTACTTCAGCAGGTCCATGTAGGTTTGCGTGGCTTTCACCCCGGCCGCCGAATTGAAACCGGCCTTGCCGTCCTTGCCGACCCATTCGCCGCCCATGGCGGTGAAGAACGGCGACCAGCGCCACACGTTCATGCCCGAACCGCGCTGGCCGCGCGCCACCCAGCCATAGACCGCCGGCGGGTTATTCAGCTTCTTGATGGCGGCCTGCAGTTCTTCCAGCGTCTTCGGCACCGCGATGTGCGCCTTGTCCAGCAAGTCCTTGCGGTAATAGAGGAAGTCGCCGCCGCCGTATAGCGGCGCAAAGTAAGCGACATCCTTGTAGCTGGCGACGGCACGGCGGCCGGGCAGGAAATCGTTGTAGTCGTATTCCTTCGGATAGTATTTCAGCAAGGGCAGGATCCAGCCGGCGGCGGCGAACTCTGCCACGTTGGCTTCGTCCACGTAGTAGACCTGGTAGGCGCCGGCCTTGGTGGAGGCGTCCAGGCGCGATTTGCCGCGGCGATCGTTCTCGCCGAAATACACCAGGTCGACCTGGGTGCCGCTGGCCTTGCGGTAGTCGGCCAGCGACTTCTCAAGCGTGGTGAGGCCAAGGGTCTTCTGGGCCAGTACTTTCAATTGCGGAACGCTGCAGGAATCGGCCGCGGAAGCGGCCGGCATCAGGAACACCAGGCCGGCAAGCGCGCCGGCATAGGCGAGTTTATTCATCACTATTGTCTCCTCTGTTTTTTTATGCACCGCGTCTGTGTGACGCAGGGAGACTATAGGGGTGCCCGGCCGGCGGGCGCTACCACAAAAACCGGGGCCGGCTTGTAGTATTTTCACACCCGGGCAGGCCCGTGGATTTTCTACAACCCCACCCTTTTGGCAGCTTTCTGGAGGGGCAAGGGGCTCTCCGTCAGCGCACTTTGATCACGACTTTCCCTTTCGCGCGCCCGGTTTCGACATAGTCCAGCGCCTGCCTGGTTTGCTCGAACGGGAACACCCGGTCGACCACCGGCCGGATGTGGCCGGCTTCGATCAGCCTGGTGATTTCGCCAAGCTGCTGGCCGCTGGCGCTCATGAAGTGAAAGGAGTAGCTGGCGCCGCTGCGCCTGGCGGCTTTTCGGACACCGTAACTGAGCAGCCCCATCACCAGCCGCAGAAAACCGTTCAAGCCGCGCTGCCTGGCGAAATCGGGATCCGGCGGGCCGGCGATGCCGATCAGCTTGCCGCCTGGCTTGAGCACGCTCAGGGATTTTTTCAGTGTGTCGCCGCCCTGCGTGTCGAGCACCAGGTCGTAATCTTTCAGTTTGGCTGAAAAATCATCCTTCCTGTAATCGATGACGATGTCGGCGCCCAGGCTTTTCAGCATGTCGGCGTTGGCCGCACTGGCGGTGGTGGCGACCGTAGCGCCGATGTGCCTGGCC
The DNA here is from genome assembly GCF_038896935.1 of Collimonas rhizosphaerae. Taxonomy (NCBI): domain Bacteria; kingdom Pseudomonadati; phylum Pseudomonadota; class Betaproteobacteria; order Burkholderiales; family Oxalobacteraceae; genus Collimonas; species Collimonas rhizosphaerae. Next base: position 94,899 of record NZ_JBANDC010000007.1, read on the forward strand.
AGCTGGATCGCAATCGTGCCGACGCCGCCCGAACCGGCGTGGATCAGCACTTTCTGGCCTTTCTTCAGCTGGCCTTTTTCGACCAGCGTCTGCCATGCGGTCAACGCCACCAGCGGCATCGACGCGGCCTCCTCCATCGTCAAATTGGCCGGCTTGAGAGCCAGCGAATCTTCCGTGATCGCAATGAATTCGGCAAACGTGCCGATGCGGTCGTCGTCCGGCCGCGCATAGACTTCGTCGCCCACCTTGAAACGGCGCACGCGCGCACCGACGCGCACTACCACGCCGGCCATGTCGCAGCCCAGGATCAGCGGCATCTTATATGGCAACAGCAGCTTGAATTCGCCGTCCCGGATTTTATTGTCCACCGGATTGACGCCGGCAGCATGGATCTGCACCAGGACGTCGTCGTCGCGCAGTACCGGCTCGGGCCGGTCGCCCGAGGTGAGCACGTCCGATTTGCCGTAGCGGTTGATGAAGTAGGCTTTCATGTATTGCTCCCGTTTTATCGTAGATTATTGTGGCAGGACCGTGACGGGTTTGCGCAGCGCCGGCTGGGAGTCAAGCCGCAAGTCCTTGCGTACGCCGGCTTCGACCAGCGCGGCGGGTGCGAACCGGCGCAGGAAGCGCAGGCGGCCGGCCAGCGCACCCGAGGTATAGCGCACTTTCGGCGTCGCCGCCAGCGCCACTTGCACCACCGTCCGGGCTACCACGGCCGGACCATCCGCGCCTTCCAGCGCTTGCTTCACGCGCTGGTCCAGTCCGGCGCGCAGGTCGCGATACTCGTCGAGCGCCTGGTCGGGCTGTAGCTGGTTGGCGTCGAACGCTGACTTGATGTAGGCCGGTTCGACCAGCGAAACACGGATGCCCTGGGTGCGCAGCTCTTGGTCCAGCGATTCCGAGTAGCCTTCCACCGCATGCTTGGTGGCCGAGTACAGCGCCATGTACGGCATCGGCACAAAACCCAGTACCGAGCTGATATTGATGATGCGCCCGCTTCCGCGCCGCCGCATGTGCGGCACGACGGCGCGGATCATCCTGACGATCCCGAAGAAGTTGGTGTCGAAAATCGCCTGCGCCTGCCGGATCGAACTCTCTTCGGCCGCGGCGGGCGCGACGCCAAAGCCGGCATTGTTGACCAGCAGGTCGATGCGCCCTTCAAGCCGCAGCACTTCGTTGACGGCGGCCGCCACCGATTCGTCGCTGGTCACATCCAGCGCCAGCATCTGGAATGCGCGCTTGCCGCTTTGCCCTTGCGCGCCACGGCGGCTGGTGCCGTACACCTTGTAACCCGCCCTGGCGAGCTGCTCGGCGGTGATTTCGCCGATACCCGATGACGCTCCGGTCACGATTGCGATCTTGCTGTTCATTGCGCTTCCTCTCAGTGTAAGCATTTAATATGACGATCATCATATTTTGTGTCAAAAAAAATCCCGGAACGTGGGCTGCCAAGCCGGCCTTATTTGCCAGCCTCAGAAAAATGCTTGAGCGCCGCTTCGCGCAACGCAGCGGACAGCCTGGGATCGTCGACCGCCCGCGCCATCATCATCGTGCCGACCATCGAAGTGACCATGAACATCGCCTGCTCATGCGCGCCCGGTGTTCCCCAGTCGGGCAGCTGGCGGGCCACCATATCGATCATCGCCTTGATGTGGCGCGTGGCCGCGTGCCGCACCTCCGGCGCCTGGCGGTGCATCTCGGAGCCAAGCGCTGCCACCGGGCAGCCATTCTCGACGTCTTCCAGGTGCTGCTGCGATAAATAGGCTTGCATCACCGCCTGCAAGGATTGCCCTGGCGCCGCCGCAGCCGCGATGTCGGCCGACAAGCTCACCGCTTCCGCGCCGGCGCTGTCAGCCGCTTCTGCCAGCAGCATCTCGCGCGAGTCGAAGTGCGCGTAAAAGCCGCCGTGCGTGAGGCCGGCTTCCTTCATGATATCCGCCACCCCGGTGCCGGCATAACCGCTGCGCCGGATCGCGCGCGCGGCTACCTCGACGATACGGTCGTGCGTCGCTTCCTTGCGGCTCCGGGTGGCGCGCCTGGCACCTGGATGGTTTGGTTTAATCTTCATGACGACCATCATATATCATTTTTTAAAAACTCGCACGCTTAGGAATTTCCTTACTATTCAATTCGTCAATCCTGTGAAAAATTCAAGATTTCCTGATGGCACATTTCTTTTCTCTTCCCTATCCTTGCCGCTGGCCGACTTTATCAATCAGAACAAATATGTCTTACCTCGTCCGCGAGTGCATATTTTTATCGATAGGAAATATGAAATGAAAAAGCTGTTATTCGTGATTTCTTTACTCCTCAGCGCTGCTGTTGTCGCAAAGGAGCCTCCCAAGAGATATGACCATGTAGCGGTTGCGCCAACCACTGCCGAGGAGAAAGAAATTGCCGGCCTGTTTGATCGCTGGAATGCCGCCCTGGCGACGGGAAAACCCGAGGAAGTCGTGAAACTGTATGCGCCCAACGGCATATTGCAGCCGACCGTATCAAACAAGATCCGTGCGACGCCGGAAGAAATCAAAGAGTACTTTGAACATTTCCTGCTGCTCAAGCCAAAGGGCACCATCAACTATCGCCAGATCCGCATATTGGGTGAGAATCTTGCGCTCGATAGCGGCGCCTACACTTTTGATGTATTGAAGAACGGCAAGCCGGCCAAGGTGCGGGCACGGTATACCTATGTCTATGAAAAAATCGATGGCGACTGGAAAATCATCAATCATCATTCGTCGGCAATGCCAGAGTTTACCGAGGAAGATTAACTGCCATATGGATTAAATCCCGGCAATCCTGATGAAGAATCAATAGGTTAGGCGACTATTCTCCAGCGCGGCTTTACGCTGGAGAATTACCTTGCCGAACCCTTGGACCGGATCTTGGTCGGGATCTTCAGGAGAAATATCCATTTTCGACAATGCATCCAGGCTGGGCACAAAATAGATTGCCGAGGAAAGTGCGGTAGCGAAATCCAGCAGCCTGTCGGTTTTCGAGACGTCGTCGGAACCTACGCCGTACATCTGTTCAAGCATTCCCATCGTGACCGTGATGTCGCTGCAAAAACCGACAAACATGATGCCCGCCTCTTTCGCGTTTCCATAATTGGCGTTCCTGCGGACGATATCTTTTTCTTCGCCGTTTCTCCTGAACTGGTTCCTGCCGACGTGGGAATCCTCCGGCAAAGGCGATAGCTGGTGGCTTCCGGCCTTGGTCCTGCCCCAGACGTTTTCAGCTTCGTGAACAGCCAAACTCCTTAATTTTTCAACATCCATCTTCCATTTCTGGATCAGCACGGTTGATCCGCCCGCGCCTTTTTCACCGTCGGCAATGATGGCCACGCTGTTGGCGCGGAACGGATTGGGATTTGCAACGCCGTCCGCAAAACCGTCGAATGTCACGTCGTTGTGATAAGGGAAGCAAATCTGTTCACTGGCAAGATCGGCAAAAGGACCCAGCAACGATACCGCTTTGCTCATGCTGTCATACAGGGTTGCGGCGCTTGATTGCGTGATCCAGATCCAGAGGTCATGTTGGGCAGCAGGAGCGATCATGCCGTTGGCGCCTACAACATCCTTGTCGAAAGAACAAAGATTGTCGGGAATATCTGCCGGACAAACCTTTCGCCATACACCACCGAGATGGGCGAAGCCATCGCCCGCCGCATCAGCGAAGCCGCCTGAACCAGTTCACTGAATCCTTTGCCGGAGCCATCCAGTCTGTGCCAGAATCCAGTTCAATAATTCAACAATCCAACATTCAAACGGGAGGTCACAATAATGTTTCATTTTGCACGATCCGCATTCATGTCAAGCCTGGGTTTAGGCATAGCTCTTGGTTTAACCGCTTCCCCTTCTTTTGCCGAACCCGACAAACAGGTTTATGAAAAAGCCGAGCAATACAAGGGCGAGGCCTTGAAACTGCTGGAACGTCTGGTGAATATCGATACCGGCACCGGCGACGAACCGGGATTGAGCCAGGTCAGCGGGATAGTGATTGAAGAGTTAAAAAAAATCGGGGCGCGCGTTGAAACCTATCCGGCAGCGGCGCCCGCAAATGGCAACAACGTGGTGGCGACATTCACCGGAACCGGCAAAGGAAAAATCTTGCTGATGGCGCACATGGATACGGTTTTCAAGCACGGAACAGCCACAGCAAAGCCGTTTTACATCAAAGACAGCCGCGCTTACGGCCCTGGCGTCATGGATGACAAAGGCGGCATCGTCACCGGCCTGTATGCGTTAAAAATCCTGCAACAGCTAGGGTTTAAAGATTATGCGCAGATTACTTTATTGCTCAACTCGAACGAAGAGACCGGCTCGGCCGGCTCACGCGCGCTGATCGAAAAAGTCGCCAAACAGCACGATGTGGTGCTTAACCTCGAACCGGGCCGGCCGGCCGACGGCCTGGTGGTATGGCGCAAAGGCAGCGGCACGGTGAAGGTTGAAGTGACCGGCAAGGCAGCGCACGCCGGCGTTGCGCCCGACAGCGGCCGCAATGCGGCGATGGAAGTGGCGCACCAGATATTGCAGCTCGGCCAGCTTGGCGATCGCGAAAAGCAAACTACGGTCAACTTTACCGTGATAAACGCGGGCGGCGCGACTAACGTCATTCCAGATCACGCTACCGCCTTCGGCGACGTGCGGGTCGCGGTTCCCGAAGAGTTCGACCGTGTCGAAAAAGACCTGGCCAAAGTATCCGAGAAAAAACTGATCCCCGATACCCAGGTGACGACACGCCTGACGCGCGGTTTCCCGCCGATGCCGGCAAACCCGCAATCGGAGGCGCTGGCCGCCAAGGCGCAAGCCATCTATGGCGAGCTGGGCAAAAAACTGACGCTTGAGGGCAGCGGCGGCGCAGCCGATTCGAGCCTCTCGGCAGGTGTCGGGATCCCGACACTGGATGGCTTCGGCATTGTTGGCGGCGGCATCCATACGCCGGAAGAGTACGCCGAAGTCGACAGCGTGGTGCCGCGCTTTTATCTGCTGACCCGCATGATCATGGAGCTGGGCAGCCGGAAATAAGATTCCGCCCGACCAATAGCACGGCCCCCGAGAAAGCGTAAGGATCGTTCTTAATCAGGGGCCGGCTGTTGTTCAGCGATGTGTTTCCAGCCCTTGGCGCCGGCATTGCCTGAGCCAGGCTTGAAGGTGGCCAGCGCGTGGTTCAGGCGCGGTAGCGCAAGGCATCGACCAGCAGCATAAACGCAGGCGATGCCTGACGCCTGCTCGGGTAGTACAGATGGTAACCGGCAAAGGGAGCGCACCAGTCTTCCAGCACGCGCACCAAGTGTCCGGCGTCCACATGTTCAAGCACCATGTCTTCGGGCAAAAACGCCAAGCCGAAACCAGCCAGGGCCGCCCTCAAGCATGGGCTGCTGCTATTGAACGTCAATTGGCCCTCGACCCGCACCTTCAGCGGGTGGCCATTTTTTTCAAACTCCCAGGCATACAGCCCGCCATAGGTCGGCAGGCGGAGATTGGTGCAGTCATGCGCGGTCAGCTCGTGAGGGGTACGCGGCGGCGGACGTTGCTGGAAGTAGACTGGCGATCCGACCACGGCCATGCGCAGGTCCGGCCCGATCCGCACCGCGATCATGTCCTTGGCCACCTGGTCGCCAAGGCGTATGCCGATGTCGAAGCGCCCTGCCACGATGTCGGTCAGCCCGTAGTCGATGGTCACCTCGACCTTGATGTCAGGGTAGCCGGGAAGGAATGTGTTCAGTTTAGGCCACAGCACGCTGTTGGCTGCGTGTTCAGCGGTGGTGATGCGCAGCTTGCCCGCAGGTTTGTCGCGCTGTTCGCTCAGCGCCGCCATCTCGGCTTCGATTTCATCGAGGCGCGGCGCCACCGTCATCAATAGTCGTTCGCCAGCTTCAGTGGCGGAGACGCTGCGCGTGGTGCGCGTCAGCAGGCGGATCCCCAACCGGTTTTCCAGCGCGCGGATGGTGTGGCTGAGCGCAGACTGCGACACGCCGAGCTGCGCGGCGGCGCGCGTAAAGCTGCCCTCGCGCGCGACAGTGACAAAGGCCAGCAGATCATTGAAATTTTCACGCGCCATTCATGAGCCTTTCTCATAAGTCCATGCCGATAATAGCATCTAATCACGGCAGTCCTTGCGCGATAAACTGCCTGGCATCCCCTCACGGAATGCAAAGGAAATGCCATGGAACTCAAACGCGTGGGCACGATCGCTTCAATAAACGGCCCCGAGGCTACTTTTACCGGCAAGGTCCGAATAGAAATGCTGAGCACGCCGCCGGCGCCGGCGCGCACTTCCTGCGCCAGCGTCACCTTCGAGCCAGGCGCTCGCTCGGCCTGGCACACCCACCCGCTGGGCCAGACGCTGATCGTCACCGCCGGTTGTGGCTGGACCCAGTGCGAGGGCGAGCCAGTCGTGGAAATTCGCGCCGGCGACGTGATCTGGTGCCCGCCGGGGCACAAGCATTGGCACGGAGCGACGCCGACCGCCGCCATGACCCATATTGCGGTGCAGGAGGCGCTCGACGGCGTCGCGGTGGTCTGGATGGAAAAGGTCAGCAACGAACAATACCTGGCTGGCAGGCATGCCCGGCAATCCAACTGAACTGCCATTCACCGGACACGAAAGGAAATCTGAATGAAAGACGTCATTGTAGTCATCGGATCAGGATCGATCGGCCAGGCGATCGCCCGCCGGATAAGTGCAGGAAAGCACGTTTTCCTGGCCGACCTGCGCGAAGATAATGCCAACGCCGCCGCGAAAACTCTCAGTGAAGCCGGATTCGAGGTGAGCACTGCAGTGGTGGATGTCACTTCGCGCGAGTCCGTCCATGTTCTCGCCAAGATGGCCGAGGCCCTTGGCGCAGTCACCGGATTGATCCATGCGGCAGGAGTTTCCCCGACGCAGGCGTCGCCTGCCCAGATCCTGCGGGTCGACCTGTATGGCACCGCGCTCGTGCTGGAGGAGTTTGGCAACGTCATCGCTCGCGGCGGCGCCGGCGTGGTGATCGCGTCGCAGTCCGGGCATCGCCTCCCAGCGCTGACGCCGGAGCAAAACAAGGCTCTGGCGATCACGCCGGCTGACGAACTGCTCGCCCTTCCCATGCTCCAGCCGGACCGGGTGACGGACCCGCTCAACGCCTACCAGATTTCCAAGCGAGGAAACGCATTGCGCGTCATGGCCGAGGCGGTGCGTTAGGGTAAGCGCGGGGCGCGAGTCAACACAATCAGCCCTGGCATCATCGTTACACCGCTCGCCAAGGATGAGCTTTCCGGCCCGCGCGGCGCAGGATACCGGCGAATGATGGAACTGTCCTCAGCCGGCCGCGCCGGCACTCCCGACGAGGTAGGAAACGTCGGCGCTCTGCTCATGGGGCCGGACGGGGCGTTTATCACCGGCAGCGATTTCCTCATGGATGGCGGAGTCACAGCCGCTTACTGGTACGGTGAGCTTGCGCCGGCTTGATCAAGTCCCAGGCTGGAGCATCCGGTTTTGTGGAATTTATATTACCGCTTCAAGATGCTCGCGAAGCCTTGCAATATCGCCCTCAACGTCGGCCTGCTTCATGACGTCGTGGCAGGAAAATGCCGGAAGGATTTCTGCGCCACAAAATTTGTAGTTGGCGGTATTGCTGACGAATACGTCGTCGACCGATTTGCCTTGGAACAGGACCTGTCCGGCGTCGCCGAATGCCTCTTCAGGAGCGTTCCATGTCAAGGAAAGCATGTACTTCTTGCCCTGCATCTTCCCGCCAGTCCCGTACTGCTTGCCCGGGTCTTGCCGGGTGCGTCCGTCATCGGCCAGCAAACTCTGTTGCACCAGGCCTGCCGTGAACACTTCGTCGACGTATTTCTTGTATATCCATGGCATGCCGAACCAGTAAACCGGGGATTGCAGAATGATGAAGTCTGCCCTGACGTGTTTTTGAACTTCGGCATCGATATCGTAGCCTGCCTCAATGCTTGTCTGCATGACTTCGTAATCCCGGTTCTCCATTTCCTGCGTGATGATTCCAGCCATGGTCTGGTTCAGCTTGCCGGTGGAGATGCCTTGGTAGAACTGGTGGGCGTTGATTATCAGTGCTTTTTTCATCGTTGATCCTATGTGCTTGCCTGTGTGAGTGCAGCGTTGAACCGCTGTTTGTCCGTGGCTGTCATTGTGAGCCCGGCAGGCGCAGGAAGGTTTGCCGGATTTGATCTTGTTATTGCCTGATCCGATGAATTCGCAGCGAATCTGGAAAACAAGCAGGTCGCTGGTGCTAGACTAGGTTTCGATGATAATTTCTGCGGCAGCCATATGAAATCAGGAAATGGAATCCCTTTGGCAAATACAGGCGATCTTGCGCGGCTGGCAGGAAATATTGCCCAAACCGATGGGGATTACACGACAAAAATCCCTGCATTGATGGTTTATCGCCGCAGCGCAGCCACCGATCCGATGCCATGCATCTATGGCCTGGGGCTGGGCATAACGGTACAGGGCCGCAAGCGTGTCACGCTTGGCGACGAGATCTTTGACTACGGCCCGGGACAAGCGCTCGTTACATCGGTCGACCTGCCGGTGGCGTCCTACGTTACCCGTGCCGACTCTGTCGAACCCTACCTGGGCGTGCGTCTTGAATTGGATGGACGCGTCATTGGCCAGGTGGCTGCCGAGATGGATTTTGCGGCGCCGCTCAAGGCGCCGGCCTCGCGTGCAATGTCCGTCGTGGCATTGGATGATGGCCTGCTCGATGCGCTGACCCGGCTGCTGCGCCTTTTGGATGAACCGCACCTGATTCCACTCATTGTTCCGCTGATCCAGCAGGAAATTGTCGTGCGGCTGCTGAATGGAGAGCATGGGCCGACGCTGCGCCATCTCGTCACGGCCGGCGCCCCGGGCCAGCATATCGCCAAGGTGATCGCCTGGCTGAAGCAGAACTTTGCGGCGGATATCCCCATCGATGACCTGGCTGCCAGAGCCAGCATGAGTCCATCCACCTTCCGGCAGCATTTTCGTGCGGTAGCCGGCATGAGCCCGTTGCAGTATCTGAAGCATCTGCGCTTGCAGGACGCCCGGCAACTGATGCTGAATGAAGACCTGGATGCGGGCAGCGCCGCACTGCGCGTAGGGTATGAAAGCGCTTCCCAGTTCAGCCGCGAATACACCCGCTTGTTTGGCGCGCCTCCGCTGCGGGACATCAAACGATTGCGCGAATCTGCCTGAGCCGGGAAAAAGCCGGCGACGGCGATAAAACATAGGAATAGGCAAGAAAGGCGTCGGAACCGGCAAGCTGATCCGATCGGCGAAGATCCATAATTTACGCATTGGCCAGCGTGTACGTCCAACGCCGCCGACACTGCCGGCGCAGTGTCTGCCCGCAGTGTCTACCATGTCCTGCCCCACTCACATTACGGAGAACCGCCACCCATGAGCTCGCTCAACGTCAACGGCCGCCAGTACACAATCGACGCCGACCCCGGCACACCCATCCTCTGGGCCTTGCGCGATACGCTAGGCATGACCGGCACCAAGTTCGGTTGCGGCGCCGCGCTGTGCGGCGCCTGCACCGTGCACCTGGACGGCCAGGCTACCCGCTCGTGCATTACCCCTGTCTCCGCTGCGGAAGGCAGAAAGATCACCACCATCGAAGCCGTCACCGATGGCAGCGACCCGGTCGGCGCGGCGGTGCACGCCGCATGGGTCAAGCACGACGTGGCGCAGTGCGGCTACTGCCAGAGCGGCCAGATCATGAGCGCCACCGGTTTCCTCAAATCGCTGCCCCGCGGCAAGCAGCCGACCGCCGCCGAGATCGACTCGGCGATGGCCGGCAACATCTGCCGCTGCGGCACCTACGTCCGCATCCGCGCCGCAGTGGCCGATGCCGCCAAAACCCTCGCCTGAAGGAACTGCCATGCTGCCCAATGTTGATTACAGCGAAATGCCGCGCGCCCTGCAGCATTTGCTGACCCGAGGACATGCTGAAGAGGCTGCCAGGCTTCCGCGCCGCCGGTTCCTGAAGCTGGCCGGTTCTGTCGGCTTGGCGCTCGGCGCCTTTCCCCACCTCGCGATGGGACAAGCTACCGGCAACGGCCAGGCCGGTAGCGCCCTCAAGCCAACCCAGCAGCCGTTAACTTTCGTTCACATCGCCCCTGACGGTGAAGTCACGGTAGTGGTCAACCGGCTGGAATTCGGCCAAGGCGTGCAAACCGGCTTGTCGATGATCCTGGCCGAGGAGCTGGATGCGGACTGGAGCCTGGTCCGCAGCAGGCACGGCTCGAACGATCCCGCCTATGTCGATCCGTTCTTCGGCATCCACATCACCGGCGGCTCCAGTTCGGTCAAGAACAGCTTCGCCCAGTATCGCGAACTCGGCGCCCGCGCCAGGGCCATGCTGCTGGGCGCAGCGGCGGTCCGCTGGAATGTGGATGTGGCTGCCCTGCGCACGGAAGCGGGCTCGGTGTTGGGGCCTGGAGGGCGCAAGCTGGGTTACGGCGAACTGGCCGAAGCCGCAATGGCCCTCCCCGTGCCTGAGAAGGTCACGCTGAAGCACGCCAAGGATTTCCGCATCATCGGCCGCCCCACTGCACGCCTGGACGCGCGCGCCAAGAGCAGCGGACGGCAGCAGTTCGGGATTGACGTCCGCCTGCCGGGCCAGCTGACGGCCGTAGTGGCGCGCCCGCCGGTGTTCGGCGCCCGCCTGGCCTCGCTGGACGACAGTGCGGCGCGCGCCGTCAAAGGCGTGAAAGCCGTGCTGCGCGTGCCGCTGGACCGCGGCGCCGAAGGCGTGGCGGTGATCGCCGACGGTTACTGGCCGGCCAAGCTAGGCCGCGACGCGCTGAAGCTGCAGTGGGACACCGCGGCCGTCGAGAAAGTCGACAGCGCACAGCAGCTGGCCCAGTACCGTGAGCTGGCCGCCCGCCCCGGACCTCGGCATTTCGACGCTGACATGGCGCCCCTGGCGGCGGCGCCGCGGCAGCTGGAAGCGGAATTCGTGTTTCCCTACCTGGCTCACGCAGCCATGGAGCCGCTCAACTGCACCGTCGCGCTTGCCGACGGCCGCGCCGAGATATGGACCGGCTCCCAATGCCCCGGCGTGGACGGCGCCGCAGTCGCACGCGTCCTTGGCATCAAGCCGGAGCAAGTGGCAGTGCACGTAGAGATGGCCGGCGGCGGCTTCGGCCGGCGCTTCTCCAGCGGCAGCGATTTTGTGGTCGAAGCCTGCGAAATCGCCAAGGCGGCCCGGGCAGCCGGCCTCAAGGTTCCAGTGCGCACGCTATGGAGCCGCGAGGACGACATGCGCGGCGGCTACTACCGCCCGATGCACTTGCACCGCGCGCGCATAGGTTTCGACGAACGCGGCAAGGTGCTGGCCTGGGACCATGTCATCGTCGGCCAGTCGATTACCACCGGTTCTGTATTTGAACAGTACCAGGTGAAGAACGGCATCGACGCCACGGCAACCGAGGGCATGCGCGAACCCTACGCGCTGCCGATGCGCCTGACGGTTCATCACCCCAAACTCAACGTACCGGTACTGTGGTGGCGCAGCGTCGGCTCCACCCACACTGCCTTCGTGATGGAAACCTTGATCGACGAGATCGCCCGCAGCACAAGACAGGACCCGGTGGCTTACCGCATGCAGCTGTTCGGCGACAAACATATGCGCCACCGGGCTGCCCTGCAGCTGGCGGTGGACAAGAGCGGATATGGCAAGCAGCCATTGCCGGCCGGGCGCGCCTGGGGGGTGGCGGTGCACGAATCCTTTTCCTCCGTGGTGGCTTACGTGGTGGAAGCGTCGGTGCGGGACGGGCAGCCGGTGTTGCACCGCGTGACCGCCGGCGTGCACTGCAACCTCGCGGTCAATCCGCGCAGCGTTGAAGCGCAGATACAGGGCGCAGCGGTCATGGGGCTGTCGATGTGCCTGCCGGGTTCGGCCATCACGCTCAAGGAAGGCGTGGTCGAACAGAGCAACTTCGGCGACTTCACGGTAGCGCGGATCACCGACATACCGGCCTTGGAGGTCCACATCGTACCAAGCGCCGAACCGCCGACCGGCATGGGCGAGCCGGGCTTGCCGCCGCTGGCTCCGGCATTCGCCAACGCCATTTCCCTGCTGACCGGCAAGCCGCTGCGCCAGCTGCCGTTCAACCTGGCGTAAGCCGGCGCCATGGAAGATCTCGATACCCTGGTCTTGCGCACCGCGCTGGACTGGCAGACGGCGGGCCTGCCCGTGGTGCTGGTCACCGTAGCCCGGACCTGGGGTTCTTCTCCCCGGCCGCCCGGCTCGCTCATGGCTATCAACGGCCGTGGCGAAACCGCCGGTTCGGTATCCGGCGGCTGCATTGAGGACGACCTCATTGTCCGTATCAGGAAAGAAGGGACACAGGCCGTTTGCGCAAGCGGCCTGCCTACCGTGCTGCGTTACGGCATCTCGGCCGACGAAGCGCACCGCTTCGGCCTGCCTTGCGGCGGCACCGTGGAACTGGTGCTGGAGCCGGTATCAGCACTTAGCCGGCTGGACGAACTTTTGCTGGCCTGCGAGCGGCGGCACAGCACCGAACGAGTGCTGGATCTGCAGACCGGCCAAGTGCAACTGCGCGCTGGCAGGCGCGATGGCGTGCCCCGGCTGGACGGCAAGCAGCTGGCCACCTACCTGGGGCCGCAGGCCCGCCTCATCGTCATCGGAGCCGGAGATCTCTCGCGCTACTTGTGCCAGATGGCGCTGAGCCTGGGTTTCGAGGTTGTGGTCTGCGACCCGCGGGAAGAATACCGTGCAAGCTGGCTACTCGATGGCGTGACGGTCAGCCACGAAATGCCGGATGACCTGGTCTTGCAGCTGCAGCCTGATGCGCGCACTGCCGTGGTAGCCCTGACGCACGATCCGAAACTGGATGACTTGGCCCTGATCGATGCGCTGCAGTCGGAGGCCTTTTATGTCGGCGCCATCGGCTCGCGCCGCAACAGCGAGCAGCGTCGCGACCGGCTGCGTACATACTTCGACATCACGGAGCCCGCGCTGCAGGGCCTGCATGGTCCGGCGGGCATGTACATCGGCAGCAAGACGCCGGCCGAGATCGCGCTGTCTATCATGGCTGAGATCGTGGCCGTGAAAAACGGCGTCCTGCTGCCGTCAGCCACGCCCGTCGTGGATGGCAAGTCGCTGTACGAAAGCGCCGGGCGCCAGGCGTCGGCCGCCGTTTCCAGCTGCACCGTATAAGGCCCCTGTTTCTCTAGCTGAGGATCAGCCCGGGATTGTCGCAATCGCATCGATCTCGACCAGCACATCAGGATGAAACAATGCCGCCACGCCGATCAGCGAACTGGCCGGAGGATGCGCCGTATTGACGAAGCGATCGCGCACGGAGCGTATCACCGGAAGTAGCTCAGGCTTGAAATCGCGCACGTAGATTGTCAACCGCGCCACATTGCCAAAACTGCTGCCGGCGGCTATCAGGGTCGCCTCAAGATTGGAAAAAACCTGTTCAAGCTGGATCTCAAGTCCCGGTCCGGCAACGGAACCGTCGGCACGGAGTGGCACGTGGCCGGAAAGCAGCAACAGCTTTCCGGTCTCGACAACCGTCGCTTGCGAAATTCCCGGGATGGTTGCTCCAGGCGGGTTGATTGTGCGGAATGTCATGGGCGGATTTTCTCAGGTTACATGTCAGGCATCTTGAATCCAGCCCCTTCAAGCCGGTGTCCGATGTCTGCAAGTTCTTTCATCGGCAAGGCGACGCCCAGGTCCTTTGCAATCGCCACATAAATATCGTAGGCCGCACGAAAGGAAAGCACCCCGGTTCCCGCCTGATGTTCCAAGATCGAAAGGACATTCGTTAGCAGCATGTGGTCCAAGCTGCCGGTTGTCTCCTGCCTGGTCCGGGCCATGATTTATTCGCCTTTAAGTTGACGATAGGCAATTATGCCAGAAACAGGCCCGCGCTATAAATCCCTGGCAAGCCGGAAGCCAAGGTCGTCGATGGCAAATGTCGGATGGCTGCGGCGACGGCTGGTGGCGAGGCCGCCACGCCCGCCATGACGCCGTCGGCAACCGCTGCGGCCACGCCAGGAGCCATGTACAGCGATTCCATGACGGCTACTGTGAGATTGGCCGCGTCGGCTCCAGCGTGCGGGCGCCGCTCAGCACGCGGTTGGCCTCGCGCGCCAGCCGCAGGTAAAAATCGCTGGACAGGCTTTCACCATCCGCATCCAGCGTGATGAACGGCGGCCGGTTGGTCGACGCCGGCGGCTCGGTCGGGATCAGCGATTTGTCGGGAGCCACCTTGTACATCGCCGTGCCCTCGTCCACTTCATCGAACATGGCGGTGTAGAAGATATTGTTGCCGGCCGATTTGAACTCGTAGAACTGGGTCCACCAGAAACGGCCGCCCTTGCGCGGCAGGTTGCGTCCGCCCGGGAACATGACGGGCATGTAGCGCCGCCCCACCCGCTTGGCCTCGGCCAGGTCCGGCGCGATGACGTCGCGCCGCCAGGCTTGCGCGCCGGCTTCATCGCCATAACGGCCTACGGTCCACGGACTGATGACGTCGAAGCGGCGATACACGTCTGCCCATGCAGGATCCTGCAGCGAATCGTCGCCCATCGTGCGCCAGCGCGAAGGCACGCCGCCGATCACGAAGGCGCGCTGGTTGTCGGGCGCGTTTTTGGTGAACCAGTCGATCAGTTCGTTCGCTTGCGCCGGGGTGGCGTTGTGGCCGGTGAATCCCATGCCCCAGATCGAGATGACCGGACGCCCGCCCTGGTGCAGGTAACGGCTCGACGCCAGCGATCCGTCTGCCGCCAGCGCCGCCCAGTGATCCTTGATGCGCGGGATGATGTTCTCCGATTTTTCTCCCGAGATGTCGTACATCACCGCCCAGGCCCGGCCGTTTGCCTCAGCGCCGGCACGCACGTTGGCCGTCACGCCGTCGCGGAAGCGCCGGTCGGCCGAACCCGGCGCCAGCTCGACCACGAACTCCTGCAGGAAAACGCCGTCCAGGCCATACGCCTTCATCCACTCGAAATGGCGGTTGACCGTGCTGCGGTTCCAGGCGCTGTAGAGCGTTGCGGGGGATCCATCGGGCATGACGAACGCGGTATTGCAACGTTCGCCGGCCGGCACGTCGCGCATGTCGGGCCACATGTCGACGCTGACGTTCTGCGGGTTCGGCGTTGCGCCTGGCGCCCAGTGCCGCCAGCCGTTGCCGGCAGCGCTCAGCGGCGAGCCGTCGCCGTTACAGGCAAACCAGCCTTGGTAACCGAACATGTGCTTGCCGTCTATGGTGCCGGCGTCGACCACTGTCGATGCGTTGCCGATGCTGAACCAGTTGAAGTTGCCGGCCAGGCCGCCGTTGACGACGCTGTCCAGGTGCAGCTGGATCACGTGCTGCCCTGCGCTCAAGGTGATATTGCTGGAAAGCGTTTGCCAGTTCTGCCAGCCTTTGGTATCCGGGATCGTCAGCTGCGGCGTGGCGCTGACGCCGTCTACATTGAAATGGAAAGTGCCGCCCTGTCCCTGGCTGGCGACCCGGACTTGCGCGCTATAGTTGCCGGCGGCCGCCACATTGACCGTGTAGTTGAGCCATTCGCCGGCGGGGGTCCAGCCGACGTCATAGCCAGCGCCGGTATCGGAAGTCGCTTCGATGCCGACGCCTTCCGTCTTGCGGTACTGGCCGCCCTGGTTGGCATTGCCCGGGTTGTAGTAACCGACATTCTGTCCGCCGGTGTCAAAGTCTTCAGCCTGGATCGTTCCCGGCAGCGGCCACGCTTTGCCGCCGTAAGGGGAACCGGCGCTGGCAGCCGCCTTTGCGCTGGCGCCGGCCGTCGCCGAACCGGAGCCGCCGCCGTCGCTGCAGCTGCTCAGGAGACACATGCCGATGAAGACAGGCGTGATGCTTCTTAATAAATATCGGGTGGGAGTAGTTTTCAAGAGGGATTCCAATAGGGTGTTTACTGTGGTCTTGGATTGCTGGCGATTGATGATTGCCGGCCATCGCGCCAGGGTGCTCGATGGCCGGCAATCAAGGCTCCAGCTACAGCCCGAGCGCCGAAATGAACTTGTTGGTGTAGCCCAGCGTGCCCGCTTTGCCATAGTCATTGCAGGTGCCGGACGAGTTGTTGTCGGAGCTCGGCGGAGCGCAATCGCGGTCGCGCGAGAAGGCCCAGAAATGGACGCCGGCCAGTTTCTTCGACAAGGCATAGTTCGACACGGTGACCGCATCGGCCAAAGTGAAGGTCTCGGCGATGCTGTCGTTGCCGCCTATCATCGGCGTCACTTCGATCTGGCTGTACGGCACCTTCCAGTGGTTGTGCAGGCTTTCGGCGGCAGCGATGGTCGATTTGCCCATGTCGCATTTGCCGCTGCTGTTGAGCGTGCACAGCGCCGCATTTTCCTGGCCCGACTCGGCAAAATCCATGGTCATCAGGTTGATCGTGTAGTTTTTCAATCCGTAGTTCTGGATCGCGGTCATCACCTTGACGCCGGTGCCGCCCAGGCTCTGGCTTTCGTTGCCGCCGTCGGTCGCCAGCGTGAAGCTGTAGCGCAGGTTCGGATATGCCGCCTGCGCCGCCGACACCCGCGCCACCAGGTTGTTGATATCGCTTTGGGTCTGGCTGCTTTCTATGTCGAAGTCGATGCCCAGCAGGTTGGCGCTGTAGTAGGTCTTGATGAATTTGGTGAAATTGGCGTCCGACGTGCAGGTAAAGCTGCCGCCGCCACCGCCGGTCGCCACGATGTACTTCTTGCCCGCATTGACGAAGCTGGCCACGTTCGCCTTGGCAAACGCCGCGGCGGAGACGCCGCTCCAGTTTTCGCTGCCGCAGCTGCCGGTGGCGAAGGCCCAGGTCACCGCTTGCAGCTTGGCTGGCATTACCTTCAGCAGGATTTGCGAACTGCCGGTCACGGTAGTGTTGAGCTGGTCGCCGTTATAGTCGCCTGAGTAAAAATAAGGGCTGTAGATGAATCCGGTCGGCGGTGGCGCGGCCGGGCCGCTGCAGGTGGTCGGCTGCCAGTACCAGGTGCTGATGGTCGGGTCGGTGCCGTCGCTGCCGTTGGTGCCGGCATTCACCTCCTTGTAGAAATTGCCGTTGGCCGGAAACTGGACCACGCTGCCGATCGCATAATTGATGCCCGCGGTCCAGGTGGTGTACTGGCAGGTTGCAGCAGGCGTCGCTGCGGCCTGGCTGAACCCGGTTTCCGCTGTTGCAGGCTGCCCGGCGCCGTACGCCGAGAACGCCATGCTTGAAAGACCGATTGCAAGTCCTTGTATCAATTTCGATTTCATTTGATTCTCCTGGATAGATTGGGATGGCTTGCTTGTTGCGAGCGTGGTCTGGGTGCCGTCAATCAATGCGGAAAATTGCCGGCCCCGGTTTTTGTCGCGCTCTGTGATCTATCCTCGATATTTCCACATGGAAACAGTTGTCCGACGACTGTAGGGTGCACAAAATTTGCTGTCAACCTGTATCTTGGTGGTATTACCGTAAAGGCTTTTGCGTCATGTTGCGACGCAATGGATACGGCTGCAGGTCGTTGTTTACAATGGTTTTACCGCAAGTCATCAGACCTGTTGCTTTTGCAAGTGGACTTACTGTTTTTTCAGGGATTTTTAGTAAAAACCAGGAAATTTCATTGAAATTGAAAAAATCCTGGCTTGCGCGCACAAGGAATGTGCGGCAAGACCCGTCTCCCAGCGTGGCGTGTTGAGGCGGGATTGAAGCTGCGTCTACTGTGGAGATTACTGGCCGGCAGGCGCTTGTTGTGCCTTGTTATGCTCGGCCAGCGCTACCGCTTTGTAGTCATAAGAAGGATAGAACTCCGTCCTGTAGCTGCCCCAGGCGGTGTCTTCCAGCACGCGGTTTACCTCGCGCAGGCGGGAAGCCGGCAAACGCAGCGTGATGACTTGCCCGATGCCCATCGTTACATACCAGCTTACTACCTCTATTCCCGGCGGCGGGAACGCTTTGTAAAACCCTTGCCTGGCAAGCTGTGCATTGAGCTCGCCAAGCGGGCGCGACTGGTCGTGCTTCAGGAACACGGTCAGCAATAGCGCATTGTCAGGCGTGGCGGCCGCATTGCCGGCTGCGGGAGCGGCTACCGGTTGCGCATTGGCGCCGCCAACGCAGAAAGCCGCCGACGCCAGCAATACGGATATCAGCAACGTCTTGAATTTTCCTTGCATAAGGTTCTCCATGTGGTTAACCGCGATTCGGTCATTCTAAGGTTTGACCGTTTCCATGCCTCTTTCCTGCAGCACCCGCGCCGTTTCGGGACCTGCCAGCAAATGCAGTAACGCCTGTGCAGCATCCTGTTCCTTGCTGGCGGCGCCGATGGCCGCGGTATAGACGGTGAAATTCTGGATTTCGGCCGGCAATGGCCCAACAAAAACCACGCCTTTCACCGCAAGGATTTCGCTGACCTGCTGGAAACCGAGTGTCGCTTCATTGTTCAGCAGATGATCGCCAACGTAGCCGCCCTGCACTTTTACCGCCTTGCGCTCGATCGCGTCGCCGATTCCCCATTGCTGGAACAGTTTCGCCATGTAGATCCCGCTGGACCCGCCAGCGGCGGGATCGATATAGGCAACCGACCTGGCGTCAAGCAGCGCCCGTTTTAACCCTTCTACGGTACTGATATCCGGCTTCGGCGCGCCTGCCGGCACCATGGCGCCAATGCCCACCCGCGCCAGGTCCACCACGCTGGCGGCGTCCGCTTTCCGGCTGGCGACCAGCCGCGCGACCAGGTCCGGCGTCATGATGGCGACGTCGAACGCTGCGCCGCCCTCGATGCGCCTGGCCACGCCGCCGGCGGTATCGTTTTCCAGGATGATCCGGTGGCCGGTGCTGGCCTCGAATTGCGGCGCCATGGCTGCTACCACTTGTTTGTATGCGCCGGCGGTCAGCACCTTCAGGTCGTCAGCCGATGCGGATGGTGGCAGCCCTGCGCCTAGCGCAATTGCTGCTGCGCCGAAAACGATAGCTTTTCTTATTGCGTTCATACCGGGGCCATAAGAAACATTCTTGAAGTGCAGACACGAAGTTTCTGGAATCATGCCAGCACCTATTTTCTATGCATCAAATCCTTGGGACAATTCCTATGTTTTTATCTGAAACAAATGTGTATTGTTTTCGATTCTGTTGCCGAACAGCCGGCAACTAACCTGCAAAAATACAAAATGAATCGAAATCATCGCTTAAATTGGACCGGCATCACAGGAAACTGCCTGGAAATGCTAACCTCGTCACGACAATTTTTCAAGAAGCTGCATTTGCTTTTGGGCATTGCCGTGCTGGGTTTGCTATATGGCTGCGGCGGCGGTAACTCTAGCCCTGATCTGGGCGCCAACGTCGATCCGCCCGCAGGTCTGGTCTATGCTGTCAGTTCGGCCAGTTATGCACAATATCAAGCAATCACGCCGAACGTTCCGCACAGCAGCGGTGGCAAGGTTGACAGCTATAGCGTGGAGCCGGCCCTGCCGGCCGGCCTGGCGTTAGACCCGATAAGCGGCGTTATTCGCGGCACGCCTGCGCAGGCCGGCCCTGCGGTTATCTATACCGTCACTGGCAGCAATGCGCATGGAGCGGCAACCGCCTATCTGCAAATTGAAGTCACGGCTGCCACTACCGCGCCAACCTTGCTGCACTATGCAGACAATCCGGTTTCCTACCCGGTGAGTACCACCATCAATCCCAACCTGCCCTACACCGAAGGCGGTGCAGTGGCGCAATTCCACAGCACTCCAGCCTTGCCGGGTGGGTTGCAGCTGGATTCCTCGACTGGCGTAATCAGCGGCGCACCCAATACCGTGAAGCCGGCAGCAACCTATGTCATCACCGCCAGCAATGCTGCCGGCGCCGTGTCGAGGGCGCTGACGATCAGCATTGCCGATTCTTTGCAGGCGCCTGGCAGCTTGACTTATCGCCAGCCGGCAGCCATCTATTCGCAAGGTCAAGTCATCGCTCCAAATTTGCCCGTTGCCACTGGAGACGCCATTACCGAGTTCAGCGTCCAGCCGCCGTTGCCGGAGGGGCTGAGCCTGAACACAGATAGCGGGGAAATCAGCGGTACGCCAGCTACCCTGCAGGCGGAGCGAACCTACACCATTACTGGAAGCAATCAGGCTGGCAGCAGCTTGGCAACCATTACCATCGCCGTCGCCATACCAGGTTCATTTGAGCCGGGGACCGGCATGAGCAAGCGTCTCCTCGCCCACACTGCCACCTTGCTGCCAAATGGGAAGATACTTTTCGCGGGCGGAGGATTCGGCACCGACGTCTTTGATACAGCAGAAATTTATGATTCAGGTACCGGTATCTGGACACCCACCGGAAAGCTGAACCGCACTCGTCAATATCACACTGCTACCCCGCTGCCAGACGGCAAGGTACTGGTTGTTGGAGGAGATCCATACAACGTCAACTTTTGGAGAACAGCAGAGATTTATGATCCAAGCACCGGCATCTGGACACTTACTGGAATGACGAATTTTCCACGCATGGGCCATACCGCTACCCTCCTGCCAGATGGCAAAGTACTGATTGTTGGAGGAGAACAAAACAACCCATCTGCGAATACGGCAGAGATTTATGACCCGAGTTCTGGCCAGTGGACGCTCACTGGAACGACGAATCACCCTCGTGCCCGATTTCACGCCGCCACGCTATTGGCCACTGGCAAAGTTCTGGTCACGGGTGGAAATTCTTCTGGAGCCACTGCGGAACTGTATGATCCTGATACTGGAGTCTGGAGGGCAACAGGAAACATGGGCAGTGCTCGCAGCCTCCACGCCATGGTCACGCTTCCAGATGGAAAAGTCCTGCTCGCGGGCGATACCAATGCAGCAGAACTTTATGATCCTGCTTCAGATGTCTGGACACCGACCGGCGTCATGAACTATACCCATCAACGCCCTACCGTGACACCGTTACTTGATGGAAAAATCCTGATCGTTGGCGGATATACGAGAACGGCCGAACTCTATGATCCAAGCACCAATTCCTGGGCACTAAGCGGCGACCTGCATGCCATGCGTGCCGGCGGCCATACCGCCACTCAGCTGCACAACGGCAAGGTACTGATCGCTGGGGATGCTCTTGCGACGGAGCTCTATATCCCGTAATTCGATTTGACTGCAATCCAATTCAGTGAGGCTGACGCCAGCTTAACTTGACGGCGCTACGCATTCTTTAATCATGAAGCCACAGGCTCTGCCTGTGGTTTTTTTTCGACTCGACTTCACCCGCACAGCCACCTTGTAACCAGACTTCAAGGTACTGGCCGCTGGCGAGGGAAAGAGTGTTCTTGCGTCGGAACCCTATATTCCTGGTTGATCATCAGGCCGCCCTCTGTTTTCCGTCAAACAAGTTTTTAGGAAAAATCCTATATTTTTCTTTGGCGCGAATGTGTATCGTTTTAGGTTCTACCGCCGAACAGACACTGGTCAAACGGCACGGAATGAAAATGCATCGGACTCATTACTCAAACCGGAATGACCGGCCTGCAGCCGCGAAGAGCATGCCGACCAAGGCATTCAATTTAATCGCTACGATTGGCAGTACACCTCAAGAAACCAAAGGCAGGACATACGTCCGATCGTTTTGGTGCATATGCGCTGCAGGAACGGATATGGTGGCGCGGCGTCCCGGGCACAAAAAATATGATTACCCAATGATACTTTAAGGAGATGATATGAAACCCATGGCTCTTGCTTCATTCTTTCTTTTTTCTGCCTTTGGATTTTCCTGCAGCGCCAGCGTTGTTGCGGCGGAAGGCGGTGCTGGCAGCAATACATCAGGCACATTAAGCGTGGAGTTTGGAAAGCCCACGCACATGCAGCGCCTCTATTACAAAAAGATGTATGACAAAAAGCCATTTCGCGATGCAATTTTATTTTATTACGACAACGGCTTATACAAAATCATTTCTCCAGGCGAAGATCATTATGGAAGCTACGTAGTGGAAGGCAGCTTCGACGATTCGAGATACACGGTGCATTACATCGCATTTCCCTCGGCCGACTGGAACAACACCAGTGCTTATCATGTGCTGGAATTCGATAATGCGGCGGGTCAGTTTACGCAGCGCGCTATCGTACCCATCGATGGAAAAATTCCGCAGCAACACGGCGATTTTTCGGTGGGAGAAAATAAAGTGATCAATCCTCTTGCGGTTAACTGGGAAAGCGGCAAGAGCTTGATGCCTTCACTTCCCTCTAAGAACTAAGCAGAATATGGTGGTGAGGCTTTAGCTTCGTCGTCCAAGATGGTCAAATGGCTGAGGTGGGCCCTTATTTTTCATAAGGGTTGAGCCTGAACACGGATAGTGAGGAAATCAGCGATACGCCGAATACCCTGCAACGCGGTAAGGCGCACTAGGTAGGGCGTAATAGCGCAGCGTATTACGCCGCATGCGATGCCCAAATGAGAAAACGGCGTCAAATTAATTGGGGCGAATAGCAGCAAGAAAATGCTGTTTATGTTATCAAACGTACGGCGCAATACGCTTCGCTATTGACGCCCTACGCCTTGCCGCGTTTGGTTGCATGCGCCTGCGGTGAGTACGGTCAAACCAGCAGCCGGCGCTACGAGCGGCAGCACGATCACCGTCGCTATCAAACTGGAAACAATCCATTTTTATTCCGCAGACATTGTTTTTCACAATTGATAACAATTATTGTCTGTAATATAATGACAGCGAGAGTTCAGCCTCGCTGATTTACTCGTCAATCAGCTTGTAAATTTTTATCCGCACTGCGGATATCCTTCGCATCGATGTACGCCGCACGTCTCGACAGATGTCCAGCCGCAACGATCGCTCCAGATAAGTTTTGCCAGCCGCACCGCCAGCCAACATCTCACTGCTTTAAGGAAATCCTATGAGAAAACGCTTGCCTCGCCTGTTTCGTACAAGCTCCATTATTGTCGCCGGCTTGCTCGCCGCCCCCGCATCGGCTGCCGACGTCGATCCTGAATTTTCTGCCGCTGAAAACCGCCTCAAAGCCAATAATGCTTTCGATAGCCTGAGCCGCTCCAAGGCAAGGCGCGCTTTCGACGCCCTGCCGCCAGCCGATCGCGAAAGACTGTTGTCGTCGCGAATCAGAAAGGCTGTGCCGGGTGCGGCCAACACCAGGATTTTTCTGCGGGACGAGACGGATGACTGCCGCAACATGCCCAGTTATAGCGAGAATAGCGTCGGCTTCAGAATCGGCGTGACGCCGGACGGCTTGAAATTCAGCGGCGGACCCGGCGAATCGTTGCAGACGCCTTATCCATCCATGCATAAAGACGCAGGCTTTTGCGATTTTTCCCTGCATGGCATGACGCCGGCAGTTCGGCAAAATCCAGACGAATACCGGGGCAATTTGCACGGTGCGAATATCGCGCCTCCTTTTAGAAGCCGCCATTCACCCACGTCTACGCTGGCCGAATCGCTGCGCAACCAGCGATATGCCAATGAACAGCAACGGTTATCGGCAAACCCGCCGCCGATGCCGGTCACCACGGATACTTATCGCGAAGGCCGCTCAAGCCGGACTCCCCATTTGCCAGGCAGGGTTATCGTTACCACGCCTGGCGGCGGCCTCAGATTCAAGCCGTAGCAGGTACGGCGTACCCGGTAGGTGTAATGGCGAAGCGTATTACGCCATTACACCTTACGCCTTATCGCGTTGTTATTTGTCTCAGTTTATTTGATATCGCTTGTTTTTGTGAGGCATCACATGCGGCGTAATACGCTTCGCTATTACGCCCTACGCCTCGCCACATTGCACGGCCGGATCAAAGCACACTTCCTCCAACGGCCTCCTTGAGCGGGGCTTCTTTTTTCCCGGAAAACAGTTTCTTCAGCCAATGCTCGAACTCGTCGACATAGGTAAACACCACCGGCACCACCAGCAAGCTCAGGGCGGTCGAGGTCAGCAGGCCGCCGATGACGGCCACCGCCATCGGCTGCCGGAAGCTGGAGTCGGCGCCGAAGCCTAGGGCGATCGGCGCCATGCCGGCGATCATGGCGACGGTGGTCATCACAATCGGCCGCGCCCGCTTATGGCAGGCGTCTATCAATGCCTCGAACACCGACAGGCCGCGGTCGCGCTTGCCGACGATGGCGTATTCGACCAGCAATATCGAGTTCTTGGTCACGATCCCCATCAGCATCACCAGCCCGATCATCGACGGGATGTCCAGCTCGCTGCGCGCCATCAGCAGCGCCAGGAAAGCGCCGCCGAGCGACAACGGAATCGCCGACAGGATGGTGACCGGCTGCAGGAAATCGCGGAACAGCAGCACCAGCACGCAGAACACGCACAGCACACCGATGACGATCGCCATCATGAACCCGGCGCCCAGCTCCGCCGCGATTTCCGCATCGCCGGTCTGGATCAGCTGCACGCTGGACGGCATCTGCTTGACCGCCGGCAGCGCTTTCGCCGCCGCCAGCGCTTCGCCCAGGGGCATGCCGCCGAGATCGGCGCTGACCGTGACGTAGCGCCGGCGGTCGTATCGTTCGATTTTCGACGGCCCGCTCTCCACCGACAGGCTTGCCACCGAAGAAAGAGGCACCAGGCCGTTACGGCCCAGCACATGCAGGTTGGCAAACGTGGTCACGTTCTGGCGATCGACGTCCGGCACGCTGACATTGATATCGACCTGCCGGTTGTCGAGATTCAGCTTGGCCAGGTTTGCCGAAAAATCGCCAGCCGTGGCGATCCGCACCACCTGGCCGATGGCGGCGGTCGACACGCCCAGTTCGCTGGCGCGCTGCAGGTCGGGCCGCACGATGATTTCCGGGCGCTCCAGGCTGGCGGTGGAACTGATGTTGGCCAAGCTGCCGACGCCGCGCAGCTGCCGCTCCATCGCCTGGGCCGTCGCCTTCAGCGCATTTTCATTGTCGCCGGCAAGGATCAGCTGCATTTTCTCGCCAGGGCCGCCCGCACCCACCGTGAAGCGGGCGCCGGGCACATTCAGCAAGGCGCGCCGCACCGCTTTCTCGATTTCGGTCTGGCGCGGACGTTTGGCGCGATCGGCCAGCGACAGCGTCAGCGATCCGTTGCGCACTTCGCCGGCCTGCAGCTGTCCGCCGCCGACCACCTGCGACACGCCTACCGTGGTAAAGATAGCGTCGATGCCGCCCACGCTGCCCAGCGCGGTGCGCGCCCGTTCGGCTACCGCCAGCGTATTCTGCAATGAGCTGCCGGGCGGCAGTTCGACGTTGACTGTCGTATACCCGCGGTCGGCCGGCGGCATCAAACCGGTCGAGATGAAGGGAATCAGGGCCACTGAACCGACAAAAAACAGCGTCGCCGCCAGCATCGTGGTCTTGCGGTGCGCCATGCACCAGCGCACCGCATGCAGGTACCAGCGCATGATCCGGCCATCCTGCTGTTCAACCGCAGGCTTGGATTTCAACAGGTAGGCGGCCATCATCGGCGTCAGGATGCGCGCCACCAGCAACGAGGTAAGGACAGCGATCACCGCGGTCCAGCCGAACTGCTTGAAGAACATGCCCGCAATGCCGCTCATCATGGCCGTCGGCAGGAACACCACGACCAAGGCCATGGTGGTGGCCATCACGGCCAGCGCGATCTCGGTGACCGCGTCGCCGGCCGCCTGCAGGATCGGTTTGCCCATATGCGCATGGCGCTCGATATTCTCGATTTCGACAATTGCATCGTCCACCAGGATGCCGACGATCACCGCCAGCGCCAGCAAGGTCAGGGTATTCAGGGAAAACCCGAACCACGCCATGGCGGCAAAGGCAGGCAGGATCGACAAGGGCAGCGCCGAGGCCGCGACCAGGGTCGCGCGCCAGTCGCGCAAAAAGAACCACACCACCAGCACCGCCAGGATCGAGCCTTCGTACAGCATGTCCATCGAGCCTTCGTACTGCTCCTTGGTGTAGCCGACCGTTCCCGAAATCCGCGTGAATTTCAGCGTGCGGTTGCCGGCTTGCAGCTTTTCCAGCGCCGCGCCGACGTTTTTGGCGATCACGGTTTCGTCGTAGCCCTTGGCGCGGAATACCTTGAAGCCGACCACCGGCTTGCCGTCCAACAAGGCAATCTGGGCGCGCTCGGCGTTGGCGTCGCTGATGGTGGCGATCTGGTCCAGCCTGAGTTTGCGCCCGTTGGCCAGCGTTATCGGGAACGCGGCCAGCTCTGAAGCCTGGTGCACCGTAGCGATCACGCGCGCAGATTGTTCTTCCTGGCCGAACTGCCCGCGGCCGCCCGACGATTCCTGCTGCATGTTGCGCAGCGCCTGCGAGACATCGACAGCGGTCACGCCCTGCGCCGCCATGCGCACCGGATCGACGGCGACGCGCACCTGGCGCGTCAGGCCGCCCACCCGGTCTATGCGACCGATGCCCGGCACTGCCAGGATCGCCTTGCCGACGGTGTCGTCGACAAACCAGGACAGCGCTTCTTCGCTCATGTCGGCGGCGATGGCGTACACCAGCACCGCATCGCCGCCGACGGTGACGGCGCTGACGGTCGGCTGCTGCAGGTCGGTCGGCAACTGCGAGCGTACGCTGTCGACTGAATTCTTGGTGTCGATCAGGGCGTCCGAGAGATT
The DNA here is from genome assembly GCF_038896935.1 of Collimonas rhizosphaerae. NCBI lineage: Bacteria > Pseudomonadati > Pseudomonadota > Betaproteobacteria > Burkholderiales > Oxalobacteraceae > Collimonas > Collimonas rhizosphaerae. The sequence goes on from NZ_JBANDC010000007.1 coordinate 121,422, forward strand.
TTTCTCAAGGACGAATTCGACCGTGATCTGCACCTGGCCGTCGGTGATCGAGGTGCGCAGGTGCTTGAGCCCGTTCATGGTCGCCAGCGCGTCTTCCACCTTGCGCGCCACTTCGGTTTCCAGCTGCGCCGGCGCCGCGCCGGGCTGGGTCAGCGTGACATTGATGGTGGGCAGGTCGATATCCGGCAAGTTTTGAATAGGCAGCTTATGGAAACCCATGATGCCGGCGACGGTCAGCAAGGCAAACAGCAGGATCGCCGGGATCGGGTTGCGAATGGACCAGGTGGCGAAATTCATTTGGCCTCCTTGGCTGCCGGCGCAGCGGCGGCATCCGCGGCGCTGCTTGCTACCCGCACGGTATCGCCTTCATTGAGGAAACCGGCGCCGAGAACGACAACCTGATCCGATGGCGCCACGCCCTTCACGATTTCGATGTCGGTGCCCTGCCGGCGCCCGGTGACAACCGCCAGCCGCTCCACTTTATTGCTGCCGTCGTCCTTGAACTTGAGCACATAGGTATGGCCGTCGCGGATGGCGATGCTCTGCGCCGGCACCACCAGCGCCTGCTTCGGATTGAGTGCGATCGCGCCGTTGGCGTACATGCCGGCCCGCACCTGCTGGCCGTCGGCGATATCGGCATACACCAGCCCCAGCCGCGAGCTGCTGTCCAGCGACGGTGCGGTTTGCCGGACCACGGCAGACGCCGTGCCGCCGCCGGGCAGCGCCAGCGCCACCTGCTGGCTGGCCGCAATCCGCGCCAGCTGCTCCGCCGTCACTTCGCCGCGCCACTCCAGGCGCCCTTTCAAGATCATCCTGAACAGTTCCTGCCCGGTCGATACTACCGAACCGGCGGTGGCGGAGCGTGAGCTGATGACGCCGTCGTCGGGCGCGATCACATCGGTATAACGCAGCTGCAGCTGCTTGAACGCAAGCTGCGCGCGCGCCGTCTTCGCCAGCGTGGTCGACTGCAGCACGTCCTGGTCGCTGATGCCGCCGCTGCCCTGCAGCGAAATGGCCCGTTTGGCGTTGGCTTCGGCCTGGTCGTAAGCGGCCACCAGTTGCGCTTCTTCGGCGCGCAGCAGGTCGGGATTGAGGCGCGCCAGAACCTGGCCCTTCTTGACATGGTCGCCGACATTGACCCGCACCTGGTCCAGCTGGTAGCCGCCGATCTGGCTGCCTATGATCGCTTCCTGCCAGGGTGCGACGGCGCCGGACGCAGTCAGGGTCTCGGCCCAGCTTGCCTGGGATGGCCGGGCGATCGTCACTGTCAGCGCCGGCGTGGTCTGGGTCGGCTTGGCTTCAGCCTTGCCCGATTTCACCAGCATGGTTACGCCGGCGGCGACCGCTGCCACGGCAAATACAAGGGCGACGGCGATGGCGACGCCCTTGCGCCGCGGGGAGGATTTGACGGGTGCTACCATTGGTTCGGACGCATTCATGGCTGGGTTTCCTGGTGTATTGCTATCGTATGGTTGTAATGGCGCTGGTGCGGACATGCACCGTGCTAGCCCGGGTTATCGATTTGCCCGGTCGCCTGCATCAGGCTGATCCAGGCCTGGCCCTGGTCGCGCTTGGCGGCAATGAAATTCTCTTCGGCGGTCTGGCGCTGGCGCCGGATGTCTTCCAGCTCGAACATGCTGATGGCGCCGGCCCGCCACTGCGCCTGGCTGGCGCGGAAACTGAGCTGGGCGGCGTCTACCGCATCCTGCGACGATTTCACCCGTTCTTCGGCCGAAGTCTGGAACGCCAGCGCATCTTCGACGTTCTGGACCACGGTACGTAAAGTCGACTGCAATGTGGCGGCAGCTTCCCGGTAGCGTCCGGTGGCGGCATCGACATTGGCCGCGCCGGCGCCGCCGTCGAATAAAGGAACGCTCAATCCCGGCCCGGCCGACCAGCTGGTGAAATTGACCGAATTGCCGACGGCGCGCAGCCAATTCCCCGACAGCATCGCGCTAAGGCTGATGGTCGGCAGCCGCTGCGCGCGCGCCACTCCGATATCCGACCAGGCCGCAGCCAGCAAGCGCTCGGCGGATACCAGGCTTGGATGGTCGCGCAGCACCGTCGCCGGCAGCTCCGGCTGCATGGCCGGCGGGGTCGGCATGACATGCGCGACATCGTCCAGGATCGCGCTGCTTTCCTGCGGATCGGCATTGCTTGCCGTTGGCAGCAGCAAGCGGCGCACCGCTGCCGCCGGCTGTCCGGTCAGCGCCACCAGCGCATCGACGCTGCGCGTGCATTGTTCCTGCTGGCTGATGCGCGCGGTGCGGGCGTTAGCCAGGTTGGTCAGCGCGCTGAATTCCGCCGAAGGCGCGATATAACCGACGGCGCGCCGCTTGCGGGTAAGGGTCAGCTCGGTTTCGCGCGAAGCGATGTCAGCATCGCGCACCTGCAGCGAATAGGCGCAGGCGCGCAGCGAAAGACTGGTATTGGCGACTTGCGCCGCCAGCGACAGGCGGGCGCCCTGGGCATCGGCCGTGCGCGCATCGAGGCGCCGTTGCGCCGCCGAGACCGATTCCCTGATGCGTCCCCAAAGGTCGATCTCCCAGCTGAAATCGGCGCCGACCGAGGATGAGCTCTCCAGCATGGTAGTGGAACTGCCGCCCAGCGTGTTCTGGGTCTGCGCGCGCGTGGCGCTGGCGTTGCCGTTCACCGCAGGCAGGCGCTGTGCATTGGCGACGCCGGCCGCGGCCTTGGCCTGGTCTACCCTGGCCGCAGCCTGGGCCAGGGTCGGATTATCGGCAAACGCCGAGGACACCAGGCTGTCGATGGCGGGATCCCCCAACTGGGTCCACCACTGCCCATTCGCGGCCACTGCGCTGCGTTTGCCGGGATGCGGATTGTTTTCCCAATCGGCCGGGACCGGCTGCTTGGGCGGTGAATAGGCGGGCTGGGTTGCGCACGCGCTCAGGAGCAAGGCAACTGCTGCGGCGGCGGCAAAGGTTCTCATTTTTGGCATATCCGTTTCAATCCATTCCTGCTTTACCTGGAGCCCGATGGGTTTTGTCCGACTGACATTATTTAATAGATCGAGCATTCTATCTATTATAAGCAGGAATCAGCCGCCGTCAATTTATGTTAGATTGATCGCTCTATTTTGTATCTTTTTTGGTTTTTAGGAGGCCGCATGCGCAAAATCGACCCGGTAAAACACGAGCAAAAGCGGCGCGACATCCTCGAAGCCGCGGGCCGTTGCTTTGCCAAGGACGGGTTCCGCGGCGCCAGCATTTCCAGCATCTGCTCCGAAGCGAAAATCAGCGCCGGCCACCTGTATCACTATTTCGCCAGCAAGGAAGCGATCATCGAGGCCATGGCCGCGACCGGCCTCGAACATGCGGAAGCGCGTTTCAATCACTTGATGAAAAGCGACAATCCGATCGAAGGCCTGATAGCCGAAATCGAGCAAGCCAACACCCAGAGCTGCTCCGCGCAGCAGCATCAGATCGACATGCGCGCAAAAAAACAGCTGCATGTGGACATGCTGGCCGAAGCCGGCCGCAATCCCGCCATGGCCGAAATCGTCAACCAGCATTCCACGAAAATACGCGGAATGCTGGCCACCCTGCTGGAAACAGCCCAGAAACGCGGGCAGATCGACCAGACCCTGGATCCAGACCTGGCCGCCGCCATTCTGCTGAGCGCCATGGAAGGCGTCGGCAACATGACGATGCGCGATCCCGAGCTCGACATGAAAAAGAAGCTGGACATGCTGAGCACGCTGATCAAGCGATTCCTGACACCGGGCTCAGGTAAATAAAAATAGAGCCCGGGTTTAAGTCATCGATCTTGTTACCTGGCTTGCTTCACCGCCAGCCATTCGTTCAGCGCCGCCCTGGCAGTCGGGGTGAAGTCGGTGAACACGCCATCCACGCCCAGCTCGAAATACGCCTTGTACTCCGCCTTCGGGTCACCGTTATAGGTGCGCGTCAAGCGCGCCGGCTCATCGCGGTAGGTGAACGGATGCACGAACAGGCCTAGCCGGTGGGCGTCGGTGACCAGGCTGGTCGGCGCCATGTTGGAGGCGTCCGACAGCTTCTTCACCGCATTGCCGGCGGCGTCCACGCCTTGCGGCGGCAGTATGTACAGTTTCCATGGACCGATGCCGTCGGCATAGGTCTTGACTTCAGCCAGGCCTTCCGGCGTCGCCATCGCCGCGAAGGTGCGCGGATCGCCCTTTTGCAGCCAGGAGAAAGGCTTGGCGGTGTCCGGCGAACCGTAAGTCATGACGCCGGTCTTGAAGTCGGTGCCGTCGCCGTCCATCAGCTGCACCACCTTGGTCTTGAGGCCGAGGCGGCGCATCAGCTTCAAGCTCTCCGGTTCGAACGATTGCACGAAAACCGGGGAATCATGGGTGTTCCAGCCTTCCTTATCCAGCATCGCGAGCAGCTTTTCTTCCAGCGGCACGCCCAGCGCGCGCTGGTAGATCGGATTCTTGGTTTCCGGATAGATCGTCAAGGTGCTGCGGGGATTGGCGGCGCGCGTGGCTTTGGCGAGGTCGATGACTTCCTGGAATGTCGCCATCGGGTACATGCCGTCGTACTGGTGGCTGCGGACCGCGATCGGCTGCTTGACGCGCAAGGTCTTCAGTTCGGCCGCCGTGAAATCGCTGATATACCAGTCCGGCGCCACGGCCACGCCGTCGACCGTGCGCGATTTCTTGCGCGACGCAAATTCAGGGTGGCTGGCGACATCGGTGGTGTCGCTCAGGAACGGGTTGTGGCAGACGAACAGCACGCCGTCGCTGGACGACATCAAGTCCATCTCCAGCGAATCGGTGCCGGCGGCGATCGCCGCCTGGTAACCGGCGATGATTTCTTCCGGATACAGGCCGGCCAGCCCGCGGTGGCCGATGACCAGCGGCGGATTGCCGTCGAGCGTCTTGAGGCCGGGGTAATGCGCGGCGGCGCCGGACGTCGGCTGGCTGGCGCAGCCCGCAGCCAGGGCGGCTGCGGCAAACAATGAAGCTGTCAGTACGTATTTCATAGGGCTCCTGCAGGTTGTTCAGGGAAAGTGTCTGGAACGGCACAGCGACTATTACACAATGTCTGCGCGTTGCAAGATATATGTCTGGTTGGGACACAACTTTGCCTGGAAATGCGAGCAAGATCCATACCCATGCTGGTAGCGTGAAATGATTGTCTGGAGGAATGTTTAGCCGACAAGCTGATTTAATTTTTCATATAAATCAGCCTGTTATTGCATATATTTAATTTATTACTTTAAATATTTTACTTTTAATATCTTGCTTTAACTTCGATGATGTTCGACCTTGGTCAGGCCACCTGCTCCCGCCACCAGCGCCGTCCCTCTTGCGGCTCGGCAAGGCTGAGCAGTTCGCCCATCTGCGGCGTGCTGACCGCCACTCCTTGCCGTTCGGCCAGCGCAATGATGCGTTCGAACGGGTCTTGCCAGACATGCAAGGCAAGGTCAAAAGTACCGTTATGCACCGGCAGCAACTGCTTGCCGCCCAGGTCCAGGTGGGCCTGCAGGGTCTGTTCCGGCTGCATGTGCACATCCGGCCAGTCAACGCCGTAGGCGCCGGTTTCTATCATGGTCAGGTCGAACGGGCCGTAGCGGTCGCCGATTTCCTTGAAGCCGCCGAAATAGCCGCTGTCGCCGCTGAAAAACAGCCGCAGGTCGTCATCCAGAATTACCCAGGAAGCCCACAAGGTGCGGTTGCCGTCACTCAGGCCGCGCCCTGAAAAGTGGCGCGCGGGCGTGGCCACCAGCTGCAGGCCGCTTACCATGGTGCTTTGCCACCAGTCCAGCTGCTGTATCTTTTCTGCCGGCACGCCCCATTTGACCAGCGTATCCCCTACCCCCAGCGGCGTCAGGAAATGCTCTACCTTGCCGGCCAGCTGCAGGATAGCGTCATAGTCCAGGTGATCGTAATGGTCATGCGACAGGATCACGCCCTTGATCGGTGGCAGCTCGGCGATGCCGAGCGGCGGCTGGTGGAAGCGCTTGGGGCCGATCCACTGGAACGGCGAGGCGCGCTCGGAAAACACCGGATCGGTCAGCCAGAATTCGCCGCGCAGCTTGAGCAGCATGGTGGAATGCCCCAGGCGAAACAGTGAGCGGTCCGGCGCCGCCAGCAGCTGCTCGCGGCTGAGCGCCTGCACCGGAATGGGCCTGGCCGGCACCGTGCCGGGCGGCTTGTGGAAGGCAAACCGCCAAATGATCTGCAAGGTCTTCCACAAGCCGTTCTTGTGCCTGGGAAGCTGGTTGCGGAATTTGCCGTCGCGCCGCTGCGAGGGCCTGGGGAGAATATGCGTATCGAGTGCTGTGAGCGTTTCGCTTGCCATGCCGTTTATCCTGTTGCCACTGTGGTTGGTTGACGATCCCCTGCAATGGCAAGGAATATTTACACTACACAGTGTAGTTTAAACAGGAAAAAAGTAAACTTATTAGTGCAAATAATTTGTAACCGGCGCCCGCGCTCCGGCCCAAAAATCATGAAGCTGACGGCAGCAGCGCCCGGACGCTAATGCCGCCGTACAGCAATCCTTGCAGCACCCTACCCCGCGATGGCAACCCTGAGCGCCAGCGCAATCCCCTTGGCTGCTTGCGAGATCTCGTCCAGCGACGGGAAGCTGGGAGCGATGCGGATGTGGCGGTCCTCGACGTCGTTGCCATAAGGGAATGCAGCGCCGGCAGACGTCAGCGTGATGCCTAGCTCTTTGGCCAGTGCGATAGTCCGCTTGGCGCAACCAGGCGGCGTGACGAGGTCGATGAAATAGCCGCCGTGCGGCCGGGTCCAGGTTACTCCGTCGATCCCGCCCAGGTAGGCGTCGAACTGCGCCAGCACGGCGTCGAATTTCGGTTTCAGCAGCTGGCGGTGGCGTTCCATCAGCGCTTCGACATTGGCGCGGTCTTTCAGGAAGCGCACGTGGCGCAGCTGGTTGATCTTGTCCGGGCCGATGGTGCGCACCGATGTCTTGCGCTGCCACCAGGCGATGTTGGCTGCCGATGAAGCCAGCGCGGCCAGGCCGGCGCCGGCCAGCGTGATCTTGGAGGTCGAGGCAAAAACGATGGCGCGGTCCGGATTGCCGGCGCGTTCGCAAGCTTCCAGCACATTGATGGTGGTGTGCTTCTGCTCGCTCAGGTGATGCAGGCGGTAAGCATCGTCCCACAGCAGCAGGAAATCCGGCGCGGCGGTCTTCATGGCGGCCAGGCGCTGCACCACTTCGGCTGAATAGATGGCGCCGGAAGGATTGCTGTATTTGGGAACGCACCACATGCCCTTGATGCTGGCATCGCCGGCCACCAGTTTTTCCACCAGGCCCATGTCCGGGCCGTCGTCGCTCAGCGGCACGCTGATCATCTTGATGCCAAGCGATTCGCAGATCGAGAAATGACGATCGTAGCCTGGCACCGGGCACAGGAAAGTCACCGGCTGCTGCCGGCTCCAAGGCGCATGGCCGGTTATCCCGTATAACAGGCAGAACACGATGGCGTCGTGCATCAACGCCAGGCTGGCGTTGCCGTCCACCACCACCTGCCCGGCAGGCACGTCCAGCAGGCTGGCAAACAGGGCGCGCGCTTCCGGCAGGCCGCTGGCTATGCCATAGTTGCGTGTGTCGGTGCCGTCGGCGGCGGTAAAACCGTCGAGTTGCTGCAGCAAGGCGCTGGACAGGTCGAGCTGCTCCGGCGCCGGCTTGCCGCGCGACATGTCGAGCTTGAGGCCGAGCTGCTTGAATGCATCGTATTGCGCTTGAATCTCTTGTGAAGTCATTGGTTTTTCCTGCAAAGGCAGCCCCAGGCTGGGGCTGCGCGTTAATCAATCAATCAATAGCCCAGCGCCAGTCCCGAGTTGCGGCGCGGGTCGTTGGCGCCGTAGAACCGGTTCTTGCCAACCGGCTTGCCGCCCAGCGATGGCGCCCCGACCAGTATGGCGGCGACATGGTTGAACGGTTGCGGCACGGTGAACTTCTGGCCCCAGCCTTCGAGGATTTTCTGGGTATCGGGGCTGAGCGTGAACGGTTCGAGATTGGTGGCTTCCGGCAGCCACTGCTGGTGGAAGCGCGGCGCATCGACCGCCTCCTGCAGGTTCATGCCGTAGTCGATCATGTTCAGCATGGTCAGCAGGGTCGCCGTGATGATGCGGCTGCCGCCAGGCGTGCCGACCACCATTACCGTCTTGCCGTCCTTGGTGACGATGGTCGGGCTCATCGACGACAGCGGACGTTTGCCGGGAGCGATGGCGTTGGTCTCGCCCTGCACCAGGCCGTACATGTTGGGCACGCCGATCTTGGCTGTGAAATCGTCCATTTCATCGTTGAGCATGATGCCGGTCTTGCTGGCCATGACGCCGGCGCCGAACCAGTCGTTCAGCGTGTAGGTGACCGACACCGCGTTGCCCCATTTGTCGACGATCGAATAGTGCGTGGTGTTGCTGCCTTCATGCGGCGCCACCCCGGGCTTGATGTCCTGCGATATACCGGCCTTGTGCGGATCGATGGCGGCGCGGATCTTTGCCGCATAACCCTTGTCAAGCAAACGCGCCAGCGGATTCTTCACGTAGTCGGGATCGCCCAGGTAGCTGTTGCGGTCAACATAGGCGTGGCGCATGGCCTCGATCTGGTAGTGCATCGCCTGCGCTGAGCGGAAGCCGAGGTTTTGCATCGGGTAGCCCTCGAGGATATTCATGATCTCGCAGATGACCACGCCGCCCGAGCTGGGCGGCGGCGCCGAGACTACGTGGTAGCCGCGGTAATCGCATTCGACCGGCGCCAGTTCGCGGGTTTTGTACTGGTCGAGGTCAGGCTGGGTGAGGATGCCCTTGCCGGCCTGGCTGGAGGCGACGATGGCTTGCGCCACCCAGCCTTTGTAGAAGCCGTCGCTGCCCTTGGCGCTGATTTCGCGCAAGGTCTTGGCCAGGTCCTTTTGCACCAGTTTCTGGCCGACGCGGAACGGCTCGCCTTTGTTGAGGAAGATGGCGCCCGAGTCGGCCGCATCTTTCTTGAAGGCAGCGGTTGCGGTGTCCAGCATGTCGACATCGCCCTGGTCCAGCACGAAGCCGTCTTCAGCGTACTTGATGGCCGGCGCGATCACCGCGGCGCGCTTCATCGTGCCGTATTTGCTCAACGCCAGCTCCATGCCGGACACCGTGCCCGGCACCCCGACCGCCAGGTGGCCCTTGGTGCTCAGGTTGGGAACCACGTTGCCGTTCTGGTCCAGATACATGTTGGCGGTGGCCGCCAGCGGCGCCTTTTCGCGGAAATCGAGGAAAGTCTTGCGGCCGTCGGCCAGCTGGATGGTCATGAAACCGCCGCCGCCGATGTTGCCGGCGGCCGGATACACCACCGCCAGCGCATAACCGACCGCCACTGCGGCATCGACCGCATTGCCGCCGTCCTTGAGGACGTCGACGCCGATACGGGTGGCAAGGTGCTGGGCCGTGACGACCATGCCGTTCTCGGCCGCCGCCGGCGCCAGCGAGGCGGCCTGGGTGCAGGCATAACAAAGGGCGAATGCGGTCGCAAGCAGCGACTTGGCCAGGGGATTCGATTTCATGTGCAGGTCTCCAGTGCTGGGGAAAGGGACGTTGTCAGCTGCGGCCCGGCAGCGCAGCGATGCCAGGACCGTGCACCACATTCTATAGTGGATAGACGAGGAAAAGCGCGAACTAAGCCGCTGCCGGCCTGGGCTTGCGCAACGCCGTCAGCGAAGCCCGCTGCTGCCCTTGCCCGTCGAAGTTGCCGGGCGCCAGCCACTGTTCAAAAGCCGCGCGCAGTTCCGGCCACTCGCCGTCGACGATCGAGAACCACGCAGTATCGCGCGAGCGGCCCTTGTAGACGATGGCTTGGCGGAATATGCCCTCGAACTGGAAACCGAGGCGCGCGGCCGCCTGGCGCGACGGCGCATTGAGGCTGTCGCATTTCCATTCGTAGCGGCGGTAGCCGAGGTCGTCGAAGGCGTGCCGCATCAGCAGGTACTGGGCCTCGGTCGACACCGGCGTGCGCTTCAGCAACGGTGAAAACGCCACAAAGCCGACTTCGACGACACCATTGGCCGGGTCGATCCGCATCAGGGCCAGGGTGCCGACCGCCTTTCCCGTCTTGCGCTCGATCACCGCATAGTGCAGAGGATCGCTGCCGGCGGCGGCCTGCTCGGCATAGCTGCGGTAGCCGGCGGCATCGGCGAACGGGCCGACCGACATGTAGGTCCAGTCGCGGCCGTCCGCCGCCTGGCTGTAGGCGGTATACAGGTCGGCGGCATGGCGTTGCGCATCCAGCGGCTCGAGGCGGCAGTAGCGGCCTTCGATGGCGGCGTTGTGCGGGGGACGCGCACGGGCAGTCCAGCTTGGCAAGGGTTCGCCGATCGGCTGCTGGTACGTATTCAAAATGCTGGGCATAGAAGATTCCTTGCTGGATGAGGCCCGGCATGCGCCGGGCATGTGCTAAAGTAAGCCCTTCGTGGCCCTGGAAAAAGATCCACATCCCACATATTTCATGGTGCCACGCTGACACTCCCATGACGACCGCCCCCGCCCGCCTGCAGCAAGCCCTGCTCGAAGCCCCGCTGGACAAAGACAGCGGCGCAACGCCGATGCAGCGCCAGCTGCATCATCGCATCAAGGAAGCGATCCTGGACGGCCGGCTTGCCCCCGGCAGCCGCCTGCCCGGCTCGCGCGCCTTGGCTGAAGCGCTGTCGATCTCGCGCAATACCGTGACCGCCGCCTACGACCTGCTCGCCGCCGAAGGTTATGTCGCGCCCGACCGCCAGGGCACCAGGGTGGCGACGCTATCGCGCCCGGCGCCGCCGCATCGGCATCTGCAGCGCGGCGCATCGCCTGCCCCTGCCGTAGCACTGCGCCTGAACCGCATCCCGGCCAGTCCACCGCGCACGGACGCCAGCGCGACGCTGCGCCCGGGCGTTCCAGCCTTGTCCCATTTTCCATTGGCGGCCTGGCGCCGTGCCGTCGACCGCGCGATCCGCCGCAGCGGGCCGTCGGCCCTGGGTTACGGCGACCCGCTGGGCGAACCGGCGCTGCGCGCTTCCATCGCCCGCCATCTCGGCATCGCCCGCGGCGTGCGCTGCGAAGCGGAGCAAGTCATCATTACCGAAGGCGCGCAGGAAGCGCTGGCGCTGTGCGTGCGGCTGCTGACCAATCCCGGCGACACGGCCTGGGTCGAGGATCCCGGTTATCGCGGCGCAAAAGCGGCCATGCATGCCGGCGACTTGCACATCGCGCCGCTGCGCATCGACGGCGACGGCGTGATCGCAACGGAAGACGACTGGAAATCCCCGCCGCGCCTGGTCTACACCACGCCCTCGCATCAATACCCGGCGGGCGCGGTGCTGACGGTTGCCCGGCGCCTGGAGTTGATCGCGCAGGCGCGGCGCCATGGCGCGTGGATCATCGAGGACGACTACGACAGCGAATTCCGCCACGCCGGCGAACCCATCGGCGCCATGCAGGGACTGGTGGCGCAGGCGCCGGTGCTGTATGTGGGAACCTTCAGCAAGACCATGTTCCCTTCGCTGCGGCTGGGATTCCTGGTGCTGCCGGCGGCGCTGCTGGCCGAGATGCAGACGCCGCTGGAAGAAATGCTGCGCGGCGGCCACCGCTACGAACAGCTGGCGCTGTCCGAGTTCATCGAAAGCGGCCAGTTCAGCCGCCACCTGGGACGCATGCGGCGCCTGTACCGCGATCGCCAGCAGGCGCTGCGCGAAGCCATCGCGCGCCACCTGCAGGTACCGCACATGATCGAAGGCGGCCACTGCGGATTGCACCTGACGGTGCGGCTGCCGGCCAGCTATCCGGATCGCAAGATCGCCGCGGCCGCGCGCCGTTATGGCATCTCCCCCTACCCGTTGTCGGGTTTCGCGCTGCAGCCCAGGCCGGAAGACAACGGCCTGGTGCTGGGCTACGGCAACACTTCCGCCGAGCTGTTCGAACCCTTGATGCGCCGGCTGTCGCAGCTGGCGCGCGCCGCGCAAATCTCCTAGCCTGCTGGATATTCTTCGATGGCGTCGACGCGGTCCGGGTAAAACGCCAGGTGATCCTTGATCCCGGCCACCGCCGCATAAGGCGCTTCATAACTCCAGACGCTGTTCACGCTACGGTCGCCGCCGGCGGGAATGCTGTAATAAGAGCATTCCCCTTTATAGGGACAGTAGGTGGTATGCGTGCTGGGCGCCAGCTGGGACATGTCGACATCCTGGCGCGGGATATATTGCACCGCCGGATATGCCGACTCGCGCAGCGTCAGCGCCTTGCCGGTGTCGGCAACGACGCGCCCGGCGACGGTGACGCGGACCCGCGCCAGGTTCGGCGTCACCGTGATCGGATGGTCCGGGCCCGGGATCTTTATCGGTTTCTCAGTCATGGCGCTAATCCTTTCCTGTGGCTTGCGTTAAACGTGTGCTGGACACGATAGCACGCAGCGGGCGACGGTGCCGGAACGGCATTCAGTTCCGAGCCAAACGATTGTCAGACACCGGAATGGTGCTGCCCGGCGCATTGGCGAGCGAACTTAAATCTCTGGATGCTTTTCGAAAAACAACTCCAGAAATATCAATAAACGCATATCAAAATGAAATAATATTTGTTTTTCAAATAACGTATTAGGCGTAAAGTATCGCCATGCCAACTCAGGATTTCCCGACATGACCGCAACCAGTGCCTGTACCACCGCAGTTCCCGGCAACTCGCGCGCCGTAGCAGAAACAGCAACGCCGCAGCTTCCCATCTACCTCGACTATTCAGCGACCACGCCAGTCGACCCGGCCGTGGCGGCCAAGATGTGCGAATACCTGACTGAAAAATTCGGCAATCCAGCCAGCAGTTCGCACGCGTTCGGCTGGGAAGCCAGGGCGGCCGTGGAACGGGCGCGCAGGCAAGTAGCCGCGCTGGTAGGCGCCCAGCCCGGCGAAATCGTCTGGACTTCGGGCGCTACCGAATCGAACAACCTGGCCCTGAAAGGCGCCGCCCACGCCTTGCGCGAAAGCGGCCGCGGACGCCACCTGGTGACCATGAGCACCGAGCACAAGGCGGTGCTGGACACCATGCGCACGCTGGAACGCGAAGGATTTGAAGTCACCTACCTGGCGCCGCAGCCGAACGGCCTGCTCGACCTGGAAACATTCAAGGCGTCGCTGCGCAGCGACACCATCATCGCCTCCGTCATGATGGTCAACAACGAGATCGGCGTGATCCAGCCGGTTGCCGAGCTGGGAGAAATCTGCGCCGGGCGCGATATCGTGTTCCACGTCGACGCGGCGCAAGCGGCCGGCAAGGTCGCCATCGACCTGCGCAGCCTGAAGGCCGACCTGATGTCGTTCAGCGCGCACAAGATCTACGGTCCGAAAGGGATAGGCGCGCTGTTCGTGCGCCACGATCCGGCGCTGAAGCTGGAAGCCCAGATCGACGGCGGCGGCCATGAGAACGGCATGCGCTCCGGCACCCTGGCTACCCACCAGATCGTCGGCATGGGCGAAGCATTCAGCCTGGCGGCGCAGCTGCTGGACAGCGAAAACGCCAGGATACGCAGCTTGCAGGACCGCTTGTGGGAGGGCTTGAGCGATTGCCCCGGAGTCGTGCTCAACGGCGACCGCCGGCAGCGCGTGCCACACAATTTGAACCTGAGTTTTGAGATTCCAGGCAGCACGCCTATCGCGGCGCAGCTGCTGGACATCGCGGTGTCGGCCGGCTCCGCCTGCAATTCGGCCAACGCCGCGCCATCCTATGTGCTGTCCAGCCTGGGACGGCCGGACGCGCTGGCGCGCAGCGCGATCCGCTTTTCATTGGGACGCTATACCACCGCGCAGGAAATCGACTATACGGTGGCGACGCTGAGGCGGTTGCTGAACGCCTAATCGCTCCGAATCGGACAGTTAAGCATCCACTGCACCCCGAAGCGGTCCGTCAGCTTGCCGAAGTAGTCGCCCCAGGGCTGGATGCCAAGCGGCGTGGTGACGTTTGCGCCTTGGCTCAAACGCGCGAACAGCTGGTCGGTCTGCTCGCGGCTGTCGGTCATCAGGATGTGCGCCGAGCCGCGCATGGGTTCGGCGTCGTCATTGTCTGAAGCATAAAACAGGACGCCCGGTCCCTCGAACCTGGAATGCATGATCTTGCCGCGCATCGCCTCGTTCTTCAGCGGCATGCCGCCGGCGCCGTGATACATGACTTCGGTCACCTGGCCCAGCCCGCATTCGGTATAGAAGGCCAGCGCCTGTTCGCAGCCGGTGGTGAAAAACAGGTAGTTCGATTGCTGCATCGTCATCGCTCCTGGTGTGCGCTAACCTTCTCGAGGAAAGCCTGCATTACACCATTGAATTGCCGCGGCCGCTGCAGCGGCGCAAAATGGCTGACGCCCGGCATCACGATCAGCTCCGCTCCTGGAATGCTGCGGCTGAGATGTGCGGCATGTTCGGCTTTGATGAATTCATCATGCTCGCTTTGCACGACGGCGACAGGCGCCTGGATTTCAGCCAGGTCGCGCGCCGAATAATTGGGTTGCGTCTTCATCATCAGCCCCACTGCATCGGCAAACGCGGCGAACTGGTCCGGCGTGGCCGATAGCTGGGCGTAGTCCTTGGCGTGACGGCTGAAGCAACGGTCGATGACAGGCGTCGCCTGGAACTCCTTGACGCCGCTCGGATCCATGTTGCAGCCAAAGAAAAACACGCCGGCGACGCGCGCCGGCGCTTGCATGGCGAGGACCAGTGCGGTGCAGGCGCCGTCGCTCCAGCCTACTATCGGCGCTGTCTTTATATGCAAGACGTTCATCACGGTCAATACGTCGGACGCCATCAGCTCATAGCTGAACGGCCGTGAATCGCGTGTGCTGCGGCCGTGGCCGCGGCTGTCGATCAGCACCACGCTACGGCCGGAGCCGACCAGCATCGGCAGCTGGTAACCCCAGTTGCCGCTGTGGCCAAGGCCGCCGTGCAGCAGGATCACCGGCGGGCCGGAACCGTAGGTCGCATACCAGATGCGCGCGCCGTCGCGGGTCACATGGCCCTGGTCGTCCGCCGCCGGCAGCGGCGCGGCGCCATGCGCTGCGAAATTCCTGAGGTCGTCGTCGAATGTTTCCATCGTATTCATTGCAAGGTTCAACGCCAGGCCCGATGCAAGGCTTAACGCAAAATCGCGCCGTGTTTGCCGATCATGATCATTTCCACGAATTTCGAGCCGTCATGATTGTCCGGCGTATACGATACCCGCACTCCGCCCAGGTCGAAATCGCGCATGGTTTCCAGCGCCGCCATCAGTTTTTGCCTGGTCGGATTAGGGCCCGCGCGGCGCAGCCCCTCGGTCAGCAGCTTCGCTGCCACAAAACCCTCGAATGCCGAATAAGAAGCCGGCGGAGGCTTCGGCATGCTTTTCAGGACGCTCTGGAATTCGCGGCTCACGCCGGCGCTGAAATTCTTCGGGTACGGCATCACCTGCATCACGCTCACCCCTCGGCCATCCTCGCCCAGCGACTCGAAGAAGGTATCGGAACTGACATTGGAAAGCATCATGAAGGAGGGATGGAATCCTTTCTTGTGGACCTGCTTGACAAAATCGGCGCAGGCCGACGGCGTGCAAGCCATCAGCACGGCCTGCGGATTGCCGGCGATGATGGCGTCGACCGCCTTGTCGATTTTCAGGTCCTTGCGGTCGTAGCTGGCAGTCACCAGGGCCTTCAGCTTGTGCGTCGCCAGGTTGCGCTCAAAACCGGCCAGGCCGTCGCGGCCGAAGCTGTCGTCCTGGTACAGGATCGCGACCTTGCGGATCGCCAGGGAACTGAACAGTTCCACCATTTTCGCCGTTTCGTCCTGATAGCTGGCGCGCAGGTTGAACAGGTAGGGATTGAATGGCCGGTGCAGGCTTTGGCCGCCGGAAAACGGCGCGATCAGCGGTACTTTCTCCACCTGCAGCAAAGGCAGGACGGCTTCCACCGTCGGCGTGCTGCGGTAGCCGAACAAGGCCAGCGCGTTATCCTGGGCCAGCAGCTTCTCGGTATTGCGTTTGGTGGTTTCCGGCTTGCGCTGGTCGTCATAGGATTTCAGCTCGATCTTGCGCCCATGCACCCCGCCTTGCGCATTGACCCAGCCGAAATAAGCCAACGCGCCCTCCATGTTTTCCTTGCCGGTAGCTTCGCCCGATAACTCCACGGACTGTCCGATGACGATCTTTTCCTGGGCTCCGGCGCTGGCCATGGACGCCAGGAAAAGAAGCGCAAATAGCGTCTTCATGATGATTGTCTCCCTGATTATGATTATTTTCGGTCGACAATACTCTCACGAACCTTGCAAATAGCTTTCATTTTTCAAGGTTTTTGATCTTTGCAAGGCAGAGATAAGACAATGACAAGAGCGGGGGGGATGTGTTTTTATCAACGTCCACCATTGCAGCTGGTTCAGGCGCCTCGGAACAACGGCTGGCGGCGGCTGGCGAAAGCGCTCAGCCCCTCGCTGAAATCCTCGCTGGCGCAGGCTTGCCGCCGCAGTTCGGCGATCTGTTCCAGCGCCTGCACCGGCAGCGGCTGCAGGTCTTCCAGGATGCGCAGCTGCTCCTTTACCGCCCGCACCGCCAGCGGCGCCTTGGCGGCGATCCCGCGCGCCATCTCCAGCGCTGTCGCTTGCAGCTGATCCTGCTCGACCAGCCGGTTGACAACGCCGAAATGGGCTGCGCGCTCGGCCTCCAGCGGCCGGGCGCAAAAGAACATCTCCTTGAGCACATGGATCGGCAGGTTATGGAAAAAGCGCAGCAGCCCGCTGGTGGTATACGGCAGGCCGATGTTGGCCGGCGTCATGGCGAAGCGCGCGCTGCGGTCGGCCACCACCAGGTCGCAGCTCATCGCCAGGTCGACCGCCCCGCCCCACACCGATCCCGAGATCATCGCGATAACTACGCCCGGATAAGCCCGCACGCTGCGCAGCACGCGCTCCAGCGGCTTGCCGTAGGCAAGCGGATCGCGGTCGTGCGCAAGTTCGCCCAGGTCGTGGCCGGCGCTCCACACCGCCTGCCCGATCCCGCTGCCAAGCAGTATCACCGGCAGCCGTTGCGCCGCCAGCTCATCCAGGCGGGCCTCCAGCGCGCCCAGCAGCTCGGCGCTGAGCGCATGGCGACGGGAAGGATTGCTGAACACAACCTGGCCTATCCCCGTTTCGACGATGTGGGCGCTGACCGTGGCCGAAGATCCATCCGGTGCCTGGTTCATTGCGCCACCTCTACACATTGTTCCGTTGCCGGCGGCGGACCGGCTTCGTTTTGATACACGATGTTTGCCGCCAGCAAGGCATCGATAGCCGCATCGTCGAAACCGGCTTCGCGCAACGCTTCCACCGTGTGCTCCCCGAGGCCGGGCGGCGCCCTGTGGGTAACCGGCGGCGCCGCGCCCACGCCATAGGCCGACACCGGCGTGACCACCTGGCGCAATGCACCTAGCGTGGGATGCTCGACCGTTTCGACCAGCCGGCAATGCTGCACTTGCGGGTCGTCGAACACTTCGGCCAGAGTATTGATCGGCCCCGCCGGCAAACCGGCGTCGATGAACAGCTCGCTCCATTCCCGTTTGCCGCGCGTCTTCAGGCGCTCTTCCAGTATGGCCTTCAACGCATCGCGGTGAAGCACGCGTTTCTCATTGCTGGCGAAACGCGGATCGTCCGGCAACTCCGCCAGGTCGAGCAGCTGGCACAGGCGCAGCCACATGCCGGCAGTGATCGGCGCCAGGTTGAGCGGACCGTCGGCGGTCTCGAACACGCCGTAGGGCGCGATCACCGAATGGGCGTTGCCGGTGCGCTGGGGAATCTCGCCCAGGCTCAGGTAGCGCTGGCCGTGCACGCTCAGCAGCCCCACCAGGCTGGCCAGCAGCGAACTGCCGACATGCTGGCCGCGCCCCGTGCGCTCCCGTTCCAGCAGCGCGGCGAGCACCGCCATCGCCAGCCACATGCCGGAACTCATGTCGCCGATGGCGGTGCCGGTGCGGGTCGGATCGCCGTCAGCGAAACCGGTCAGGCTCATCATTCCCGAATAGCCTTGCGCGATCTGGTCGAAACCGGGCCAGCCGCTGAGCGGACCGTCGGCGCCGAAGGCGTTGATGCTGCCCATCACCAGGCGCGGATTGCGCGCGCTCAGCACGTCGAAACCGAGGCCCATGCGCTCGACCGTGCCCGGCTTGAAATTCTCGATCACTACGTCGGCGCCGTCGATCAGCCGCTGCAGCGCGGCCAGCCCTTGCGGCTGGCGCAGGTCGATGCAGATGCCGCGCTTGTTGCGGTTGCAGGACAGGTAATAAGTGCTGACGCCACGGTCGAACGGCCCCCAGTTGCGGCTCATGTCGCCGTCCGGCCCTTGCTCCACCTTGATGACGTCGGCGCCGAGGTCGGCCAGCGCCATCGTGCAGAACGGCCCGGACAGCGCGCGGCTGAGGTCGATTACCTTGATTCCCTTTAATGCTTGCATCTGCTTCTCCAACTGATGACTGGTGACGGGTGAATGACGGCGCAGCCGGCGCTATCCGGGCAATGCCTGGTGGCGGGTTTCCACTGCAAAAGGCAGGATCAGCAGGCCGGCCGCGAAAGCCGCCGCGGTCCAGGCGATCGGCAGGCCGAGCGAGCCGTGCCATTGAATCGCCGCGGCCAGCAGGAAGTTCACGCCGGCGCCGAGGAAACGGCCGACGGAAGCGTTGAAGGCAAACGCCGTGGCTCGTATCCGGGTCGGGTACTGTTCCGGCAGCCACAGCGAGAAGATGGCGAAATTACCGCCGAAGAAACCCAGGAACAGCAGCGACGCCATGAACAGGTTGAGCCCGTCCGGCAGGTAGAACACCCAGCCGAAGGCAAACACGATGGACAGCGCCATGCCGCCGAAATAGATGCCGAGCGCGATGCGCCGGCCCAGCCGTTCGGCCAGCCACGGCGCCGCCAGGCAGCCGAGGATGGTAGCGAACGACAGGATCGCCGCGCCGACCGACGCCAGGTGCACGGCGCCGACGCCGTCGATGCCGGCCCGCTTGGCCAGCGTAACCACCGCGCTGGCTTCATAGACCGAACCTGCCCACAAACCGATGATCGCTACGCCCACCAGCGTGGCGCTGGTCAGCGTGCGGCGCAGGTAGGCCGGGGCAAACAGTTCGCGCAACGAGCTGCGCGCGCTGGCCATGGCGGTCGAATTATGGCTGCCCTTGCGCCACTGCCCCGGCTCCTTCACACGCAGCACGGTGAAGATTGCGAGCAAGGCCGGCGCCAGGCCGCACAGGAACATGGCGCGCCAGCCGTAGGCAGCGCCGACCGTGTAGTTCAGCCAGGCGGCGATGAAAAAGCCGACATAGTAGCCAGTCTGCAGGTAGCCGGCGCCCATCTTGCGGCGGTCCTCCGGCCAGCTTTCCGCCACATAGGTACCTGCCAGCGCCCACTCGCCGCCCACGCCGATGCCGGCGATCAGGCGGAACGCCGCCAGCGCCCAGACATTGTCGGCAAACGCGGCGGCGCCGGTAAACACTGAATAGATGAGGATGCTGGCGGCCAGGGTCTTGACCCGGCCAAAACGGTCGGCCAGCGGCCCCCATATGAAAGACAGCCCCCAGCCGATCAGGAACAAGGCAAACAGGATGGAACCGTACATGCCTAAGTTGCCAGGCGTGGCGGCAATACCCGACGCCGGCAGCAATTCGGTCAGCGCCGGGATCAGCACCAAGGCATAGATCACGGAATCGACCCCGTCCATCACCCACCCCGCATACACCGCCCAAAAGCCGCCGACCTGCTCGCGGCTCAATGGTGTGCGCCTGGGCTTGGCGCCCGGCTCCTGTAGTGCAATCGCCTTGACCATTCCTGTCTCCTTGTCAACCTGTGTCGGCCGTGGTGACGCGATTCCGGACTGCCTGGCCGGGCCTGCGTCGCATTTTTGTGGAGCCAGTATAGGGAGACGGTAAATAATTTAAAAATATGTTATTACTCTCTCGCTATAGGATTAACGTATGGAATAAATCGCTTGAGGAGGAGATGAAATGGACTTGCGGCAACTGCGGTATTTCGTCAAGGTGGTCGAGTGCGGCAACGTCACGCACGCCAGCGAACTGCTGCATATCGCCCAGCCCGCGGTCAGCCAGCAGATGCGCAACCTGGAACGGGATCTCGGCATGCAGCTGCTGGAACGCAGTGTGCACGGGGTGGCGCCGACGGCGGCCGGACGGACGCTGTACCGGCATGCGACTGAGCTGCTGCGGCAAGCCGACGGCACGCGCGAGCTGTTGCGCCAGGACGCCGAACTGCCGCAAGGCAAGGTGTCGGTCGGCATGCCGTCCAGCACCGCGCGGGTGTTGGCGATGCCGCTGGCGCGCCTGGTGCGCTACCGCTATCCCGGCATCGTGCTGGAACTGATCGAAGCGCCGAGCGCAGACCTGGGCGGCCTGATCGGCGACGGCCGGGTGGAAATCGCGGTGGTGGCCGATGCCGTCGAAACGCGCGGCGTGGCGGTGCAGCGGCTGGTCACCGAGGTGCTGCACCTGATTGCATGGCCGGATTTTGCGCTGCCGGCCGGGCCGGTGAAACTGGCCCAGCTGGCGCGCATGCCACTGATCCTGCCCAGCGCGCCGAACTCGATACGCAGCCGGGTCGATTGGGCGCTGCGTGAAGCCGGTCTCTCGTGCGAGGTGCTGTTCGAGGCCAGTTCCACCGCGCTGCTGTTCGCGGCGGTGATCGCCAGGCTCGGCGTCACAATCCTGCCGTGGTCGGCTGCGCATGTCGAACTGGATGAGCGCAAGCTCAAGCTGGCGCAGGTCGACCATCCCCTGTTCTTGCGCGACCTGTCGCTGTGCTGGCACGATACCGAGCTGCTCAGCAATGCCGTGCAGAAGGTCAAGGCGATCATTGTCGAGCTGTTCGATGTGCTGGGGCAGCGCCCGGAATGGACCACCGAAATGCGCAGCAAACCGGCAAAAAAATTGAAATAGCCGTGCCGCTCGCCGCGATCAAGGCTGGCGGCGCAGGATCAGGCCGATCTCGGCGAACTGTTCCAATATCTCGCCGATGCGCGCGGTCGCCACCGCGTCCAGCGCCTGCACCGCCTGGTGGCCGTGGAAAGGCTTTTTCCGCGCGCGTATCCATTGCAGCACTTGCCGTGCGTCCGGCGCCAGCAAGCTGCGCTCGCGCTTGCGGCCCGATTTGGTGACCAGCACATCGTCGTCGCGGCCACGGCCGATCTCGAATTCCACCTCGGGGTTCCGCTCAAACGAAGCAGTAAACGCCCCGCCCCAGTCGGCCAGCAAATCCGCGGCGGACAGCGACGCCACAGCGTCGCCGGTGGCATCGATCAGGTTTTGCAGGCGCTGCCGTTTTTCTTCGTGGCCCATGGTGGAACCGAGGCCGAAGGCCAGTTCGCGGCCCGCGTCGTGCTTCAGCATCCGGTCCTTGATTTCTTCCATCAGCAGGTCGGTCCAGGATGGCGGATTGATGGTGAACAGCAGGGATAGCGACGGCTCGTGGTTGAGGGTGCAATGCCAGTAGCCCGGATGCAGGTAAACCAGGGTGCCGGGCTTGGCCTCGAAGCTTTTGCAGCCGGCAGGCATGCGGGTCGGAAACGGCTGGCGCGCGTATTGCTGCATGTGTTCGTTGACCGCCGCGCCGGCAGACCAGCCGACGTGCGGGTTGACCACATGCCGGTTGGCGGCGACGCTCCACTGCTTGCTGCCGATCAGCTGTATGTTGATGGTGACGTTGGGATCGAAATGGAAGGTCGAGCCGGTGCCTTGCGAAATGAACGCTTCGAAATAGACATCGTCCTGGCGCAGGCCGAGGTCGCGCTCGAGCGCACGCGCAATCGGTTCCAGCGCCGGCACGTGGTCTTCCACCTTGCTCAGGTACAGCGTGTAGCCGCTTTCATAGAAGGCGGGCAGCTGGCGCGCGGTGGCGTTGATCAGCGGGTTCTTGGTGTCGCGCGGGGCCCAGGCGTCGGCGTCGCCGCGCCAGGCTTCCAGCAGTGCATCGATGCTGGACAGCTCCGGGATGGCGGCGATGTCGGCGAAACGCTGCGGTGAACCGTGGCCTATGTAAGGTTTCTTCTGCCAATAGCGCGCCATGAAGGTATCTACCGCTAACGGATGGATCAGATCGGCTAATCCCAGCTTTTTCATCGTCGCTCCCCCTCGTCTCGGAACCATGGATTACCAGGGACAATTCAGAAACCGGGCCCGCTTGCGCCTGGCCCTTCCAGAAGCTTATTCAGGAACTTGATGCACGGACTTGATGCACGGACTTGATACGCATGCATGGTTAAGATTAGCTCAATATTTCCATATAGCAATATTATTTTTGTGCTACCGTCCATTGCGGCCGCAAACGAAGCGTCGGCCACGCCGGGCATGATGCTCGGCGTGGTTTGCCATCCGCTGGCTATCGCCGTGAAGGGCTATCGCTTGGTGGTATGTACGATGTGATAGGCAAAGGCCGAGGCTACCGGCGCCCCATCCAGCCTTGCCGGAGAAAACTGCGTTGACTGCAGCCCTTTGATTGCCGTGTACGCCAGGATTTTTTGATCGTCGCTCAGCATGAGTTCCCCATTGTTTTTGGCGCCAAGGATATCGACGGCGCTGACAGATCCGGTTTCGTCGACATGCACGATCAATTTCACATCTTCTTTGTGAGACATCGAATTATCCATGCGGACTCCTCGCGACACTCCCAAATTGCGCAACAAGCTGCGAATGTTTGGCGACGGGAATGGGGGAATCACCTTTTCATCGGTGATATCGACAAATTTCCGCCATAGCGACTGCTCATTAGGCGACAGCTCATCCCAGCTTTTATTGACGTCCACGGCGATCCCAAGCGATGCACGGCTTTTGCTGATGGATGACCCGGTCCTCGCATCGCCGACAGCGATGGAATATTCCGCTTCCGACGCATGCGCGGGCAACAACAGGCAGCTGGCGATGACAACCGGTAAAACCGTCCGAGCCTGAAAAATGACCATGTATCTAATCTCCGCCAAGAAAAATCAAGAAAATGGCGCGCTGTGCCCGCTACGAAAAAAAGACAGCGCGAATGGAATCAGTTGCCACGGCATTTTCATTGCAGGAAGGCTACCCTGTCAAACTGGAAACCGGCTGCAATTGCAAAGCTGTCCTGTTTTCCAGTTTACCGGGCAGCCTGGAATCGAAGCAGTCCGGCAGCGGTAGTTATAATTGGCAGTAAAAACGCCATCCGCAGCACTTGAGTGATATATTGCCCTATTGCAACTTATTGTTTGGGTGAGGAACAGCGTAATTTGCAGCTCTCAATACCGGCCGGGCCCCATGCGGCATTGTGAGTTGTATAATGGATAACTTGGTTCAGGTCCACCACGCGGA
The DNA here is from genome assembly GCF_038896935.1 of Collimonas rhizosphaerae. Classification (NCBI taxonomy): domain Bacteria; kingdom Pseudomonadati; phylum Pseudomonadota; class Betaproteobacteria; order Burkholderiales; family Oxalobacteraceae; genus Collimonas; species Collimonas rhizosphaerae. The sequence continues at coordinate 144,710 of NZ_JBANDC010000007.1, forward strand.
TACCCACCCTTTGACATTGCCAATGTACTCATTATTACCCGCCTTGGTAGCCTCGGTTTTCCTGGGTTACGGCTTGTACGTACTTTGCACGCAGGGATTCACCCGCATCGGCATCAGCTTTTCCGCGCTGTGCATCATCTCCGCGTTCTGGCAGGGAACCTGGGCGGTGCTGTTCCAGGTCCATACACCGGGCCTGGCGATGTTCCTGATCAAGTTCGGCTACCTGCTGATCCTGTTCCTGCCGACCAGCCTGTACCACTTCCTGACCGAGGTCTCGGACCGCGCCAAGGAACGCCACCTGGTTTACCTGTCTTACGGGATCGCCTCGGTCCTGGCGCTTTTCCTGGTTGGCGGCGACCTGTTCATTTCCGGCTTCTACCAATATTTCTGGGGCTACTACCCCAAGGCAGGACTGCTCCACCCCATCCATGTACTGCAGACGGTAGTGGTGGTCAACCGCGGCCTGTATATCACCTTCCTGCAGCAGAAAAATGCGCCGCCCAACAAACGCATCAGGCTGCGCCTGTGCATCGCCGGCATCCTCACTTATTTTTTTGCCGCGGTCGATTACCTGTGCAACTACGGCTTCGAGTTCTATCCGCCCGGCGTGCTGTTCATCGCCGTCAGCCTTGGCATCATCACGGTGGCGATCGTCAAGTACGGACTGTTCAACCCCATGGCGATTGCCGCCAGCGTGGCCCACGAAATGCGCACGCCGCTGCTCTCCATCCGCAACCAGGCGCAAGGCATCAACAAATATATCCCGACGCTCCTGCACAGCTACGAGCTGGCGGTCGCCAACAACCTGTGCGAATCGTCGCTGCCGCCGTTCGCGATGACCTATCTCGCCACCATAGGGAAGACGCTGACGCACGAAGTGGACCGTACTAATGCGGTGCTGGACATGATGCTGGCGTCGATCAAGATGGACCAGATCGACAAGACCAATTTCAGCCAGCACGCCATAGGACACTGCCTGGCGGAAGCGGTCGACCGCTATACCTATGACCGCCAGGACCGGGAGCGCATCGTGGTCGCCAACGCCGAGGAATTCCGGTTCTACGGATCGGATACGCTGCTGATACTGGTGCTGTTCAACCTGCTGAAAAATGCGCTGTACGCCATCAAGATGGCCGGCAAGGGTGAAATCCGCATATCGACGGCGCGCGGCCCGACTGTCAACCGCATGTATTTCAGCGACACCGGGACTGGCATAACGGGCGAGGCGCTGCCGAACATTTTCGACGGCTTCTTCACCACCAAGCAAAGCGGCGGCACCGGGGTCGGCCTCACGTTCTGCCATCGGGTGATGGCGTCGTTCGGCGGACGCATACTGTGCGATTCCGTGGCCGGGCAATATACGACATTTACCCTGGAATTCCCGATGGTGGAGGACCACCCGTCGGACGATCTGTTTGCGGCGCCGGCGCCGCGCCAGGCGGAGCAAGAGGCTGCTGCCTCTCCTCCGCATGGTCCCTAGGTCAAGGACAGGCTGATACAGCCCGTTACGCCGTTACTCTCCCATCTCGATTTCATATTGCCGGATCTTTTCAAGGATGTGCTCCGGCAGCCGCGAAATCCTTTTCTCCTTGTTGGCGAAAACGATCTGCTGCTGGCCGGTCGCCACCAGCTTGCCCTCTACCAGGAACCGGAACGCCAGCGAAAACGAGCATTGCTTGATGGCGAAAGTATTGACTTCGCACGCAATCTTCTGGAATGCGAATGTCTCGCAGACATACTGTTGCTGCGCCTCTTTCGTGATGAAGACGCCCAGCGACTGCAGCATGTCGGCGGAGATGCACTCGAAAAACCAGCGCTCGCGGCAAATCCCCTGCCATTCGAAATGCCGGGCGAAATAAATGTTCCCGGTGGCGTTCGAATCTTTCAGGTAAACGTCGATCGAATGGTGGAAGGTCTTGGGTTGGCGCGGCCGCAGATAAGTGAGCGGGAAAGGAATGGCTTCTATTTCGGTTTCTTGGACAACAGGACGCTGGGTCAAGATGGCAGACATGATGGTAACTCCCATAAGCAAATGGAAAATGGCTGGTTTCAACAGCCGCTATTGCCTCCCCGCCCGGTCCGGGCACGAGGATGCAGCTTATAGTGTTAATCATGTGACGCCACTTACAAGGAACGACGCCATAAACAGCCGCGAGGCGGCAAACGGCGATATGTGGTAATTGCCGCCGCTTATTGGCGATGGTTATTTGATGCGCTGTTTTTCCAGCTTGCGCGCCAGCGTGCGCCGGTGCATTCCCAGGCGCCGCGCCGTTTCCGAAATATTGAAGCCGGTTTCCACCAGCACTTCATGGATGCGTTCCCATTCCAGCGTCTTGATCGAGGTCGAGCGGTTGCTCAGTTCAATCGCCGCGGCGCCGGCGACATGGCCGAAAGCCGCTTCGATATCATCGGTGTTGGAAGGCTTGGCCAGGTACTGGCAGGCGCCAAGCTTGATTGCTTCCACCGCCGTGTTGATGCTGGCGAAGCCGGTCAGCACCACGATCAGCATGGCCGGATCGTGCTTATGCAGCATCTGCACGCACGCCAGCCCGGAAGTGCTGTCGTTCAGCTTGAGGTCGACTACCGCATATCCGGGCGAATGCTGGCGCAGCAGCGCAGCGGCCTGGTCCAGGTTCGACGCCAGCAATACGGCATAGCCGCGGCGCTCGAACGAACGGCCCAGCGTGCGCGCGAAAGTGGCGTCATCTTCGATGATCAGCAGCAGGCGGTCAGTTGCCATGTCCGGCATCCCCTTCAAGGCTGATCGACGCCAGCGGCAGCGTGAGCTGGACCAGCGCCCCACCCTGCTCGCGGTTGCGCGCGGTTACCGTGCCGCCCAGCTTGCGGGCGACGTTAACCACGAAAAACAGGCCCAGGCCGCTGCCTGGCCGTCCCTTGCTCGACTGGTAAGGCTTGCCCAGGTGCGCCAGCATCGCCGGCGCAAAACCAGGGCCGCTATCGGTCACCACCAGGGTCAGCGCATCGTCTTCCCGCGTCGCTTCCAGGCTGACCCACTGCGGCGATGCTTCGAGCGCGTTGTCGAGCACATTGCAGATCATCTGCTTCAGCGCCGAGTCGAAGGCGACCGGCATATCCTGCTCGATCCGGTTTTCGTAGGCAAACGAGACAATCGGCCGGGTCGCGCACCATTCCTTGGCCAGGTCGTTGAGGAAAGTGCTGATGGTGGTTTTCACGGACGACTCGCCGCGCGCCTCGCCGGCCGACAGCAGGATGCCGCTGACGATGCTCTTGCAGCGCTGCAGCTGGGCTTGCATCTCGCCGATTTCTTCCAGCAGTTCGCTGTTCGTGCTGAACTCCGGCATGCGCCGCCAGTCGCCCAGGATCACCGACAAGGTGGCCAGCGGCGTGCCGAGCTCATGCGCGGCGCCGGACGCCAGCAGCCCCATGCGCACGATGTGGTCTTCCTCCGCCGCGCGCTGGCGCAAATCGGCCAGCTGGGCGTCGCCGGCGCGCAGGTTGCGGCCGATGCGGGTAACGAAGAACACCAACAGGGCCGCATTCAGCACAAAACAGATCAGCAAGCCTTCCACATACAGGCTGGACAAGCCGCTGCCATGGTCCGGCGGCAGCGCCAGAGGCTCGCAAAACAGCGACAGGCCGGCCAGGCAGACGCTGGTGACGGCGACGATGGTCCAGGTCGACCAGGTTTCCAGCAGCACGGCGCTGAGGATCACCTGCAGCAGGAACAGGAAGGCGAAGGGATTGCCGATGCCGCCGCTGAGGTACAGCTGGGCGGTCAGGATGCCGACGTCGACCAGCAGCGCCAGGAACAGCTCGCCGTTGCTCGCCACGCGCCGCTCATGCCAGCGCAGGTGGCTGGCGATGTTGAACGCTACCAGGCAGGCCAGCACCTTCAGCATGTGCGGCAGCGGCAACTGGATGCCGAAGCCGACGATGACGATGGCGATGGTGGTGATCTGGCCGACCACGGCGATCCAGCGCAGCTGGATCAATTGCAGCATGTTCTTGTGGCCGGCGGCGTTTTCGACGCCGGCCGCCAGCGTCCAGCGCCGCTTCAAATCTTCTGTATTTGCAAGAATATCAATTTTACTTGCCATCTTCACTTTCACGGTCGATACCATCCGCATTGGCGCCGGCGCCCGGCCGATAACGCCGGCGCAGGTTCCTTTCCTCGCGCCCTACCCAGAAACAGGCGCCCGCCACCATCAAGGCAAGAGCATACCAAGTGAGAGCATAAACCAGATGGTTATTGTGAAAGGCAATCACCGTCAAGCCGCCGACCGGGCGGTTGCCGCCGGTGTCCCTGCCGGCTGTCGCCGCGTCCGCATCGATGAAATAAGGCGCCGCCGGCGACAGGTTGCGCGCCGCCGCTATCGCTTGCACGTCGCGCGAAAACCAGCGGTCGCCGGCCGGATCGTTGTGGCGCAGAAAACCGCCGCCCGGCTCGCTCATGCGCAGCAGTCCGCTTACCTCGGCCGGACCGACATCGGGGCCGTCCTGTTCGGCGCCGGCCTTGGCCGGCACAAAACCGCGGTTGACCAGCACCACGCTGCCGTCCACGCTGCGCAGCGGCGTCAGCAGCCAGAATCCGCCGCCGAGTTCGGTCGAAGCCTGGACCCTGGCTGTCAGTGCGTAGAGGAATGTGCCGCTGAGACGCACGCGCCGATATTCATCGGCGTCGGCATTGACTTGCGGCCAGCGTTCAGGGCCGGGAGCGGCCACGGCGGGCGCGTGCACCCGCTGTTCAACCCGTTCGATCAGGGCCAGCTTCCATTGCAGCCGCTTGAGCTGCCAGGTGCCCAGCGCGGCGAAACCGGCAAACACCAGCCCGGCGCAGATGGCCAGCGCCAGCAGCACGGTTGTGGAGCGCGGCCTTGGCGCAGCCGGGGCCGCATCCTGACTGTCCGTCACCATGCCGCGCGGCGCCTGTTTCATTGCATGTGTTGCATATGCTGCATGTCGTGCGTTTTTGGCATCCCAGGCATCTCGGGCATCGCCTGCATCGATTCCGGCACCACTTCCGTGGTGTCAGGCATCATGCCCGGCATCATGTTGTGGTTCAGGTGGTACATCACCCACAGAGAACCGCTCAGCATGATGAACACCAGCATGATCGTGAAGATCAGCGCCAGCATCGACCAGCCGCCTTCGGATTTGGTGTTCATGTGCAGGAAATACACCATGTGCACCACGATCTGCACCGCGGCGAAACCGAGCAGCACCAATCCGGTGGTGCTGGATTTGTCGAAGACCTTGCCCATCACCAGCCAGAACGGGATCGCCGTCAGGATCACCGCCAGCACGAAGCCGGTGGTGTAGCTCTTCAGGCTGCCGTGGTCGGCATGGGTGTGGCCGTGGTGATCGTCGTGGCCATGGGCGACGACGCGCGCCGGGTGCTGTTGATGTCCGCCGCTCATGGCAAAACTCCCATCAGATAGACAAAGGTGAAGACGCCGATCCAGACCACGTCCAGGAAGTGCCAGAACATCGACAGGCACATCAGGCGCCGGCCGTTTTCAGCGGTCAGCCCATGGCGCTTGACCTGGAACATCAGCGTGACCAGCCAGACGATGCCGAAGCTGACGTGCAGGCCGTGGGTCGACACCAGGGCGAAGAAGGAAGTCAGGAAGCCGCTGCGTTGCGGTCCGTAGCCTTCGTGGATCAAGTGCGCGAATTCATACAGTTCGAAGCCGATGAAGCAGGCGCCGAGGATGCCGGTGACGGCCAGCCAGGCCAGCGTTGCGCCCTGGCGCTTGCGCTGCATCTCCAGCATGGCGAAACCGTAGGTGATCGACGACAGCAGCAGCAGCGACGTGTTGACCGCCACCAGCGGCAGGTCGAACAGTTCGGCGCCGGTGGGGCCGCCTGCATAGTTGCGGCCCAATACGGCGTAGGTCGCGAACAGGCAGGCGAAGATCAGGCAGTCGCTCATCAGGTACAGCCAGAAACCGAGCAGCGTGCCGTTCTCCGGGTGATGTTCGCGGGTGTAGAAGCGCGCGCTTGGATCAGCCGCGCCGGCGGGGTTCATAGTGATATCAGACATGGCTAGCCAGCAATCGTGTGCGTTCGCCCTCGGTACGGACGACCTGGTCCGCCGAGATATGGAAATCGCGGTTGTAGTTGAAGGTGTGGATGATGATCGCAGCCATCATCGCTGCGAAGCCGAGGCCGGCCACCAGCCACATGTGCCAGATCAGGGCAAAGCCGACGGCTGCGCTGAGCGCGGCGATGATGAAACCGGCTGCCGTGTTCTTCGGCATGTGGATAGCGACAAAATCCTTCAGCGGACGGCTGTAGCCGTTGGCCTTCATGTCGGTCCAGGCGTCGTTGTCATGCACCACCGGCGTGAAGGCAAAGTTGTAGTCAGGCGGCGGCGACGAAGTCGACCACTCCAGCGTGCGCGCGCCCCATGGATCGCCGGTGGTGTCGCGCAGCGATTCGCGGCGGCGGAAGCTGACGATCAGCTGCACGATGAAGGAAGCGATGCCGAGTGCGATCAGCACGGCGCCGAAAGCGGCGATCTGGAACCAGATCTGCAGCGACGGATCTTCGAAGTGGCCCAGGCGGCGCGTCACGCCCATCAGGCCCAGCACGTAGAGCGGCATGAAGGCGACGTAGAAACCGATGGTCCAGAACCAGAAGCAGCACTTGCCCCAGAAATCGTCGAGCTTGTAGCCGAAGGCTTTCGGGAACCAGTAGTTGATGCCGGCAAACATGCCGAACAGGACGCCGCCGATGATCACGTTATGGAAGTGGGCGATCAGGAACAGGCTGTTGTGCAGCACGAAGTCAGCCGGCGGCACCGCCAGCAGCACGCCGGTCATGCCGCCGATGACGAAGGTGATCATGAAGCCGATGGTCCACAGCATGGGCAGCTCGAAACGGATGCGGCCGCGGTACATGGTGAACAGCCAGTTGAAAATCTTGGCGCCGGTCGGGATCGAAATGATCATCGTCGTGATCCCGAAGAAGGAATTGACGCTGGCTCCCGAGCCCATGGTGAAGAAGTGATGCAGCCACACCAGGTAGGACAGGATGGTGATCACCACGGTGGCGTAAACCATCGAGGTGTAGCCGAACAGGCGCTTGCTGCTGAACGTCGAAACCACTTCAGAGAAGATGCCGAACGCCGGCAGGATCAGGATGTAGACTTCCGGGTGGCCCCAGATCCAGATCAGGTTGACGTACATCATGGCGTTGCCGCCCATGTCGTTGGTGAAGAAGTTGGTGCCGAAGATGCGGTCCAGCGACAGCATGCCGAGCACCGCGGTCAGCACCGGGAAGGCGGCGACGATCAGGACGTTGGTGCACAAGGCGGTCCAGGTAAACACCGGCATCTTCATCATGTTCATGCCTGGCGCGCGCATCTTGACGATGGTTGCAATCAGGTTGATGCCGGACAGCAGCGTCCCTACCCCGGCAATCTGCAATGCCCATATGTAGTAGTCGACCCCCACATCCGGACTGGCAAGAATGCCCGACAGCGGTGGATAAGCCAGCCAGCCGGTACGGGCGAACTCGCCGACGAACAGCGAAGCCATCACCAGCATGCCGCCGAAGGTCGTCATCCAGAAGCTGAAATTGTTCAGGAAAGGAAATGCCACGTCGCGCGCGCCGATCTGCAGCGGCACCACGTAGTTCATCAGGCCTGTCACCAGCGGCATGGCGACGAAGAAGATCATGATGACGCCGTGCGCGGTGAAGATCTGGTCGTAGTGGTGCGGCGGCAGGAAGCCGGCGGAATCGCCGAAGGCAAACGCCTGCTGGGCGCGCATCATCAGGGCGTCGGCAAAGCCGCGCAGCAGCATCACCAGGCCCAGCACCACGTACATGATGCCGATCTTCTTGTGGTCGATGCTGGTGAACCAGTCGCGCCACAGGGTGCCCCATACCTTGTAATAGGTCAGCGCGCCAAGCACGGCCGCGCCGCCGATGGCGACCATGATGAAGGTCGCGATAAGAATCGGTTCGTGATAGGGAATCGCTTCCCAGGTGAGACGGCCGAAGATCAGCTTGGTCAGATCAATATGGTCTAGCATCGTTACTTTCCGGTAAAAAAGGGAAACACGGCGCCTACCGTGCATGTTGCGGCGCCGCCGCTGGCAGAACAGAACACTGCCGGCTCTTGCTGCAAACGGTTATTCATGGTCTTTGGCCTGGTGCCCAGCCATGCTGTGGCCGCCGTCGGCCGCCATCATCTGGTCCATGCACATCTGGCCCGGCTCGATGCAGCGGTTGAGGATGGCGTGGTACAGGCTTGGATCGACAGCGCCGTAGTAACGCACCGGTTCCTTCTCGCTCGGTTTTTCAAGCTGCAGGTAGTCGGCCCGATCCAGCTTGGCGCTGGCGGCCTTGGTGGTTTTTACCCAGTTGTCGAAATTTTCCGCGGTCATGCCGTGGAACTTGAACTTCATGTCGGAGAACCCGGCGCCGCTGTAGTTGGCCGAAAAGCCGTCGTATTCGCCCGGCCGGTTGATCACCGCATTGAGGGATGTCTGCATGCCGGGCATGGCGTAGATCTGGCCGGCCAGTGCTGGAATGAAGAAGGAATTCATGATGGCCGACGAAGTGATCTTGAAGCGGATCGGCATGTCGACCGGCGCCGCCAGTTCGTTGACGGTGGCGATGCCTTGTTCCGGGTAGATGAACAGCCATTTCCAGTCCAGCGCCACCACTTCTACCGTCAGTGTCTTGGTATCCGCGGGGATCGGGCGGTTCGCATCGAGGCGCGACAGCGGCCGGTAAGGATCCAGGGTGTGGGTGCTGATCCAGGTCAGCAGGCCGAGCGCGATGATGATGAGCAGCGGCGCGCCCCAGATCACCAGCTCCAGCTGGGTCGAGTGATCCCAGTCGGGTTCGTAGCGTGCGGCGGTATTGTTCTTGCGGTAGCGCCAGGCAAACCATATGGTCAGCGCAATCACCGGGACGATGATCAAGAGCATCAGGATCGTGGAAACCACGATGAGGCGGCCCTGCTGGGAAGCGATGTCGCCTGACGGATTCATCACCACCGTATTGCAGCCAGCCAGCAAAATGAGGGGAAGGAGGAGCAATCCGCGCCGGGATAAGAGGGAAACCATAGAGTAAAAGTACCGTCGAAGCTATCAGATTGTGATAATGTACACTGACTGGTATGCGTTGGCGATTGGACGTTTTGTCCTACCCTTACCAGTGTGTTGTTTCGTAAATAATGAGGCTTCAGGTTTGCGAAGCGGCACACTCAGGAAGGGTTCGGCACGGCCGGTTGGCATGGCCAGTATTGACAGAAACCCACTAGAGACAAAATTATGATGACGAGCACCCATAGCCACAATGGCGAAGTTTCCGCTGATTTCTCGTCGCACTCGACCGTCAGTGATGCGCGAAACGCTAAACCAGACTCTATCGCCCCCGGCGAGATAGCTATCGGCGTAGTAATCGGCCGAGCGTCTGAATATTTCGACTTTTTCGTGTACGCCATGGCCTCGGTGCTGGTGTTTCCCTCGGTGTTCTTCCCGTTCGAGCAGCAGCTGGAAGGCACGCTTTACGCATTCGTGATTTTCTCCTTTGCCTTTCTGGCAAGGCCGTTCGGCACGGTCCTGTTCATGGCGATCCAGCGCCGCCTCGGACGCGAGGTCAAATTGACGGCAGCGCTCTTCATATTAGGCATCTCCACGGCCGGGATTGCCTTCCTGCCAACCTTCCAGCACCTGGGATTCTACGCCATCGTCTTGCTGGCGCTGCTGCGCATCGGCCAAGGCATTGCGCTGGGCGGCTCCTGGGACGGCCTGCCCTCGCTGCTGGCGCTGAATGCGCCGCAGAACCGGCGCGGCTGGTACGCCATGCTGGGCCAGCTGGGAGCGCCGGTAGGCTTCATGATCGCCGGCGGCCTGTTTGCTTACCTGCTGTCGAACCTGACCACCGAAGACTTCCTTGACTGGGGCTGGCGCTATCCGTTCTATGTGGCGTTCGCCATCAACGTCGTCGCCCTGTTCGCCCGCCTGCGCCTGGTATCGACGCCGGAATATGCGCGCTTGCTCGACGAACGCGAACTGGAGCCGACCAACGCCCTGGAAATGACGCGCTCGCAAGGACGCAACGTCATCATCGGCGCCTTGGCAGCCTTGGCCAGCTACGCCCTGTTCCATCTGGTGACGGTGTTCCCGCTGTCCTGGATCACCCTGTATTCGATGCGTTCCGTGAGCGACTTCCTGATCATCCAGGTCATCGGCGCCGGACTCATGGCGCTGGGCGTAGTCGCCTCCGGCCTGATCGCCGACCGCCTCGGCCGCCGCACCACCCTCGGCGCCTGCGCGGTGCTGATCGCGGTGCTGAGCGCCTTTGTGCCGACCCTGATGAACGGCGGCGAATTTGGCCAGAACGTCTTCATCCTGCTGGGCTTCATCCTGCTAGGCCTGTCGTACGGCCAGGCCGCCGGCGCCGTCACCGCCAACTTCCCGGCGAAATACCGTTACACCGGCGCCGCCCTCACCTCCGACCTGTCCTGGCTGGTGGGAGCCGGTTTCGCACCGCTGGTGGCGCTTGGCCTTTCGGCCCATTTCGGCCTGGCTTACGTCAGCTTTTACCTGCTGTCGGGCGCGGCCTGCTCGCTGGCAGCATTGAGCCTGAACCGCGCCCTGGAAATCCGCGATTGACGACCTTCCGCTGACAATGCAGAAAGCCTGTTTTCACATGAAAACAGGCTTTTTTTATTTCCGTGACCCGTCCTAAGACAAGTTGTCAAAGGCATGATCGGCATCATTGTTCCGTGCGCACCTCTTTCCGCCACGCCCAAATTCATTCGGCCGTAACAAATGGCATGTATCTTCGGCAGGCTTCCATCCCGGCCACGCCATCACCTTCCGTCCTCAGAAAAACATCGTGAAAAATTCGCTTTTCCACCCGCTTCTCCGCAACCTGTTTTGCCTGTTGCTGCCGGCAATCGTTGCCGGCTGCGCGCCAGCCACGCTGCAGCCGCCGGCACAAGACGCAAGACCGCCGCTGATCCTGGTATCGATCGACGGTTTCAAGCCGGATTACCTGACCCGCAGCGTCACGCCGAACCTCAACGCCCTCGCGGCACAAGGCGCCAGGGCCGAGGCCATGCGGCCGTCTTTTCCGTCAATCACTTTCCCCAATCACTACACGCTGGTGACAGGATCAAGGCCAGACCGCCATGGCATCGTCGGCAACACCATTGAAGACAGCAGGATTCCGGGCGCCCGTTTCAGCCTCGGCAACCGGGAAGCGACCAATGACCGCCGCTGGTGGGACGAAGCAGAGCCGATATGGGTCACCGCCGAGCAACGCGGCGTGCGCACCGCGACCATGTTCTGGCCGGGATCCGAGGCCGCCATCCATGGCGTTCGTCCGAGCGAATGGCGCAGTTACGACAGCAAGCTGCCAGCGAACCAGCGCGTCGACACCTTGCTAGGCTGGCTGGACAAGCCGGTCGCATCGCGCCCGGCTTTCCTGACGCTGTATTTCGAAGATGTCGACCACGCCGGGCACGAATACGGCCCGGATGCGGCGCAGACCACCGAGGCTGCGGCGCACGTCGACGAAGCGATAGGCAGGCTGGCAGCCGGACTGCAGGCGCGCGGCATCAAGGCCAACATCGTGGTCGTGTCCGACCACGGCATGGCCGCCATGAGCAAGCAGAGGGTTATCCGCTTGGACCAGGTAGCGCCGGCCGGCAGCTATCGGGTAGTGACGGGCGGGACTTACGCCGGACTTGAAGCAACGCCGGGAAAGGATGGCGTGTTAGCTGATGCGCTGCTGAAGCCGCAAGCGCATATGCAGTGCTGGCGCAAAGAGGCAATGCCGCCGCGCTTCCACTACGGCCGGAATCCGCGCGTGCCGAGCTTCATCTGCCTGGCTGAAACCGGCTGGCAGATTGCAGCCGACGCCCGTTCTGCCGAGCGGACGCCGGCGGGCGGCCACGGCTATGACAACATGGCGGCCGAGATGCAGGCGATTTTCATCGCAGCAGGGCCGGCGTTCAAGACCGGCATCGTCCTGGCGCCGTTCGACAATGTCGACGTCTATCCGCTCATGATGAATTTGATCGGCTTGCAGCCGCTGCCGTCGGACGGTGAAATGACGCTGGCGCCGGCCTTGAACTGAGCCAGGGAAATATGGACGGCGGCGCTGAACGCTCAGCGTTTGCGCGCCAGCGTCAAGCCGTCGCCGACCGGCAGCATGGACAGGTCGATCCGCTCGTCGCGGTGCAGCTTGCGGTTCAGGTCCTGCAAGGCGGCGGTGTCGTCATCTTCCGCGACATCGGCGACGCTGCCGCCCCACAGCACATTGTCGATGGCGATCAGTCCGCCTGGACGCAATAACTGCAGGCAGCGCTCATAGTAGGCATCGTAGCCGGTCTTGTCGGCGTCGATAAAGGCAAAATCGTATTGCCCCGCGGCGCCGGCGGCAAGGCGGGCGTCGAGCGTCGCCAGCGCCGGCGCCAGCTGCAAGTCGATCTTGTGCACGACTCCGGCCGCTTCCCAATACGGGCGCGCAATGCTGGTGTATTCGTCGCTGATGTCGCAGGCCAGGATGTGGCCGTCGTCGGGCAGCGCAAGCGCCACGGACAGCGCGCTATAGCCGGTGAACACGCCGATTTCAATCGTGTTGCGCGCCCCCGTCAAACGTATCAGCAAGGCCATGAACTGGCCCTGCTCGGGAGAAATCTGCATGCCGCCGCGCGCATGCTTGGCGGTCGCTGCGCGCAGCGCGGTTTGCGCTGGATGCTCACGCAGCGAATGCGTCAGCAGGTAATCGTAGAGAGTATCGTCGAGATTCAGCGTGCGGCTGGACATGGCATGCGCTCCTGGAATGAAGGCAATCAATTTACCATACCCGCCATGGGCCGGCTGCCGCCGGATATGACGCGGCAGGCGGCGCTTATACAGAAACCAATTTAGCATCGTCGAAACGCTTCGTTCCCCTTCCCCGCCGCTGCGACTAGCATGGTCGTTTGCATGCAGGATGCATGCGCCAGACCGATTGAGGGAACCCGTAGAGATGAAGACCATATCCAGCCAGAGGCGGCTTGTTTTACAGGGACTGGCCGCCGGCGCGGCGGTTGCTGCGCTGCCGGCCTTGGCGGCCGAAGAGCGTACGCTGCGCATCGGTTACCAGAAGTTCAACACGCTCAACATCCTGAAAGGCAGCGGCAACCTGGAACAGGCTTTGCAGCCGCTGGGATGGAAAGTCAAATGGTTCGAGTTTGCGGCCGGCCCGCAGCTGACCGAAGCCCTGAATGGCGACGCCATCGATTTCGGCCATGCCGCCGACACGCCCTCCGCCTTTGCCAACGCCGCCGGCGTCAATGCCGTGTACCTGGCCGCCGAACAGCCCTATCCGAAAGGCATCGGGATTTTTGTCGCGCAGGATTCGCCGATCCGCTCTGTAAAGGAGCTGAAGGGCAAGAAAGTCGCGCTGGGACGCGGCTGGAATGTGCAATACCTGCTGGTGCGGGCGCTGGAGGAAGCCGGCTTGAGCTACAGCGACATCGTCCCGGTCTACGTCACCAACGCGGCCGACGTGCGCGCCACTTTCCAGTCCGGCAATGTCGACGCCGCTACGCTGTGGGATCCCTACCTGGCGGGCCAGCAGGTTTCGACCAGTCCGCGCATCCTGCGCGACGGCGCCGGCTTGTCCAGCAACCGCACCTTCCACCTGGCCAATCCCGGTTTCGTCGACCGCAACAAGAACATCATCCGCATCCTGTTTGCCGAACTGAAAAAAACCAATGCCTGGGCCCAGTCCCACCCGCAGGAAACCGCGGCCTTGCTGGCGCCGCAGCTGGGCGTCGACCCCAAGGTGTTGCAGCTGGCGACCGAGCGCCGCAACTACACCGTGGTGCCGATCGACGCCGCCATCATCGCCGAACAGCAGCAGATCGTGGAAGTCTTCTACAAACTGAACCTGATCAAGGCGCAGGTGCAAGTCAAAGACAAGGTGTACGCCGAGGCTTTGCTGTAGCGCCTGTTGACCCGACCCGTTACGGAAAATGAACCATGATGCACCTTGCCGCCTTCCTGATCGCCGGCAACGCCGCCCACAGCCAGGTTTTGTGGCGCCATCCGGAAAGCAGCCCGGGCGGTTTCCTGAAACTCGATTATTACGCGCGCATCGCGCAAACGCTGGAACGCGGAAAATTCGACCTGCTGTTTTTTGCCGACCGCCTGGCAGTCTCGACCCGCTTCGGCGGCGACCACCGCTATGGCGTCAGCCACGGCGACCAGGATGCGACCCGGCTCGATCCCTTGCCGGTGCTGGGCGCATTGGCTGCCCTTACCAGCAAAATAGGACTGGGCGCGACACGTTCAACCACCTACAGCCAGCCGTATAGCCTGGCGCGCGAGTTCGCCACCCTGGACCATCTTTCGTCCGGACGCGCGGCATGGAACGTGGTGACTTCGGTCAACCAGGGCGAAGCCGACAATTTCGGCTTGCGCCATACCTTGAGCCACGACGCACGCTATGACCGCGCCGACGAATTACTCGACGTGGTGCATCAGCTGTGGGGCAGCTGGGCGCCCGACGCGCTGCTGCTGGAGGCAAGCAGCGGCCGTTACGCCGATGCCGACCGGGTGTCTGCGATTGCCCACAGCGGCGCCTACTTCAATGTGCGCGGACCGCTGAACATTCCAGCCTCGCCGCAGCGCGGGCCGGTCATCATCCAGGCCGGATCGTCGCAGCGCGGACAGGATTTTGCCGCGCGCTGGTCGGAAGTGGTGTTCGGCATACAGCCCGACCTGCCCCGCATGCAGCGCTTTTACCAGGACCTGAAAAGCCGTGCCGCCAAATTCGGCCGCAAGCCTGGCGACATCAAGGTGCTGACCGCCGTCATGCCTTTTGTCGGCGCTTCGCGCGCCGAGGCCGAAGACAAGCGCGCCCGGCACAACGCGCTGGTCGATCCTATCGTCGGGCTGTCGACGCTGTCGAGCCACATGAACGTGGATTTTTCAGGCTACGCGCTGGATGCACCCATCGCCGACCTGGAAGTAGCCGGCATGCAAGGCTTGTTCAGCCTGATCCGCGAGCTGTCCGCCGAACGCCAGCTCACGCTGGCGGACATCGGCCGCATGTATGCCAGCGGCGTATTGGTGCCGCAGGTAGCCGGCACCGCCGCCGACATCGCCGACTGGATGGCGCATATCGTGGCGCAGCAAGGCGCTGACGGTTTCGTCATCACGCCGGTGCATTTACCGAACGGCTTTGAAGATTTTGTTGACCTGGTGGTGCCGGAATTGCAAGAACGCAAACAGTTCCGCCTTGACTACCGGGGCGACACCCTGCGCAGCTACCTGCAAGGCTGATTTCCCCCAAGCCCGGAAATATCCCGCCGCGGCTTGCCGCGCCGTCCTGCATTCACCTGCCGCGCGCAGGTGAAGCCTGCAATTTTCCTATCCGTAGCCCCCACCACCTTCCTTGAACGCCAGGTGTTGGTCCCGCTCACCCAATTGTTGATGATTATTGAATAGTATTGTCAATTGCAGCCAGTTTATCCATAAAAAATTAACCGGCATGATGTATCCACTGCCCGGCAAACCGATATCCAGGCACACCAGGGTGGTTAAAAACAACCCTCAAACCAATCTCAAGGAGCTTCACATGAACAACGCAAAAGTAGCCATCGTCACCGGATCGTCGCGCGGCATCGGCGCGGCAGTAGCGCAACGGCTGGCCGCAGACGGCTTTGCCGTCATCGTCAATTACGCCGGCAGCGCCGCGGCGGCCGAAACGCTGGCCCGGCAGCTGGTCCAGCAAGGCGGCCAGGCGCTCGCAGTGCAGGCCGATGTCAGCGACCCGGCCGCGGTGCGCGCCATGTTCGATGCCGCGGAACAGGCATTCGGCGGCGTCGACGTGCTGGTCAACAATGCCGGCATCATGCTCAATGCCGCTATCGCCGACACCGACGATGCCGGCTTCGACCGCCAGGTCGCCATCAACCTCAAAGGCAGCTTCAACACCCTGCGCGAAGCCGCCAGACGGTTGCGCAACGGCGGCCGCATCATCAACTTCTCGTCAAGCGTGGTCGGCATGCTGCAACCGTCCTATGGCGTGTACGCCGCCACCAAGGCAGCAGTGGAAGCGATGACCAGCGTGCTCGCCAAGGAGCTGCGCGGCAAGAACATCACGGTCAACGCCGTCGCGCCAGGGCCGACCGCCACCGACCTGTTCCTCAACGGCAAACCGCAAGAAGTGGTCGAGCGCCTCGCCAAGCTGGCGCCGCTCGAACGCCTGGGCCAGCCGCAGGACATCGCCGCCACAGTCGCCTTCCTGGCCGGCGCCGACGGCGGCTGGATCAACGGCCAGGTGCTGCGCGCCAACGGCGGCATCATCTGAGCGCTGGAACGACGCGCCATTTTTAGATACCCGCGAAAGGAAAACATCATGCAGCAAGTCATCGTCATCACCGGCGCCTCCAGCGGCTTCGGCGCCCTCGCCGCCCGCGCCCTGGCCGACGCCGGGCATATCGTGTATGCCAGCATGCGCGAAACCAAGGGCCGCAATGCGCCCCAGGTCGCTGAAGCCGCGCGCTATGCCGCCGAACACAAGGTCGACCTGCGCAGCGTCGAGCTCGACGTCGCCGCCGCCGATTCGGTCGACGCCGGCATCGCCAGCATCATCGCCGCCTGCGGCCGGCTCGACGTGGTGATCCACAATGCCGGCCACATGTCGTTCGGCCCGGCGGAAGCATTTACGCCGGAACAGTTCGCCCAGCTGTACGACATCAACGTGCTCAGTACGCAACGCGTCAACCGCGCCGCCCTGCCGCAATTGCGCAAGCAAGGCAAGGGCCTGGTCATGTGGATTTCTTCCAGCAGCGCGCGCGGCGGCACGCCGCCTTACCTGTCGCCGTATTTCGCGGCCAAGGCTGCCATGGATTCGCTGGCGGTGTCGTATGCGGGAGAACTGGCGCGCTGGGGCATAGAGACCTCGATCATCGTGCCTGGCGCATTCACCAAGGGCACCAATCATTTCGCTCATTCCGGCGCACCGGCCGACAAGGCGCGCGCTGCCGAGTATGACAATGGTCCCTACGCCGGCGTGCCGCAGCAGGCGCTGCAGGGACTGGCGGCGCTGGAGCCGGCCGACGCCGATGCCGGATCGGTGGCCGACGCCATCGTCGCAGTGATCGGCATGCCTTTCGGCAGCCGTCCGTTGCGGACCCATATCGATCCTTCGCAAGATGGCTGCGAGATCGTCAACGGCGTCGCCGACCGTGTGCGCAGCGAGATGTTCCGCCGCATCGGCCTGGAAGACCTGCTGCGCCCGAAGGTAATCGGCTGATGCGGTTTTAGCCGGCCTTCTTCAGGCAAGCCGCCTTGGCCAGGTCGAGGCGTTTTTCCAGGTTGGCTTCCAGCGACGGCGATTTACCGGTCTGCACCAGCAGGTTGTATTCGCTTTGCGGCACGCTGTCCCAGTAGGCATCGGATACGCAGCCGCAAAAGGCCGGCATTTTTTCCGGCGCCTTTGGCGCACCGCGCGCCGATCCGCCCATTTTCAGGCAGATGTCGGTATTGGCTTTCTTCAATTCCGGCATGACCTTGGCGCCCCATGCCAGCTGGCTGGCGGCGGCCAAGGAAAATGCGGCAATCGCGGCGACGATTTTTTTCATCTTTTCTCTTATTTGAAATTCATCAGGATAGTCATCACGATCGGGAAAGCAATGATGATAAAGGTAATCGGGAAGATGAACATGATCAGGGGCGCGATCATTTTCATCGGCGCTTCCATCGCCAGCTTCTCGGCGCGCTGGAACCGTTCGGTGCGCTTTTGTTCGGCGAACTTGCGCAAGGTGGGGCCGAGCGGCACGCCGAGCTTGTCGCACTGCAGGACGATGCCGACAAAACGCGAAATGTCGATGTTGCCGGTGCGGCGCGCGAACTTGCCCAAGGCGTCGGCGCGGCCGGCGCCGGTTTTCATGTCGCGCACCACCCGTTCGATCTCATGGCGCAAGATGCATTCCGGGCCGCGCTCGCAGAAATTGACGATGGCAGTGTTCAAGGTCAGGCCGCATTCGCAGCAAAGCGTCACGATATCGACGAAAGACGGGAAATAGCGTGAGATTTCAATATTGCGCTTCTTCTTCTGGTCGCGGATCCACATCAGCGGATAAAACCAGCCTATCAGGCCCAGCACCAGCATGATGATGAGCACGATGTAGTCGACGCCAAACGCTGCCAGGCCGACCAGCGCCGCAAAAAAAAGCGTCACTGCCAGCGAGAAGAACTGCAAGGCGTAAGTCTCGCCGGGCGTCATGAAATATTCCAGGCCGGCGGTGTTCAGCATCTGCTTGCGTTTCTGCAGGCGCGCCTCCGACACAGTCGCGCCAAAATAGAAATCGAAGAACATCACGCCATTCCAGACTTTTTTCAGCAACGGCGGCAGCGGATCCATGTTCGGCCGGAATTTGGTGACCTTGACGTTGGCCACCAGCCGGAACAGGTAAAACATGAATACGCTAAGGCTGCCGAAGGCCAGTATGATCGCGCCGTAAAGATAGATTGAGCTGCTCATGGCATTTTTCCGATAACGATAGGTCCGCGGCCGTCAGACATCGATGGCCAGGATTTTCTGGATCACCTTGTGGCCGATATAGGCCATGGTGAGACAGATGAAGAGTACGATCTTGCCGTAAAACGTGGTCAGCAGCAGCCCCATTTCGGCCGGCTGGATGAAGAACAGCGCAATCCCGACCAGCGCCGGCAGGCAGATCATGACCCAGCCCTGCATCTTGCCCTGCGCCGTCAGCGACCTGATCTTGCCTTCGATCGTCAGCTTTTGCTGGATGGTGTTGGACAGGCTCATCAGCGTTTCCGACAGGTTGCCGCCCACCGATTTCGAGATCCGGAAGGTCATCACCAGCAGCTGGAAATCGACCAGGTCGATGCGCTTGCCGACTTCTTCGATCGCCGTTTCAAAATCGACGCCGACCTTCTGCAGCCGGATCACATGCGCAAACTCGCTGGCCAGCGGCGAGCTGCTCTCCTTGGAATACGACTGCAAGGCAATGCTTAGCGACACGCCGGCCGTCAGGCTGGAAGCGATCACGGTGAGCGCCGTCGGCAATTCGTATTCGATGCTGTTGAGGCGGCGCTTGCGCTTGTAGTTGCTGATCCAGAGCGGCGCCTTGAAGATGAAATAGCCAATCAGCAGCACCAGAAATATGTTGCGCAGCACGAAATAGATTACCAGCACCAGCATAAGGGCTGCCGCCACCTGGGCGAACAGCACCATGTAGACGCGGCCGTCGCGCAGTCCGGTCCATTCCTTGATGTGGCCGATGTAGCGCACGTGCATGTCGAACAGCACCTTGAGGAAGTAGCTCTTCGAGTTCATCAAAGACCAGGCGACGAACAGCACCAGCGCAAACAGGATCCCTGAAAACAGCAATATCTGGTTATTCATTTTCCAATCTCTCCATAAAGACCGGTTTCATCCCAGAATACCGGAATTCGCCATAAGTCTTGCCGTTGTGGTCAAGGCCCTCGCGATGAAACTTGAAGATGTCCTGCAGCTGGACGGTTTCCGATTCGATGCCGACCACTTCGGTGATCGCCGTCACCTTGCGCGCGCCGCAGGAATAGCGCGTGAGCTGGATGATCAGGTGCACCGCCGAAGAAATCTGTTCGCGGATCGCCCGCACCGGCAGGTTCATGCCGGCCATCAGCACCAGCACCTCCATCCGCGCCAGCGCGTCGCGCGGCGAATTGGCGTGCAAGGTGGTCATCGAGCCATCGTGGCCGGTATTCATGGCCTGCAGCATGTCCAGCGCTTCGCCGCCGCGGCACTCGCCGACGATGATGCGGTCAGGCCGCATCCGCAGCGAATTGCGCACCAGGTCGCGGATCGCCACATGGCCCTTGCCCTCGACATTGGGCGGCCGGCTTTCCAGCGACACCAGGTTCGGCTGCGACAGCTGCAGCTCGGCCGCATCTTCGATGGTGACGATGCGCTCATCGTCCGGCACGAAAGCCGACATCATGTTGAGAAAAGTGGTTTTACCTGAGCCCGTACCGCCGGAGACCACGATGTTCAAGCGCTGCTCGACTGCGCTGCGCAAGATGTTGAGCATGTCCTCGGTCATCGACCCATATTTGATCAGGTCTTCGGCCACCATCTTGCGCCGCGAAAATTTCCGGATGGTCAGTGTCGGTCCGCGCAGCGACAGCGGCGAAATGATCGCATTCACCCGCGAGCCGTCGCGCAGGCGCGCATCGACCATCGGCGAACTTTCATCGATACGCCGCCCTAGCGGCGTGACGATCCGTTCGATCGCGCCCAGCACCGCCAGGTCGCTGGTGAAGGTAGCGCTGGAAAGCTCCAGCCGTCCGCCGCGCTCTACCCATATTTCATCGTGGCGGTTGACCATGATTTCGGTCACGCTTTCGTCGGCGATCATCGGCTCCAGCGGCCCCAGCCCGACCGCCTCGTCCAGCACCTCCTTGGTCAGCAGGTCGGTGTCGATGTTGTCCGGCAGCGTGAAGGTGGTGCTCAGCAATTCCTTGATCAGGCTCTTGACGTTGGCCTTGAGGTCGTGCTCCGACATCTTGTTGGCGTCGATACGGCGCAAATCGATTTCATGCAGCACTGCTTCATGCAAGGCCTTGCGCCAGCGCGAAAACTCGAAATCGATCACGCGCGCCGGGATATTCGCGATTTGCTTGCCGCCGGCGCCTGGGCGGGTTCCGGGATGCGGCGCCGCTGGCGCAGGCGCTGCCGCAGCTGCGACCGGCGCCGAGCGAGGCGGCAGTGGCGGCGCCTGGATCGGCGCTGCAATGTGCGGGCGCGGCGCGGCAGGAGCCTGGCTGGCCTGTTTCAGCGGGCGTTCCGCTACCAGCACTTCTTCGTAGTCATGCTCGATGGCGCTGATCGCATGGTTGACGGCGTGGTTCTGCCGCTCGCGGCCGGCGCCGGCTTCATGCCTTTCCTGGTTGGTATGCAAGGTCAGGCTGTAATTGCCGATCTTGATCACGGTGTTGCTGCTCAGCGGCCCGAGACGGTTGATGCGCTCGCCGTCGACCCAGGTGCCGAAGATGCTGCCGCTGTCTTCGATGAAGACACTGCCCTCGTTGAGCAGGAAAGTCGCGTGCAGCTTGCTGACATTCCAGCCTTTGAGGCGCAGGTCGCAGCTCTCCGCCTTGCCGAGGACGAAGCGATCCTTGTCGACGAAAACTTCATCGAGTATGTCATAATCGTCCGCGACCACCATCAACACAAATCCACTTTGGCTCTCTGCCATGAAAATTATTCCCGCATATAGAAATGATCAGATCATCATCGCCAATGTCACCATCGGCGACTCGTTTTTAAGCCGTGCGCGCGGCCTGATGTTCACCAGGACGCTAGCGCCTGACAGCGCCTACCTGCTCAAGGACTGCAATTCCGTCCATACTTTTTTCATGCATTTCACCATCGGCGTGGTGTATCTGTCGCAAGACTTCGCCATCACCAAGATCGTCCCGGTCCTGGAGCGCCGCAGCCTGTCCTCCGACCGCTCCGCGCGCCACACCCTTGAACTCCATCCCGCCACCCTTGCCGCGCTGTCCCTGCGCGTCGGCGACCGGCTGCACTTCTAGCCGGCCGCCGCCGAATCAGTGACTGCCGTACTCAGGCGGCAATGCCGGTTCCGGCCGCGGCGCCGGCTGCACCGGCGGCTTGACCGGCATTTCCTTCTGCAGGTTGCGCAGCGTCGGCAACTCGGCTTCCTCCGGCATGCCCACTGCCTTGCGCGACTGGTTGATGCGGTTGCTTATGTTGCGCAAGGCATTCGAACTTTCCCCAGACTCCCCATCCTGCGTATGCGGGATCGCCACCAGGTATACCTCGGTCTGGTTGCGGATGGTGCCGGTGCTCTTGAACAGGTTTCCCAGCAACGGCACGTCGCCCAGCCCCGGCACTTTCTGGATATCGGTGCTGCCGTCCTGGCTGTACAGGCCCGACAAGATGATGGCGTCGCCGGTCTTCACGGAAAAATCGGTCTCGGTGCGGCGTGTGGTGAAACCCGGAATGCCGCCGACGCTGACGGTCGGGTCGATCTTGCTGACCTCAGCCTTGAGGATCCCGGTGATGTTGCTGAACGCATCCAGCTTCGGTGCGATCTCGATCAGGATGCCGTAAGGCTTGAAGGTGACGTTGGTGCCGTTCTGGCTGACCGTCGGGATCGGCACCTCGCCGCCGGCGACGAACCTGGCCTGGCCGCCGTTGCGGGTAGCAATGCTGGGCGAAGCCAGCACAAAGGCGTCGCCGCTGTCGACCGCCAGCTGGATCACCGAGGGAATCGCAATCGAGGCATTGACGCTGGCGCTGACGCCGCGCAGTTTCTCATTCGGCAAATCGAACTTGCCGCCTGTGCCCGTGTCTTGCGGCAAGGGCCGCAGGTTGACCGCGCCGCGCGAGGCTTCGCCGAAGATACCGATGTTGAAGCCGTTGAAGCTCTTGGCCCAGTTGACGCCGAGGTTTTCCAGGTAGCCCTTCTTGAATTCGACAAAATACAGGTCGAACACCAGCATCTGCGATTCCTGCTTGTAAGCCGGCACGGTGTCGATGTCGAGCTTGGTGCTGTTGATCAGGTTGGCGTACTGGTCGGTCAATGCCGTGATTTTGGAAAGATCTTCGCGCGAGCGGATATTGCCCTCGACGTAGAGACGGTCGCCACGGCGCACCACATCTACGTCCGGCAGGCCGGCCAGTGCAGCCTTGATGTCGCGCTGCTGCTTGATGACGTTGAGCGCAGTCACCCGCAAGCGGATTTCGCGCGAAAAGTTCGGCTTGTTCCAGAGCAGGATGTTGGTCAGGCCGACTTCCTGCGCAATGATCAGCAGCCGGGTCTTTTCAATCACCGCGGTCGAAGCGATCTTGCCGTTGCCGATGGCGATGCGGTTAACCGCACCTACCTCGATCACGCGCGCCTCGCCGGCATACATGACCAGCTCATCATCCACCGCCTGCTGCACCCTCGGGGCGCCATGGCCGGTCGAAGGACTCAAAGCGACCAGGTCGCCGGCATTGCGGATAGGAATCCCTTCTGGTCCGCTCATCTGGTTTCTTTGTTCGATCGCATTGCCGTCCAGGTATTCGACGCCGCCGTTGCTGCTGCTGCGGACCTGGTTCTGGCTGGTTTTTTGTGCCTTGTTCTGGTTTTGCAACGTCTCCGGCAAAGGTGTAGCGGCAAAGGCGCGGCTGCCAATCAGGGCGGACAACAGCAGGCAGGAGCGGAAGGTTCTTGGATTAGTCATGTTATTGCGTGGCTTTTTGTTGGATATCATTGTGGATTACCGGCTGCGCTGCCCAGGAGACGCTTGAAGGCTTCGAGCTTCCTCGCCTGGTCCTCGCTGTTGTCGGCATATTCGCCAGTCTTGAAGCGGCCGCCGATGATGTAGTCGACCTGCGGGCCGGGCATCTGCAGGCGGCGCTTGGCGTCAGGATCGATGACATCGGACAGGAACAGCCTTTTCTCGGCGTCGCCCTGGTCGTCAGGACTGCGCAGCACGGCGACGATGCGGGCGCCGGTCTGCACCAGGATGACTTTCTGGGCGTCTGCCGCCGGCACCGAGATAGTCACCGTGCTGTAGGTAGCGCGTCCGGCCTGGCCCTGGCGCTCGCCCAGACCGGCTTCACGCGCGCGGTCAGCCGCCAGCACTTCGCGCACCGTGGTCTGGCCGGTGGCGCGTACTTCGATATTTTTCAGCAACGGCGCCAGCACCGTGTCTTCCTGCTGCGGCCCGGCGCTGGGCGGCCCTTCCTGCGGCCGCTTCATCATGTAGAACAGGTCGATGTGGTCGCCGGCGCGCAGCAGGCCGGAGAAAGAATTGATCTCGTCCACCGGGATCGTGATGGCGCGGCTGCCGGCCTCGATCGACTTCGAAAACGGCACCGATTCGTACATCAGGAAATACGATTCCAGCAAGGGCGTACCCTTGCGCACCGGGCGGATGATCTTCTTGCCGATATAGGCATCGATCTGCTCCGGCGAGATGACGTCGAAGTTCATGTATTCCTTGGGCACCGTGCGCGAGGCCAGCTGCTCCATGGTCAGCACGTCGCCGGGGTTGAGGTCGATCCGCGGCACCGTCACCGTGGTGCGCACCTTGCTGGCTTCGTCGCTCAGGCTTTTTTCGATTTCACTGGAACGGGTTTTCAGGTAGCTGTTGGCGAGGAAGACGGCGAATGCGGCAATCAGGACGATGATGACCAGCGGCAGCGCTTTCTTGATTTTTTGCAGGTTGATGAAACGTTTTATATTCATGATGTGAGAGTAAAAGTAATCGTCGTTGCGAACTGGCGGGAGTCGCTGCTGGTATTGGAAAATCGGAGGTATTGCGGCTCTGGCGGAAAATGCGCAACAGCCTAGTGGGTAGCTTTGTCATAATCCTCGCCCCACCAGTGTTCCTTCACATCGTTCTTTTCGCCGGCGGCCCAGTCGCCCATGTCCATCGCGCCCAGGCAAAAGCCGATCTGCGGCTCGGCCGGATCGAACTTTCCTTCCAGCCGGCTCAGGATGCTGTTCCAGAT
Source organism: Collimonas rhizosphaerae (assembly GCF_038896935.1). Taxonomy (NCBI): domain Bacteria; kingdom Pseudomonadati; phylum Pseudomonadota; class Betaproteobacteria; order Burkholderiales; family Oxalobacteraceae; genus Collimonas; species Collimonas rhizosphaerae. Next base: position 169,202 of record NZ_JBANDC010000007.1, read on the forward strand.
CAGCCTGACCACGTCGAAGGCCTGGTAGCCGCCGCTGCCGCCGATAGGCGGCGATTTGGTTCCCAACGGGTAGAAGGGATGCCAGTGCAAGGCGTTTTGCGCCCGGTAGCTGGCCGATGAGGAAAACGGATAGCGGCCGCGTTCCAGCGCCTTGGCCTGGAATGACGCAGCAATGCCGGAGCTCTGGCTGCTGTCGCCGAACAGGCGCGTGAGGCCGATGATGATGCTGTTGGCGATAGGCACCTTGAGCGGATAGCTCCACCAGATCTCGATCGACAGCACGGTATTTTCCTGGATGCTCTTGTTGGTGATGTCGCCTTTCAGCTTGCTGTCGGACAGATCTTCTCCGCCGTCGGGAGCGACCGTGCCTAGCGGCGTGCGGAAACGCATGTAGTCGGCCGGCAGCTTGAGGATGCCGTAATCGAGCCCCTGCAATTCAATCACGCCGGATTCCAGGAAGGCGGCCTGGGTCGGATTGTGGTACAGGATGCAGGAATTGAACATCGCGTCTTTGTAGGCTTCGACCTGGGCTTCGACTACTGCTCCCTTGCCGGTGTCGTTACCCATGTACATCGGCGTGATGCCGTTGATGTACCCCTGCAGCACCGAGCTGTCGCCATAGCGCATCAGGCCCTTGACGAAGGCCCATACCGCCGGTCCGATTTTCTGCTTGGCCTTGCCGAGGAAGCCGGAGATAGGACCGGCGCGGTTTGCCGCTTCGTCGGGATCGCCGCTGGACGAGCCGGCCGCATTGTTGACCGGCACGCCGTTGCTGGCGGCTTCGGCCTGGCCGGAGCCGGCCAGCTCATTGCCCGGGGTAGTGACAGTCGAGGTTACATCGCGCCCGGACGAGTCCTTGCTGTGCACGATCTTGCCGACCGCCGCATAACCAAGGTTGCCCAGCTGCGCCGTCAGCGGATCGGTGACGAAACGCGGCACCACCCGGCCGTTGCTCATGGCGCCGATGCGCGCCGCTTCCTGCACCGCAAAGTTGTGCGCCAGCTTGGCCCGGTACATCAAGACCATTTGCAGGCACAGCAAGGCAAATATCAGCACCACCGGGATCGCGACGACGAATTCGGCCAGGCTGGCGCCACGCCCCAGTTTCAGATTTCTTCCGACTTTGATCAACATATATTACGCTCTCGGCTTGTTTGCTAAATTGGCGTGGCGCTGACACCTAAGCCGTTGATGTAACTGAAATTCAGATGACGTATGGCGTCCAGCAGCAGGCTGAGCAAGGACACCCCGTCCACCGACACGAACAGCACCAGCGCCACGCACACCAGCAGGATCGAATATTCAACCGCGGCCTGCCCTTGCTGGCGGCGCTTCATTGCTGTTCCCTGCTGCATCGGCCGCCTCTTCATCGTGTAATCCAGTTGACCACGACAAAGGTCTGGCCGGCACCCCTGGTAAAGGTGTAGGTCGCTTCCTGCTGCTTGGGCGAGACATAGCGCATCACCGTGCCGCCGTTGTCTTCGGCGGTTTTCTTGAAGCTCAGTTTCCACGCTTCCGCAGCGCGGTCTTCCTGGTAAAACGCAATGTTCTGTTCCATGTCGAAATTGTTGGTCATGGTGGTCAGGATCGATTCGCCCACCATGTCCACCGTGCGTACTTCGTTCAAGATCACCGTGCCCGGGGGCTTGCGCAGATGCTTGGCAAGCACCGGCGCCTTGGTGTCGATGTCCTGCTCCATGCGCGCAGGCAGGTCCGACATGCTGAGGTAGCCTTGGGTCTGCTTGCGGTTGTTGCTGCTCAGGTTGGCCTGTTTCAGCCAGCCATCCTTGACGCCAACGATCTGCACTTCATGGCCGGCCGCCTTGGTGGTGACTTTCCATTTAGCCTTGGCCCAGCTCGCCGCCAATATCACCGCGGCTTCCCGCAGCGGCTGCGGCCCCTCGATTTCATAGATCAGCATCGGTAAACCATTCACCTCGATTTCATCGGCCAGGCGGGTCTGTTGCCAATTATCCGGCACGCCGTCCAGCATCAAACCTTCCACCGACTTCCATTTATCCGCTGCATATGCGCCGGTGCACAGCAACAGGCACCAGCAAACCGCCATCAACACTTTCAAATAAATCCCCTTTTACCTTGTCTACTACGGCGCCGGAGAAAAGCGCCAGGCTGGATTGTCGAACATGGAGATGGTGCGCGCGCGCATGATGCCGGCCGGGCACAGCTCATCCTGGGTGTATTGGGTCAGCCGGATGGCGCGTCCGGGATCGGCCGTGCAGTTCACCGCCATATAGTCTGCTTCGGCCATGCTGCCCGCGAGGCTGAGATTTTCCTTGTAGTCGTCGGTAGATTTGTATGCCTTGATGATGCCGCTGGGATTTTTCAGGCTGTTGAAATCCAGGCCCATGCCCTGCGAGACCAGGGTCGAGACCTGGGCCGGGTTGATGCCGGCCAGGTCGACCCGGAAATTGCCGCCGAAACCGGAAGCACCGCCGATCAGTCCCGGCAGGTTGAAGTAATTACTGTTGAGTATCTTGCCGACCGGATTGCCGGTGCTGCCGGAGCTGGCGGCGCCGTCGTAAAACGGGCTGAGCTGCTCGGCGATGCGGTGGTTCGCCACCGGCACCGGCGCCGACCAGGAATTGGTGACCATGGTCAGGCTGCCCAGGCTGCGCGGATTGAGACCGCCGGCAGGTGTGCCGGTTTCCCCTTTGGCGATGCCGAAGGTTTTTTCCATGTAATTCTTGATGAAATCGCTGAGGCCGATCGTGCCGCTGACCTGGACCCGTTCGTAGGGTTCGCGGTCCAACGTCAGGTTGGTCAGGGTATTGCCGGTCGGGTCGAATCCCATCGGCCCGCCCGGCGACTTGCTGGAATTGGTGGAAACGCTCAAGGCGCCGTTGGCGATGGAGCCAAAGGTTGCGTTCTCGAATTTGTCGGTAAAGAAGCGCGCCGCGGTGCTCATCCAGTCGGCATGGTCCTGCAGCAGCGCGGTGCTGCCGTCGGCCTGGCTCTGGCGCGCGCCGCGCGGCGTCAGGTAGACGTTGCGGAACACATTGGGAGCAAGGGCGGCGTCGCCGCTGTACAGCGATTTGTAATCGGCATCGCCGTTCGCCTTGTAGGCGGTGCGCTCCCACACCGCGAAGCGCGCCGCTTCGGTATTGAGCTGCTTCAGTTCGCCGAAACGCCAGACCCACTGCAAACCGAACAGGAACAGCATGAGCACGCTGCAGGCCAGGATCGACTCGAACAAGGCCTGCCCTCGCTGGCCGGGTCCGGCCTTGCGCGGCAATGTGAAAATTCTGGATGAGATAGGCATGGGGTCGCTGTTCAATTTATTGTGAAGAACAATAATTTTTCCGGATAATTCAAGCCTTCCAGCCGCGCATTCCAGTAAGGCAGCATCAAATTGGCGTGCGATATCACTTGCATGCGGCTGGTCCAGCGTTCAACCGGCGCCCGGTAATACACCCGCGCCTTGCCCATTGCCTGCAGGTAGTCCTGCTTGATTTCGGTGTCGTAATCCTTGATCGGCGCGCGGCCCAGGTTGAATTTGCCTTCCTCTCTCAACGGCGACTTCATTGCGCCTACCGATTCCTGCAGCCCCACTACAAACGACGGCCCCAGGTCCTTCAAGGCGTTGTCCTGTATTTCCTTGGAAGCGACAAACAGGTTGCTGGCCCCGCGGTCGCCGATTTTGTAGTTGCCGATATTGGCGTCGCGCATTTCCCAGAAGCCGAACCGTTCCGCCGGCAAGCCCATGTCGGCTGCGACCACGCCGCCCAGGCCGGGGCGCTGGAACAAGGTTTCGGTGCCGCGCGATGTACGCATGTTGATGACATCGATCAGATCGCCCAGGCCCAGCGCATTCAGAAGGAACTTCAGGAAACCGTTGACATTGTTGAGCGGATCGCCGGCAGCTTCCTGGGCCATTGAAAAGCCTTGTCCCAGCATGTTCGACACGGAAGTCGCCACATTGCCGCCCAGGTTCGAGAGATTCTGGAAATTCGCCGCCTGCTGCGCCAGTGCGGTTGCCAGCTGCACTTCCGGATCGCCGCTGCCCGGGCTGGGTGCATTCAGCGATGAGCCCGAAGCCGGCATGCCCGCGGGAGAACCGCCAAGCACGGTGCTGGTGCTGCCGTTAGGCATGTTGATCACGCTTCCCGACGAATTGCTTGAGTTAAGGCCGTTGCCAGCGGCTTCCAGCGCCGGCTCCAGCGGCGCCACGATGGCGTTGTTGAGCGTGCTGGTGGCGTTGGCGTTGGCGGATTGGCCTTTCATGGCGCTGTTGCCGGCCGCCCTGGCAATATTCATGACGCCGCGGTTGTAGTATTTTTTTGCCGAACCGGCGGCCAGCGAAGCGCATGCGCCGCTCTTGCCGCCCAGGCGCGGCGCATAGATTTCACCGCTGGGCAATGTGAAATACATGCAATCGTCGAGGCCGGTCGCTTCGCCCCAATAGGCTTTTTTGGCAGCGTCGTCGGCCTTCACCACATCAGAGAATTTTTTCATGTCCTCGGGAATTTCCTGGTTTGCATCCACGCCCTGGCGGCCGACTTTGGACATGGTCACGGCGCCGGCCAGCGGAATGTGGATATTGAACAGGTGCGGATTGATGTCGATCACATCGAAGTTGCTCCAGCCGTAGGTGCCGTCCTGCATCTGCATCATGCGCGTGCCGCCGGTGCGTTCATACAGGCACATGATGGGGCTGACGATGACGCCCACCGTATTCATGAAGGCTTCGATCACAGGGCCGATGACATCGGCAGCGACGTTGCCTTTCAGCGCCGGCACGATCTGTTCCAGTCCGTTGGTTTCCAGGCCGGTCAGCATGCCGTTGATAGCAGAAAGATTGCAGCCGTCGACCGCCCACAGGCCGACGGCATTCGGAAACAGGCGGCGGCCGCCGCTGCCGCTGGTGAAGTTGAACATTTCCTTCATCATCATATGATGCACAAGGTTGAATTCAATCTTGTCCTTGTCCTTTTCCCCGGCCTCCTGCATCTTGGTCAGGCCGAGGAATTTGCGCGGCGGCTGGTGCAGCTTGATCATGCTGCCGAAATCGACCATGCTCTTGCCGATCTGGTAGACGATGGTTTGCGGGATGTATTCGGCTTGCGGCGCATTGGCTGCCAGCAGGTCGTTCTGCATGCTGATCATGGAGGACACCGTGGTCGCCAGGTGCACCTGCTGCGAGGCGAAGATCGCGTAGTTCGACAAGGATACGGTGGCGGTGCCGGCATTGGCCAGCACTTGGCTGGTGAGGCGCACGCCGTTCACTATCTTTTCCCAGAAGTCGCCGAACTTGGAGATGGCGTTGGTGACGCCCGACAGGGCGGAGCCGATATAGGGAATGAATTTGGTCAGGGCGGCGATGCCCTTCAATACCTTGCTGTTGTTTTTCCAGTACTGGTCCGACATGCCGACGCTCGACCACATCGCCGTCATCTGTCCCACCGCCTGGTAATTGGAAATCATGGCGCGGTTGGTATATGCGGTGTAGTTCAAGCCTTCGGCAGCAACGTTAGCGGTGCTGAAAGCGATGGCGTCGGCGGCGTTCACCAGCTGCCGCTTCTCGCTGGTCACCTGCGCCATGTTGTAGACGGCAAACAGGCCCACGCACAGCACCGCAAAAAAGAAGATGGCGATAGGCAGCACCGCGCCGCGCTGGCGCCAGCCGCCAAGAGCCGCGCTCCTGTTGACCCTGCTCTTTTCCGATGCCCGTTTCACTATGCGCTCCCTATCAGAAATCAATTATTGATGATTGACTGACGGCCTCCGGCCGAACCAATTCATTACTTTTCTGATGAAAGTATTTGAAAGTATTTTTTATGCGCAGCTGAAACACCCGGCCGCGGCAAGCCCCGCTAAACGGAGCGTGTTGATTGAGATTCGAGGATTTGCTCCGGCCTGCAGCGATGCGGGCCGGAGCGGCGGTCGATCAGCGGTTGTCGCTGCCGTAATCTTTCATGGTGCGTTGGGTAGCTGCTTTGGTCTTAGCCAAATCTGCCGCAGTTTTGGCTGCCGTGATCTCTGTCGAACCATCGTTGCCCGACATTTCTTGTGCCATGCCCGCAACCTGATGTCGAATAACGCCGCCAAAAGCCGCAAACACGCCGATACTGACAACCGCAATCAGCGCTACGATGATGATGTATTCCGACATGCCTTGGCCGCCTTGGCGCAATGCGGTTTTAATACGACGGGATGGTGAGTTTGAAAACAATGCCATTTTGGATCTCCTGAGGCTGGTGGTGGTGGGACAATTCCCTGTTGCTAAAACTGAGCGTGTTCAATTTTTAGTCTATCCAGCTACCGTGTTTTCTAATTCCTCGCGAAACACTGTCGCAGCCTATCCCGCACCATCGTCAACGACGATGGCGTGCCTGAATCATTCGAATGATTTTTTTGTTTTACTTCACCGACGCAACGGCGCGGGAACCGAACAAGGCAATGCGCTCGGAGAGCCGGCGCCGGCGTTCGGTCAACACGTCGATCAGACCATCCAGTTCGTGAAGTTTCTCTATGTGTGGCGCCAGGTCCGCGGCGCCTTGTTTTGGATCAAAATTTTCGCTTCCGGAAGACTGCAGGAAAGTGCCAATCTGCCGCGTGCTGAAACCACATTCAATCAGGTCCTTGATCTGCCTGACGATTTCCACAGTCTGCAGTGGATAATCGCGGTAACCGTTAGCCAGACGCTGTGACAGGATCAGTCCTTGCGACTCGTAGTAACGCAAGATACGTGCGCTTACTTTTGCTCGATTTGCTATTTCTCCTATTCGCATTTCGCCTTTGCCTTGTTAACAAATAAGCGGTCCGGATAGCGGTGCAAACAAGGTAAAGAGATGACAGATATTTTTGTGCCAGCTTTTCATAACGTATTGCGATCCGTCCGAATTGCTTGATCCGATTAATAAAACGTTCTACTAACTGCGGTCTTTACACAGGTGAAGATATACAACGAACCTTGCCATGGTGCGCTTAGAAGGTGCTGACGATACGCCGCGCAAGCGCTCGCCTCCCTGATGTTATGCAAGACATGTGCCACTCAAAGTGAATGTTAATACATGTCTTTTATTGTCAAATAATGTTGAAGTAGGGTAACTATAGAACATTGACACTAATGAGAACGTCAAGAAAAAAATCACTTCAATCGGTACGACAGAGCAGTAATTCGTTGTTTAGTTGCAGCAATATTTTTGTTTAGCGCCAATGCCGTTTTGTTTAGTAGAACCAAAAATTGGCACCTGCATTTCATTGATGCGAAGCCGGCATGACCTTATTTGAAGGTCGTGAACACGATTCATCGGAAACGGTTTTTCATTCGTAAACGACGCGCCGGAGGCGGCGCGCGCAGGCATCCGGCAATGAAAAAATTGCAGTTCAGGATGGCTCTAAAATGATCTGTAACCTTATGCGGCACATCCATGCATGCTGTCGCGTCCGAACTGTGCAAATTTTTTTCATTTCAAAAAAAACGCGACGATGCCATCGATGCGGATTTTGTCCGCCATATTTCATGTCAATGTTTGGCAAGGTTTGATCTTCTTCGATGCCGCCGCCATCGCGGCCCGCACTCCAGTCGGATCGCTTGTGATGGTCGCCGTGTACGGCAGATGGGCGGACTGCCGTTCCTGGCCGCTGCCGGCGCATAGGCAAAAAAAACGCCCGGGCCGCGCTTGCTGCCCGGGCGTATCTGTTGCAGAGCCAGTTCAGTTAAGCGGTATTTCCAGGCCGAACGATCTAATGTGCGTCGAGCGGAAAATTGCGCTCCACATATGCCACCAGCTTCTTCACGCTTGCTGCGATACTTTCATGGCCGGTATCGATGGCGAGCTGCGGATGCTCCGGTATTTCATATGGCGCGCTGATGCCGGTAAACTCACGCAATTCACCCGAACGCGCCTTCTTGTACAAGCCCTTGGGGTCGCGCGATTCACAGGTCGCCAGGTCGGCAGCGAGATGGATTTCGTGAAACGCCTCTCCGCAGGATTGCCTGGCTCGCGCACGGTCGGCCCGGTAAGGAGAAATGAAGGCCGTGATGCAGATCAGGCCGGCGTCGGCAAACAAGGCGGCGACCTCGCCTACGCGACGGATATTCTCGCTTCTGTCCGCTGGACTGAAACCGAGATTTGCATTCAGGCCTTTGCGTATATTGTCGCCATCCAGCACGTAGCAGGAATATCCCAGCGTCGTCAGCGCATGCTCCAGGGCCATGGCAAGCGAAGACTTGCCTGACGCAGGCAATCCGGTCAGCCACATGACAGCGCCACGGTGGCCGTAATGCGCCGCGCGCTGCGATGCATTCAAGGCATGCGGTACTGCGGTCAAATTTTTTTCCATTCAACACTCCACAGGATACGGCGCCCCGCGACGGCCAGGCGGCAGCATACATGATGCCTCAAAACGCAGCGGCCGGAACGGTTCATGTCCGTGATTCAAGCGTCAGCTACGCCACACAGGCGCAGGATGCGGTAATATTTGACGAACGGTTTTCCTGCACTCAGCAGTGCCGCAAACGTGCCGGGCAGCCATTCAATATGAGAACAAAGGCCATGAGATGATTCCAGCATTCGTCGGCGTAACGGGTTTACCCAGGGCGGGTTCCACGCTGCTGTGCCAACTGTTGGCCCAACACCCCGAGATTCATTGCGAAGGACATAGCTCTCCCCTGTGCAACACCTTGCTGGGGATCCGCCGCATGATCAGCGAAGACACTTTTTTCCTGTCGCAGCTCGATACCCAATTCGAGCAAAGCTATGCCCACCTGACGTCGGCGATGCAGGGATTCTTGCGGGGCTGGCACCACGATTGCGGCAAGAAGGCGGTAGTGGACAAGAACCGCGCATGGCTGCATGCGATAGAGCTGCTGCTGCATATCGAACCGAACGCCAAGCTGATCGTGTGCCTGCGCGAACTCGGACAAATCTACGGTTCGATCGAAGCGCAGCACCAGCGTACGATCCTGGTCGACTTCATCGACCACCTGGCCGACTTCGATCGCTTCGGGCGGGCTGACATGCTGTTCGCCAAAGACAAGGCCATCGGTGCGCCGCTGATCTCCCTGCATGCGGTTGCCGACCTTCCCAAGCATGTGCAGGAACGCCTGTATTTCATCCGTTTCGAAGACTTGATGGAGCGGCCCTCGGCCTGCATGGCGCACCTGTATTCCTGGCTGGGACTGTCGCCGTTCGAAATCGATCCTGATCATCTGGTGATAGGGCTGCAGGAAAGCGACAGCCACTATCACATGAAATACAGCCACAAGCAGGCGCGCCAGGTCAGCAAGCCGAAACGGCACGATATTCCGCCGCGCATACAGGCGCAGATCGAAACCGCCTGCTCCTGGTTCTACCAGCTTTATTACCCGCAGAAGATGTAAGGCCCTGGATTGAAGGTTCCCTAAAACGCCTTGCCGATTTCGGCCCAGGCGCGCACGGACTTATTGTCGCCAATCAGCTGCGGCGTCGAGCCGAACGGCGCGGCGATATAGAGCTTGGCATGCCACTGGTCCGGTCCGCTCCAGTTCATGCCGACGCCGGCTCCGCTCAATGTTGCGCCATTGTCGCCCGGCAGCCAGGGATTCTTGTTGACCGTCACGTGTTCGCTGTCGACGAAGGCCAGCACTTGCCAGCGCCCGCTCGCGAACTGACCGAGCTCGTGCCGCAGTTCGATCGAACCGAAAACCCCGGTATCGCCCGACAGTGCGCCGATGTCATAGGCGCGTACCGTATAGGGACCGCCAGCGACCATCTTTTCCGCAGGATCCAGGTTGCCGTTTGTCCATTGGCCGGCCAATGCGAAATACAGGGAATCGTTCTGCGTCAGGTTTTGCAGCTGCGCGAGATTGCCGTTCCATTTCGTGTAGCTGCCCTGCGTCTTGGCGGTGACGGAATCAGACAGTTGCGCCGCCCGGTCATCGAAGCCGACACGCCCCGCGGTGATGCCGATATTCCAGGTGCCGATGCCGCCGGCCAGCACACCGTTGCGCCAATCGCCGTTCAGGCTCGCGCTCCAGTTATCCAGATGGCGGTCAGTCTTGATGTTGCTGACGCCGATACGGTCGTTCAGTTGCTTGTGGTCGTACTGGATCTGGCCGTACAGATTGGCATCGCGCGCGCGCACGAAGGGATGTTTGACCCAGATGCCCGCTACCTGCGCGGTGCCGCGCGCGTCCAGCGCGCCCAGGGTATCGCCGAGGATGTAATGCAACGCCGAATAGGAACCGCCCATGCGCGTGCCCAGGCCGTTGAGCAGGGTTTCATAGGCAATGCTGCCGTAATTCATGTCTCTGCCGCTGGTCAGCGCGCCGATGCTGAGGATATCGCCATGGTGCAGCGGATTGAAGACATTCACGGCGGCGCCGAGGCGAGCCCTGCCGGTATAGCGGTTGCCGAAATTGTCCAGCGTCACATTGCCGGCGACCTGCGCCGTCGGATCGGCTTGCACCTGCAGGTCGGAAGTGCCGACTGCTTCGCCCGGCTTCAGGAGCGCACTGACGGCGACGCCCGGAATGTCCGAGGCCAGCAGCAGCGTGCGGTCAAGCCCCGCCTGTGTAACCACTTGCCCGGCTTGCAAAGGCGACAAGGTTTGCTGCAGCAAGGCGTCGCTCACCCGGCTGCGGTTATCAAGCTTGACCTGGCCGTAACGGGCCTCGATGATCATCACCTTGACCACGCCGCCTTGGATGGTCTGGGCCGGGATGATGGCGCGCGCCAGCGGATAGCCGTGGTTATGGTAGTAGTCGGTGATGCGCGCAACCACTTCGCCGAGCTGGGCCAGGGTGAGGTTCTTGCCCTCGGCGTCGGCCACCAGCGCATGCAGGGTTGCCGTATCGAACACGGTATTGCCGGACAGCTGGATGCTGGTGACGCTGAATGCCGCACCCGCCGGCTGCTGGGCGCCGCCCTCCCGTTCGATGGTCAGGCCGGTTCCCGTCGACGAGGGAAGCGCCGGCTTGAGCGGCTGGATCTGCTGCAGTATCGAACCGGCGCCGGGCGGAGTCACCTGATCGGCCGCAAGCGCGGCGAAGGATGGATAGCTGAGCAGCATGGCTGCGATGATCGGCTTCATTGGATATAGGTACCTACCGTTATTTTTCATTGAGGCTCGCTTATTCATCCGTGCTCACAATATTGTCCGGCAACCTGACTCCGCCGCCCGTGACCTTCACTTCCACACCGTTCATGCCATCGCCGATTTTATTGTTCGGCGGCTGGACATTGAACTGCACCAGGTCGAGCGCCGCCAGGTTGATGCCCGCGTGCGGGGTGGCAAAAACCGAATCCAGCGCGGTGATCACGTTCTGCACCGAGACGGGGGCCGACCCCGGTTTCAAGGTCAACGCAGTAGCGTTGCCTGCCGCTTGCACGAACACATAGTTCATCGCGCTCAGGCCGCCGCCGTCAATCGCATACAGTCCCGGCAGGCTGGTCGGCTGGACGTTGCTGGTCCAGGTCAGGCTGCCGGCCGTAGCACTGTCCAGCGTATCGCCGCCCACCAGGCCGCTCAAGGTGCCGCTCAGGCCGGCCGGCGTTTGCCCGGCAATGGCGCTTGCCGGGACGGCATTATAGGTAAGCGTCGCCGGCGTAATACTGGCGCTGGTCGTGGCCGTGCTGCTCACTATATAGTTGCCGGCATCGGCGCCGCTTGCGCTGATGCCCGCTATTGTCACGGTCTTGCCGGCGCCGGCATTCTTGTCGGCAAAGTTGGCAGAGGTATCGCTGAACGTCAGCGCATCGCCGGCCAGTCCGCCGCTGAGCGTCACCGCGGCCGTCGTATTGCCGTCATAGGTTTTATTGGCGCCGATGGCGGCAACGGTGATGGCCAGCGGCGTGATATCGGCAGTGGTCGATGCGGTGGCGTTGCTGACCAGGTAGTTGCCGGCATCCGCCCCGCTGGCGCTGATGCCCGAAACGGTAACCGTCTTGCCCGTGCCTGCATTCTTGTCGCCAAAAGTTGCCGAGGTATCGCTGAATGTCACCTTGTCGCCGCCTATCAGGCCGCTGCCGGCCAATATCGCCGAACCGGAAGTCGTTGCGTCATAGACCTTGCTGACGCCGCTGGCGGTGACCGTGACCGACTGCCGGCTGACCGTATAGTCGCCGCTAATGCTGCCCAATATGTAGTTGCCTGCATCGGCGCCGCTCAAGGCGCCATTTGCCGATTCGATGCCGATGTGGGTGCCGGCAATCAGGTGGCCGCTGCTGCTGGTCAGCCCAGTCGTGTTCACCGAAACGCCTGGGGCGTTGACAAGATCTCCCGAGATGACATTCGATATGCTGATTGCGCCGGGCGCCAGCACCGAACCGTAGACCGAGCTGCCCGCCGCAACCGTCCCGCTCAAGGCCAGCTGGCTGACGGTGTAGTCGCCGGTGGCGCCGGCAAAGGTGTAGTTGCCGGCATCCGCTCCGCCCAGGGCAGTACCCACCGATTCGATGCCGGTGTGGGTACCGGCAATCAGGTGGCCGCTGCTGCTGGTCAGGCCGGTCGTATTGACCGTGACGGCGCCCGGCGTGACCAGGTCGCCGCTCACGGCGTTGGTGAAATTCACCGACCCTGGCGCCAGGGTCGAGCCGTAGGTCGAACTGCCTGCGCCAACCGTGGCGTTCAACGCCAATTGGTTGACGGTGTAGTTGCCCGTGACGCCACTGAATGTGTAGTTGCCGGCATCGGCCCCGCTCAAGGTGCCGACCGTTTCGATGCCGGTATGCGTGCCGGCAGTCAGGTGGCCGCTGCTGCTGGTCAAGCCGGTGGTATTGACGCCAACCGTCGCCGTACCCAGCGCATCGCCTGAGACCGCATTGGTGAAGTTCGCAGCGCCCGGGACCAGGACCGCACCGTAGGTCGAGCTGCCCGTCGCAACCGTACCGGTCAGGGCCAGCTGGCTGACGGTGTAATCGCCGGTGGCGCCGGCAAAGGTGTAGTTGCCGGCGTCCGCCCCGCCCAAGGCCGTACCCACCGATTCGATGCCGGTGTGGGTACCGGCAATCAGGTGGCCGCTGCTGCTGGTCAGGCCGGTCGTATTCACGGTGACGGCACCCGGCGTGACCAGGTCGCCGCTCACGGTATTAGTGAAATTCACCGCGCCCGGCGCCAGGGTCGAGCCGTAGGTCGAGCTGCCTGCGCCAACCGTGGCGTTCAACGCCAATTGGTTGACGGTGTAGTTGCCCGTGACGCCGCTGAATGTGTAGTTGCCGGCATCGGCCCCGCTCAAGGCGCTGACCGTTTCGATGCCGGTATGCGTGCCGGCAACCAGGTGGCCGCTGCTGCTGGTCAGGCCGGTGGTATTGACGCCAACCGTCGCCGTACCCAGCGCATCGCCTGACACCGCATTGGTGAAGCTCGCCGCACCCGGCGTCAGCACCGAACCGTAAGTCGAGCTGCCCGTCCCTATCGAACCGGTCAAGGCCAGCGGCGTAACGGTGTAGTTGCCGGTGGCGCCGGCAAAGGTGTAATTGCCCGCATCGGCGCCGCTCAGCGTACCGCTCACCGACTCGATGCCGTTATGCGTACCGGCCGTCAAGTGGCCGCTGCTGCTGGTCAGGCCCGCCGTATTGACGGTCACGGGCGCAGCCGTGACGGTATGGCCGGCGACCATATTGGTGAAACTCACCGTGCCGGGCACCAGGGCCGAGCCATAGACGGAGCTGCCGGCGCTGATGCTGCCGGTCAGCGCCAACGGATTGATGGTCAATGCGCCGTTAACGAAAGTGATGAGGTAACCCTGCTGGCCGGTGGAAGAAAGACCCGACGCGATGATCGTGTAAGTGCCGGCGTTGACCGCCGTTTGCGACGTTCCGCCGTAGCTTAAGCTGCCTGCCAGGCCGCTCGGCATGGCCGAATATCGATAGCCATTGAGGCCGGTGTAAGTCACGCCATTGTTGCTGGCATAGGCCGCGCCGTTGAAAGTGCTGCTGGCATTGTTGGCTGTGACGGTCAGCGCCGTCATGCCGGAGAGTAATAGCGGATAGCCGCCGGACATTATCCAGGTGCCGCTGAAATCCCATGCGGGATTCAGATTGCCGTTGGCCGCTGTGCTGGACGTGAAATTGGCCTGGTTCTGCATATTGGCAGTGGTCATGCCGGTGCCGCCGGCGGAGGTGCTCTGGCCGGAGCTTGTCTTATCCCAGAAGCTGCCGGTGACGGCGCCGGTGCTATTGCCAATCAAGCCGCCAACCAGGGTCGAGCCAGCCCCCACGCTCACGCTGCCTGTCGAAAAGCTGTTGGTGACTGTTCCACCGCCGCCGAAGCCATCGTTATTGCCCACCAAGCCGCCGACAAAGCTAGCGCCGGCCGTGCCCGTGACACTGCCTGTGGCATAGCTGTTGTCGATCGCAGGAGTCCCGCCCGTATTGCCGTAATTGTGGCCAACCAGGCCGCCGACAGCGCTGGTGCCGGAGACGTTGCCGGTTGCATAACTGTTGGTCACCCTGGCCGAGCCGGTAAAACCATAATTGGAACCGAGCAAGCCGCCTACATATGACGCGCCGCTCACAGAGCCGGTGGCATAACTGTTGGTAATTAATGCGGTGATGCCGACCGCACCGTAGGCATAGCCAACCAATCCGCCGACACTGCTGCTGCCGATCACATTCCCCGTTGCGTAGCTATAGCTGACCGTACCCCCTTGCAAAGCACCAAGCAACCCGCCGACGCCAAGGCCGCTCGCGCCACCATTCACCGTGCCGGTAGCATAGCTTCTGGTAATCGTGCCGCCCTGCTGGTTCCATCCCACCAAGCCGCCGATGTAATCGGAGGCGCCGCTGGCGCTCACGCTGCCGGTCGAGTAACTGTTGCTTATGGGGCCGCTGTTGTAACCCACCAGCTGGCCGGTATAGTTCGAACCGGTGACGGAAACGCTCCCCCCCACCAAACCGACGTTGCGCACCACGCCGCTCGATTCTCCAAACAATCCTCGGCCCGAGCTGCTTGCGCTCGGGGTGATCGCGAGGCCGTTGATGGTGTGGCCCAGGCCGTCGAATGCTCCCGTAAAGAATGTGGCGCCTGTGCCTACCGGCGTGAAGCCCGCGCCGCTGTTCCAGGCGGAAGTGGAGACAGCGCTGATGTCGCTGCCGAGCGCATAGTAGCCCGCGAGATTTCCCACCATTCCCTGCAGGCTGCCGTCGCCGCTACTGGCGGCCGTGCCCAGGGAGTTGATGACCGTATAGACATGGTTGTTCATCGTCAGCACGCCGCTGCCGCTGAAATTGACGCGGCCGTTGAACCCGCTGCTGCCCAAGGCGACATTGACATGGCCGCTGCCAGGCTCCAGGTCCAGGCTGGCGGACCCGCTGGCCGTCATCGTGGCGTTGATGTTCACGTCGTTGCTGGCGTTCAGGGTCAGCTTGTGGCCGTTCCAGCTGACCGTATCGTCGACGTTGATATTGCCGCTGGTGCCGCTGGCGCCGCTGGCCGAAGAAATCGTGACATTGCCCAGGCCTAATGCTGTGCTAAGCGTGGCGCCGGTCTGGTCGCCGCCGCTGGGCGCGATCGTGAAATCGGTAGGATCGATCAGCCAGGTGCCGGCCAGGCCCAGCGCCGCGGCCGTGGTGATCCTGGCGCTATTCGCCACCTTGACGTTTGCTGCGCTGGTCTCAATGAAACCGCCATTGCCGCCGCCAGGCGCGCTGGCGTCAAGCGTGCCGCCGACGTTGACGGTGCCTGCCGCCATGCCGCCCAGCAGGGTAATCGTGCCGCCCTGGTTTTCCACCGTGCGCGCTTCAATCACGCCGGTGTTGTTGACGACGCTGGCCAGCAACGCATCCTTGGCCCCGGCGCTCATGATCACGCGGCCGCCGTCGGCCTGGATCAGTCCGCCGTTTTCTGCCGCGCTGTTCAGCACGCTCTGGTCGACCTGCAGCTGCAGCAGGCTGTTGCCGCTGAATGTGAGGGTGACGGCGTTGCCCGCGCCGAGCGCCACCGCGCCCTGCGGCGCGCTGATCGTGCCCTGGTTGCTGACATGGTTGCCGAGCAAGGCGACGTAGCCGCCGTTGGCCGCCGTGATCGATCCCTGGTTGACCACGCTGCCGGAGCCGTTGCCGCTGAAAATGCGGGTATTGCCGTTCAGGCTCGCGTCATGCAAATCCAGCGTGGAGGCAACCAGGCCGCCGACATTGACCTGGGCGCCGGCGCCGAACAGGATGCCGTTCGGATTGATCAGGAATACCTGGCCGTTGGCATTCAGGCGGCCGAGGATCTGCGTGCCGTTGGTATCGAATATGCGGTTGACGGCAATCGCGCTGACCGAGGGCTGCACGAAATTCACCGTTTCTTGCGGAGCGATGTTGAAGCCGCTCCAGTTCAGGGTAGCGTTCTGGCTGGTCTGGCTGATCGTGGTGGTGGCGCCGGATTGGCGGATGCTGCCGCTGCCGGCGACAACCTGGCCGCCGGTCGGCGCCGCCTGGGCTCCCATCGCCGTCAGCGACAAGGCCGCCGCCACCAGTTTGCGGCGCCCGCCCTTGCCGCGCCCGCGGGTTGTTTCCGCTACTGCGATCCAGCCGTTGGTCACGGTGCTCCAGACCAGGCGATAGATGTGGTTCATAGATCCGTGGCGTTTCATGGAGTGATTTCCTCATTGAACCTGCACTACTCAACCAGGCAATGCGCACGGCTAGCCAAGACCTGGTCGGCCGCCCGCCTGCTCCTCGCTTAAACAAACCGTGCGACATCGACATCGACGCCGCGTATTCGTCACGCAGAAACTGTGCTTAAGCTGCCCGGCGCCGGAACACAGCGGTACGGCTGAGCAGACTTCAATTAAAAATCGTATTACCGCGACAACGGATTCAAAGGACTGTGACTGGCGCAAGGCGCGCCAAAATGAAAGTTAACATACAGATAATGTCAACCTGGGGGACATAGCTGGTTTCCCTACCCAGCTTTCTTTTAAGCAATATATTACACCAAGTCAATGTGTTACACGCAAGCCAATTGTTAATCTTAATTGTATCTCACTGTATCCGAGCGATTCTGGCCTCAGTTGATTGTCCACAAGACTCTTGCTACGACATTTTTCAAGCAAGTATTGCTGAATCCTATTGCCGAATCCGGGTTTTCCTGTTCAACTTCGGCTTGCTGGAAGTTAACATTCAGCAACCTTGATCCATATCAAAACAGGCTACTCAACGAAGGAAATGCGATGAACATATTTCTCGGTAGCATCATGACTTTCGGTTTTCAATTCAATCCCAGCGGCTGGCAGCAATGTAACGGCCAAACGCTCGGCATCGATCAATATTCGGCCTTGTTTGCCTTGCTAGGCACCAACTTTGGCGGCGACGGCGTGCAAACCTTTCAACTGCCGAACCTGCAAGGACGAATGCCGCTTTGCCAAGGCAACGGCGCCACGCTGAGCCCGCGTGTGATCGGCGAGTTTTCCGGCACCGAAAGCATCTCGATCGGCATCAGCAACCTGCCGTCCCACACCCATACCGCCACCTTTACACCTGCCGGCAGCAGCGGCTACACGGTGTCAGGCAACACCACCGGCAACCTGCTGGCGCCCACCGCGACCAACAACATCCCGTCGGGATCGCCCGCCGGCACCTCGGCCGGGGCGATCTGGGGCTCGACCGCGCCCACCATCCCCTTGGGCGGCGCCGGCGGCGGCTCCGGAGCTACGGTGAGCAACGCCCTCACGGGCAACAGCCAAGCAGTGGGAAGCATGAATCCCTACCTGGCGCTGAACTTCAGCATCGCCTTGGCGGGTATTTTTCCTTCGCGCAATTAAGCATTACCGCAGTAAAGCCAGCCGGCCTCGAATAGCAAAAACACCGGTCTTAAACCGCAGCAATGACAAGGGAGATTTCCATGGAAGTGTTTCTCGGCAGCATAATGACTTTCGGTTTTCAGTTTAATCCTAACGGCTGGCAGCAATGCAACGGCCAGACGCTCGCCATTCAGCAATATGCAGCCTTGTTCTCGCTGCTGGGCACCACCTACGGCGGCAACGGCACGACATCCTTCCAGCTGCCGAATCTGCAAGGACGGGTGCCGATCGGCCAAGGCAACGGCATCGGCTTGACGCCGCGCGTACTCGGCGAAGCGGCCGGCACTGAAAACATTTCGATCACCATCAACAATATGCCGTCCCATACCCATGTCGCCACCTTTACGCCGTCGGGCGGCGGCAGCGGCTACATGGTATCGAGCAATACCACCGGCAACCAGCTGGTGCCGAGCGCGACCAACAACATCTTGTCCGGATCGCCTGCGGGCCCGCAAGGCGCGGCGATCTGGGGCTCGGCGGCCGGGACCATTCCTTTGGGCGGCAGCAGCGGCAGCGCCGGCGGCACCGTCACCAATGCACTCACCGGCAACAACATACCTGTGGGCAGCATGAACCCTTACCTGGCGCTGAACTTCAGCATCGCGCTGGTGGGTATTTTCCCGTCCCGTAATTAGCGGACAGCAATAGCGGGCAGGCCGGCTAGCGGCCTGCCCGCTGCCGTTTTTCATTGCCGATAGATAGATTGAATCCGATGCTAGAACTCGTTGACGCCGCTTATTTCACTCCCTCGACCGGACAGGTCTGCGCGCTGCAGCTGCCGGACGGCAGCGCCTTGCCGGTGCTGGTCGACAGCGTGAATGTGAAAGCGCAATACCGCAACCCGTATGCGCCGGAACAGCAGCGCCTGCCGTTCATCGTCACGCTGACTGCGCAGCAAGCCACCGAATTTCTCGAAGGCCCGTGTGCGATCGATTTGCCGCAACGCCAGCGCCTGGAAGGCGTTTACGTATCGCGCCTGGCGCCGCTCGGACGCGATCCGGCCGGCGCCTATTTCCAGGTGGTGTTCAGCTAAAGGGATTCAAGGCTGCCGCGGATACCACACCATGCGGTCGGCCATCAATTGCGATTCTTCCACCTGGAATCCGAGTTCCAGGTAGATGCGCTTGGCGCCGGGATTGTTGTGCCAAACCACCACCGTAACCGGGCACTGCACATTGCCGGCGGCTTGCAGCACTCCGCGCAGGACTGCCTTGCCGTAGCCGAAACCGCGGGCGACGGTAATAAAAGCAAGATAAATCACGCGCACTTCGTTGTGGCCGAAATCCACCACCAAGGCGCCGACGGCGGCCTGGGTTTTCTCGATGACGAAATGCATGGCGTTTGGATACTCTTCTCCGGTGCCCTGCGCATGTACGGCATATTGCTGGGCGACCACCGTTTCGATGAATTCGGGTTCGCCGTCGATCAACTGCAGATCCGGGCGGGCGGAACGATACAGAGTTGCCAGAAAGGGCTGGTCGCCGGCGGCCGCAGGCCGCAGCGAAATGCCGGCCGGCATGGCAAAGGAAGAAGTGAGCATGCTGAATTTTCTGAGGAATTGAAGTAAATACGGTGGCCGTCACTACGGCTGACATCCATTGCTGGAGCAAGCTTATAACAGAAGCCGCCTTGACGGCTGGAGTTGCCTCAAATAAAGTACTCCGGCGCAAGATTTTACCCGCGCTGCCGCCAAGCTGAGAAGCGCTGCAATCGACATATCCATTGGATTGAAGGTAGCCGAATGAACCGATGCCTCAAGTTGCCGCTGCTGTTTGATCCTGATGCGCTGCTGAAGGATTTGCGCGCTTGCGAAGCCATGGAATGGCCGCCGCATTTCCATACCGAAGACTATGACGGCCTATGGTCGGGCCTGGCGCTGCGCTCGGCATCCGGCAAGGCGGACGATATCTATTCCCACCCAGGCAGCGCCACCCGCCTGGATACGCCTTTGCTCGGCCTATGCCCCTATATCACCGGCATCTTCAACGCCTTCGAATGCGAGATAGAGTCGGCCAGGCTGCTGCGCCTGGCGCCCGGCGCGCTCATCAAGGAACATCGGGACTTGCATACCGGATATCAGTTTGATGTCTTTCGCGTCCACATCCCGATCGAGACCAGCAGGCAAGTGCGATTCCTGCTTGGCGGACAAGCCTTGGACATGCGCGCAGGCGAGTGCTGGTATGCCGATTTCAGCCTGCCTCACAGTGTCGAGAATTGCGGGGACAGCGCGCGCACCAACCTGATCCTGGACTGCAAAAGGAATGGCTGGTCGGACCAGCTGTTCCGCCAGGCCGGCTACGATTTCGAGGCAGAGGCGCGCAGCCGCAGGCTTGACAGGGCAACCCGCGCCATGGTCATCGCACACCTGTCCACGATGAAAAGCGAAACCGCGGAACGCTTGATCAAACAACTGGAAGCCGAGGCAGATAGCGATGAATAGCGCAATACAGCAAGAGATACGGCAAGCCGATACGGCTGTCGTGGCCGAGGAATGGATACCCTACAAGCTGCTGCGGCAAGAACAGCAATGGCGTTGCCTGTGGCTCGACCTGGCGGGCAAGCGCATTTCCGAGCCGTTTTTCTCCGACACGATTTTACGCTGCAAAGCCGGTGCCCCAATCGGCCGGCGCTTTGCCAGCATCAGCTCCCTGGAATACCTGACGGCATGCGCAGCGGCAGCGGCCGACGTGGTCGCGCCAAGCGCATTTATTTTCCATGTTTCGCGCTGCGGCTCAACCCTGGTTTCGCAACTGCTCGGATTGAGCGAAAAAAATATCACCCTGTCTGAAGTGCCCCTGATCGATGAACTGCTGCGCGCGTCCCGCCGGCAGCCGGATCCCTCTGAAACGGAAGCTGCGCTGAAAGCCGGCATTTCTTTACTGGGCCGGCGCAGGTTCGGACAGGAAAAGCATTTGTTCATCAAGCTCGACAGCTGGCATGTCTTTTTTGCCGGCACGCTGAGAAGGCTTTACCCAGGGGTTCCGTTCGTACTGTTGTACCGCAGCCCGGACGAAGTGGTTTTTTCACATCAGAAGCGGCGCGGCATGCAGGCCGTGCCAGGGCTGCTTGAACCGGAACTGTTCGGCATGTCACACGCGGAATCGACAAGTTACGATGGCGACCGCTATATCGCCAAGGTGCTGGAATATTATTATTCGCAATTCTTGCTCATCGCCCAAAATGACGATCGCGCAATCCTGCTGGACTACCGGCAAGGCGGTATCGACATCGTGCGCCGGCTGGCCAGGTTTGCGGGCATGGCCCTGGATGAGGCAGAAATTGCGGAAATGGCAGTGCGTTCGCGCTTTCACGCAAAATATCCGGAACAGGGATTTGCAGAGGAAAAGAAAGAATCTTGCGTGTCTGCATATCTTCAGCCGGCACAGGCAATGTATGCCCGCCTTGAGCAACTGCGGGCAAGACTCTCCCGCTGATACACAACCGCCATTTCAGCAAATATGCCGCATCAGGCAGGGAATGGTTCATGCCACGCCGGCAGTCCATCGCAAGCGGCGTCAGCTACGCAATATGCTTGTGGCAGATGCAATGCCCCCAGCGGTACAGGTGCATATTGTGCAGCAGGTCCTTGGTTGCCGTCGGCACGCCGCTCAGAAGGATTTCCTTGGCGGTCAGGCCGAATACCGCCAGGCTGATCGACGGCGCCAGCGACACCACCGCGTGCCAGGTCCGTTTCGGTATGAACAGCGCGTCGCCCTGCTCCACCCGCGCGTACAAGCCTTTGGCCTGTTCCAGCTCGCGCAGCTGTTCCGGGTTCTTGTCGAAATGCGCGATGTTGATCGAACTCAGGGTGGCGCCCCAGTCGTATTTTTTCGACGGCCGCATGAACGCTTCTTCCGACGGCGGGAACATGACAAATTCCTTGATTCCGCGCGCCTGGCAAAACCAGTTGTTGGGCACATCGCGATGCAGTCCGGTGTGGGTGTTGGCCGGCCCCATGAATACCGATTCCCAGGTCCAGCGCCAGCCCGGCCACAGGCTGCGGATATCGAAATCGCTGCGCAGCTGCGGGAAATCCTCCAGGATGCTCCATTGCGCCAGGTAGTTCCGATGCGGGGTGAACGATTGCATGTGCGCCCAGTTGAGGTGGAACTCCTCGCCCGGCTGCAACTGCAGGCGCCGCCGGTTCGGCAGCAGGCCGGCTTCGTCGCTGACCGGCACGGTCGCCAGCGCGGCAAGTTCACGCAGGTACGGCGCAATCGGCAGCAGCGGACGCTCCTGCGTTTCGCCCTGTTCGACCAGGCCGTTCTGGAATTTCCTGGTCGGCTCCGAGCCGTCCTTGTTGCGCAACTGCGCCATCTTTTCAAAAGACCAGTTTTCCTGCGCCGGCCAGTTACGCAACGCGCCCTTCACCAGCAAGGGCCGGGTCCGTTCGCCGAAGCCGCCCTCCTGCGCCAGTTGCAATGCGTCGATTTCTTCCACCAGCTTAAATGCGGGACCTAAAATTTGTGTCATATCCTGATTACCTGCGATGTCAAGGGAGCCGGCTGTCGTTTTCACTGACGGGGACGTAACGCCGCTCACCACTGTCGGGGCTGTACCATACGCTCATCACGCGGCCCGATTCAGGATCGACAAAACGCTCCCCGGTTTCCTGCCAAGGGCCGTCGTCCGGTTTGGGCGCGTGCGCATAGCGCCAGCGTTCCAGCAATACTGCCGCCGCCAGCAGCAAGCCCCAAAAGGCGAACGGCCAGGCGCCGTCGGCGCCGGCAATGACGCCGACCAGGCCGGCCAGCGCCAGCAGCACCGCAAAACCAAGCAGCAGCAGGCGCAACATGGTCAGGCCACAACCGGCTCGACCAC
Source organism: Collimonas rhizosphaerae (assembly GCF_038896935.1). NCBI lineage: Bacteria > Pseudomonadati > Pseudomonadota > Betaproteobacteria > Burkholderiales > Oxalobacteraceae > Collimonas > Collimonas rhizosphaerae. Next base: position 191,757 of record NZ_JBANDC010000007.1, read on the forward strand.
CACCGCCGTGCCATATGCCACGATCTCGCTCATGGTCTGTCCCATTTCCGATGAATCGAAGCGCATCATCACTACTGCGTTGCCGCCCATGCGATGGGCGTTCTTGACCATGCGGTCGACTGCATGGCGGCGCGCTTCCTCAAGCAGCTGCGTATATTCGGTGATTTCGCCGCCGACCAGCGAGCGCAGCCCAGCCATGATGTTGCCCGCCAGGCCGCGGCTGCGCACCACCAGCCCGAACACCTGGCCTTTGACTTCCGTGACCCGGTAACCCGAGATGTTTTCTGTCGTGACCACCAGCATATTTCCCCCATGAAGATTGCCGCAATCCAATTGTAAATCAGCGCGCCCGCTTCACGGGAATTTCCTCGGCCGCCGGCTCAAACCCGCACCAGCAGCTTGCCGATATTCTTCCCCTCGAACAGGCTGTTGAGCGCTTCCGGCAATTGCTCGAAGCCATCGACATAGGTTTCCTGGAAAACAATCTCGCCGCTTTTCACCCATGGCGCCACGATCGCCAGCATTTCATCCATGCGGTGGGCGAAGTCGCGCGCCAGGATGCCCTGGATGGTGGCGCGCTGGAACAGCATGTGCTGCAGGAAGCGCGGACCGAGGTCAGGCGTGTCGAGGCCGCCGTCATACTGGCTGATGGCGCCGCAAATGATGATGCGCGCGCGCCGCTTGATCAGCGGGATGACGGCGTCGGTGATGGCGCCGCCGACGTTGTCAAAATAGATATCGACGCCGCCGGTAGCGGACTGGATTGCCGCGCTCAGCGCCGCCGGCGTGGCATGGGCGCGATAGTCGACCGCGCCGTCAAGCTTCAGCGTTTCGGTAAGGAATCTGCACTTCTCGGGCCCGCCGGCAATCCCGATCACGCGGCAGCCGGCGCGTTTGCCGAACTGCGCCACCAGCGAACCGACCGCGCCGGCAGCCCCGGACACCAGCAAGGTATCGCCGGGCCGAGGCCGTCCGGCTTCGGTCAGTCCGAACCAGGCGGTCCGCCCCGGCATGCCGAGCACGCCCAGCGCGGTGGAAACCGGCGCCGCGGCGGGATCAAGCTTGGTGAGTTCGCTGTGGTGGCAGCGCGCATACAGCTGCCAGCCGCTGTAGGCCGACACCCAGTCGCCGGCCTTGAACAGCGGGCTGGCCGACGCCACCACTTCGCCCACCACGCCGGCGCGCTGGACGATGCCCAGCGGATGCGGCACGTCGTAGGTATTGCGTTCATGCTGCTGGATGCGGATATAAGGATCGACGCTGACGATCCTGGCGCGCAGGATCACTTCATTGGCCGAGAGATTCCCGTCCAGTTCGGTTGCACGCAACTCGTAGTGTTCATTGCTGACGCGTCCATCGGGACGCTTGACGTAAAACCATTGCTGGTTCTGGTATGTGCTTTGCATGTCTGGCGCCTGGTTGCTTTTGGCCTGACAGTGTAGCCAAATTGCAGCGACCGCGCCGGCCACGCCAAAAACCAGACTTCCGGCGTCGTTATGCGGGCGGCAACACGCGTCCCCAGGGAGCTGCGGCGCAGTGCTGCTGCTCGAACATTTCTATGCGCGGCAACAGCTGCAAGGTCGCTCCCACCATATCGAGCCCTTCGACAATCATCTTTTTATGGCGTGCGCCAAGCGAAAAGCCAAACACATGCGAGGCACTGCGGACTTCCATCTTTTCCAGGTCGATGGCCAGATGTTTGTCGTTCGCCTGGTCCTGCAGCAGCAAGTCGATCTGGTCCGCTTCCAGCACCACCAGCAGCAAACGATTGTTCAAGGCGTTGCTGAAAAATATCTCGCCGAAGCTGGAGGCAAGCACCGCCTCGATGCCCAGTTGCTGCAAACCCCATACCGCATGCTCGCGGCTCGAGCCGCAACCGAAATTGGGGCCGCCGACCAGGATATTGGCATGCGCGTACTCGGCGCGGTTGAGCACAAAATCCGACCTGGGGCTGCCATCGGGATGGAACCGCAAGTCAAACAGCACACCCTTGTCCAATCCTTCCTTGGTGATGATGCGCAAGAACTGCTTGGGCATGATCTGGTCGGTATCCAGGTTGTCGATCAGCAGCGGCGCCGCGATGCCTGTTATGTTTGTCTTGTCATGCATGCCGGTTCTCCAGTGTGCGGACATCGCTGATGCATCCGGTGATTGCGGCGGCGGCCGCCATCGCCGGGCTCATCAGGTGGGTGCGCCCGCCGCGGCCCTGGCGGCCTTCGAAATTGCGGTTGGTGGTGGAAGCGCAGCGCTCGCCAGGCGCCAGGACGTCGTCGTTCATCGCCAGGCACATCGAACATCCCGGCTGGCGCCATTCAAACCCGGCGTCGATAAAAATTTTGGCCAGGCCTTCCTGCTCCGCCTGGCGCCGCACTGCGCCCGAACCCGGCACCACCATTGCCCTGACCGTTGGCGCGACATGGCGGCCGCTGACTATCGCTGCGGCGCTACGCAAATCTTCGATGCGGCCGTTGGTGCACGATCCGATGAAGACGCGGTCGACCGGCAGGCCAAACATGGTCTCGCCTGCGGCCAGCCCCATGTATTGCAGCGCCAGCAAAATGGCGGCGCGGGCATGGGCGTCGGCTGCCGCCGCCGGATCGGGTATCGGCGCCGTGACCGCCACCGCCTGGTCAGGACTGGTGCCCCAGGTCACGAACGGCGCCACTTCCGATGCCGAGAACGTATGTTCGATATCGAAGACGGCATCGGCGTCGGAATACAGCTGCTCCCAATCCGCCAGCGCCGGCCTGAATTCCTGCTCGCCAAGGCCGGCTGCTTTCGCCCTGATGTAGTCGAAGGTGGTCTGGTCAGGCCGGATCAGCGCCGCCCTGGCGCCGGCTTCCACCGCCATGTTGCACAAAGTCATGCGGGCCTCTGCCGACAGCGCCGCAATCGTCGATCCTGAAAATTCCACCGCATAGCCGCGTGCGCCCTGCGCGCCGATGCGGGCAATGACCTGCAAGACCAGGTCCTTGACGGAAGTGCCGGCAGGCAGCGCTCCCTCGACCTTGATGCGCATGTCTTGCGCCAGCCGGTAAACCAGGGTTTGCGTCGCCAGGATATGCTCCACCTCGGAAGTGCCGACGCCGAAGCCGAGCGCACCCAGGGCGCCATAGGTGGTAGTGTGGCTGTCGCCGCACAGCACCACCATGCCAGGCCGGATCCAGCCGTGTTCGGGCGCGATGATGTGTTCGATGCCTTGCTCTTCGTGGTTGGCGTCGAACAGCTTGATGCCGAAATCGCGGCAATTGCGCTTCAGGTTGCTGGCCTGCAGCGCCGACGGCGGATCGACGATCACGCGCTCGGCGACGCTGACCGGATGGGTCGGAATGATGTGCGACACCACGGCCAGCTGCTGCCCTGGCCGCAGCACCTTGCGGTTTTTCTCGCGCAAGCTGCTGAATGCCTGCGGGCTGGTGTATTCGTTCATGATATGCAGGTCCGCATACAGCAGCACATGCTGCTCGTCGAGCCTGACAACGGTATGCGAATCCACCAGTTTCCTGTACAGCGTACGCTGCGGGATATTGCCATGCATGGGATAACCTCGGCCGCTCAGGCGCTGAAGAACGGCAGGACTTCGGCCAGCAAGGCGTCAGGCGCTTCTTCTGGAATGTAGTGGCCGCAGGCCAGGGCCTTGCCGCTCAGCTTGCCGGCCAGCTGCCGCCATTCCTGCAAGGGCTGGAAACATTTTTCGATCACGCCTCGGGTACCCCACAGCACCAGCGTCTGGCACTGTATCTTGCGGCCCTGCGCCAGGTCATGGCGCTCGTGCTCGAGGTCGATGCCGGCGCTGGCGCGATAGTCTTCGCAAATGCCGTGGATGGTGGCCGGGTCGCTGAGGCAGCGCAGGTACTCGGCATAGGCTTGCGGCGTGAACGGCGCCAGGCCGGCGCTGCGGCCGCCTATCGTATGTTTCAGGTATTCCTCGGGATGGGCGCCGATCAGCATTTCCGGGAACGGCGCCGGCCGGATCAGGAAGAACCAATGGTAATAGGCGGTGGCGAACGCCATCGTGGTCTGTTCATACATGGCCAGGGTCGGCGCAATGTCCAGCAGCACCAGTTTGCTGACGGCATGCGGATGATCGAGCGCCATGCGATAAGCCACCCGGCCGCCGCGGTCATGTCCCATCAGCAGGAACTGCGGAAAACCCAGCTGCGCCATCAGGTCGAGCTGGTCCTGCCCCATGGTGCGCTTGGAATAATTGCTGTGGTCCGCCAGTCCGGCCGGCTTGCCGCTGTCGCCGTAGCCGCGCAGGTCGGCTGCGACCACGGTGAAGCGTTCGGCCAGGCGCTCGGCCACCTTGTGCCAGATCACATGGGTTTGCGGATGCCCGTGCAGCAACAGCAGCGCGGGGCCGCTGCCGCCGCGCAGGTACTTGATCCGGGTGCCGTTGACCTCGGCCCTGCCGTGCTCGAATCCAGAAAACATTTGCACCTCCACTGTCCTGTCGTTAGGGGGATTGTATAACTAGCCCATAGTTTTATAATTCATTGATATTAATTCCATTATTTCTTTTAATTTAATAATGAACACACTCTCGGATCTCGCTTTTTTTGCCATCCTGGTCAAGGCAGGCAGCCTCGCAGCGCTGGCGCGCGAACTCGGCGTCACCCCGCCCGCGGTCACCAAGCGCCTGGCTAACCTCGAGCAGCGGCTGGGCGTGCGGCTGCTGAACCGCACCACCCGGACCATGAGCGTCACCCATGAAGGAGAGATTTACCTGGCGGACGGCAGCCGCATACTGGCCGACATCGAAGCGCTGGAACGCACGGTCAGCAACAGCCGCGCCGTGCCCAAGGGACTGCTGCGCATCAACGCCAGCTTCGGCTTCGGCCGCAAGCATATCGGGCCGGCCGTGTCGGCATTCCGCAAGCGTTATCCGGAGGTGGACGTCCAGCTGCAGCTGTCGGACCGGCCCTTGAACCTGGCGGACCAGGCTTTCGATATCGGCATCCGCATCGGCGAGATGCCGGATGCGCGCATCATTGCCCGCAAGATCGCCTCCAACCGGCGCCTGTTGTGCGCAGCGCCGGCCTACCTGAAGCAGCATGCCGCTCCCACCGGGCCGCGCGACCTGCAGCAGCACGCATGCATCGTGTTGAGGGAAAACGACGCCGCCTACGGCAGCTGGCAGCTGAGCAAGGGCAAGCGGCACGAAACCGTCAAGGTGCGCGGCACGCTCAGCACCAACGACGGCGAGATCGCGCTGGACTGGGCGTTGGCGGGACATGGCATATTGCTGCGTTCCGAGTGGGACGTTGCGCCGTATCTCCGCTCAGGGCGCCTGCGCCAGGTGCTTGGCGACTGGGCACTGCCGCCTTCCGACATCTTTGCCGTCTATCCCGAGCGCCTCAACCTGTCCGCCAAGGTCACGGCGTTTGTCGACTTTGCGGCGGACCGTTTCAAGTCTCATCTATCCCGGGAAGATGAGACGGGCCATGCCTGGTAGGCGTTTACCGGGCAGCGGACGGCTCGGCGTTCCACCAGCCGCCGCCCAGGGCTTGCAGCAAGGCGGCCGTGTCGGCATAACGCGCAGCCAGCGCGACGATGCGGTCCAGCTCGGTTTGCAAACCCTGGCGTTCTGCATCCAGCAAACTGAGGTGGCTGACGCCGCCTGCCTGGTATTGGCGCGAGGCGATCGCCAGGCTGTCCCGCGCATTCTCCGCGGCTTTTGTCCTCGCCTGCAAAACCTCGGCATCGTTCTCCAATGCGCGCAAGCTGTCCGCTACCTGCTGCAAAGCCTGCAGCACGGTCTGCTGGTAACCCGCCGCGGCCGCGTCGTAGGCAGCAGCCGCGGCACGTTTTTTGGCGCGCAGCTCGCCGCCATGGAATAGCGGCTGCATCAGCTTGAGGCCGATATTCCAGACGTTGAGGCTATTGGCCAGGTCGGCGATACGTCCCTGCTCCGCTCCCACGCTGCCGGACAAGGTCAGTTGCGGATAAAGGTTGGCGCTGGCCACGCCAACCTGGGCGCTGGCCTGGTGCAGCGTCGCTTCGGCGGCGCGGATATCAGGACGCTGGCGCGCCAGCGTCGACGGCAGGCTCAGCGGCAGCCGGTCCGGCAGCGTCAGGGTGTCCAGCGCAAGCGGCTGCATGCCGGCCTGCGCCGGCGCCCGCCCCAGGTAGACCGCGAGCTGGTGGCTTACCTGCGCTAGCTGTTGCTGCAGCGCCGGCAACACTGCCTCGCTCTGCGCCACCAGCGTGCGCTGGTTCTTGAGGTCGCGCTCGGCGATGCCGCCGGCGGCAAAGCGCTGCTGCATGATGGCGAGCTGCTGGCGCTGCAGCTGCAGCATCCGTCCGGTGCCCGCGAGCTGGGCCTGCAGCGACGCCTGCCGGATCGCGGCTGTCACCACATTGCCGGCCAACGTCAGCTGCACGGCCTGCAACTCGGCGGCCTGGTTATCCACCTGCGCCTGCAAGCCTTCCAGCATGCGGGTATTCGCGCCAAAGGCGTCGACCGTGTAGGACACGTCGAGAGAAGCGTTGTACAACGTAAACGGTCCCGCCTGCGGCACATTGGGAATGCCGAGCGCGGCGGTATCGATCTGCTGGCGTACTCCGCCCAGCTGCAGGTCGACCTTGGGGTAACGGCTAGCGCCGACCTGGCTGCCCAGGTTTTCGCTGGCCTGGCGCAAGGCGGCTTTTGCCTGCGCCATCGAGGGACTGTTGGCCAACGCCTCGCGCACCAGCGCATCCAGCTGCGGCGAATGGAACAAGGTCCACCATTGCGCCGGAATGTCCATGCCGGCATCGAAACGCTGGGCGGCGCCGCCGGCTCCGGCGCTGGAAACGGTCGCCAGCGGCTGCACGCCCGCCGTGTACTGCTGCACGGCGGGCGCCGGCGGCGCCTGGAAATCCGGCCCCACGGCGCACGCCGCCAGCAAGCCGGCGACGCCCAGGCATAACCAGGACCGGCGCCGCGGATAATTCACGATTGGCTTCATCCCGGTATTCCTCAATCCAGCGTGCGCCGGTAAAAGCGCAGCGCGATGCCCATCACGACCAGGGTAAACAGCATCAGCGGCCAGACATTGGGCCAGAGGTCGATCCAGCCGTTGCCCTTGAGCAGGATGCCGCGTATCAGGCGGTTGAAATAAGTCAGCGGCAGCAGGTTGCCGATGAACTGCGCCCATTTCGGCATGCCCTGGAACGGGAACATGAAGCCTGACAGCAGGATGTTCGGTAAAAAGTAGAACATGGTCAGCTGCATGGCCTGCAGCTGGTTTTGCGCGATCGACGACAAGGTGATGCCGACCGTCAGGCTGGCTGCAATGAACAGCAGCGCCGCCAGGTAGATCGCCAGCACGCTGCCGGCAAACGGCACATGGAACATGAAACGCGCGCCGAGCAGGATGATGCTGGCCTGGATCAGGCCGATGGCGATGTACGGCATGATCTTGCCGGTCATGACCTCCACCGGCGACACCGGTGTCGCCAGCAGATTTTCCATGGTGCCGCGCTCGCGTTCGCGGGTCATCGACAAGCCGGTCATCATCACCATCGTCATCGACAGGATGACGCCCATCAATCCCGGCACGACGTTGTACTGGGTCACGCCTTCCGGGTTATACAGGCGCTGCACCTGCACGTCGAAAGCCGGCGCGCCGCCGCTGAACCTGGCCAGCGCGCCCTTCAAGTCCTTGTTGGCGACCGACTGCACCAGTTGCGGCAAGGCAGCCAGCGCCATGCCGGTAGCGGTGGGATCGGTGGCGTCGGCCTCCACCAGCAGCGCCGGCCGTTCACCGCGCAGCAGGCTGGGGGTAAAGTTGGCCGGGATATTCAGGACGAACAGCACTTTTCCCTGCGCCAGGGCGGTACGGGCGGCGGCCTCGTTCGGCAGCTCGGCGACGATGTCGAAATAATCCGACGCTTTCATGGCAGCGACGAAGGTGCGCGTGAATTCGCTGTGGTCGGCGCTGATGACGGCGGTCGGCATATGCTTTGGATCGCTGTTGATGGCGAAGCCGAACAGCACCATCTGCATGACCGGGATCACCGTGATCATGCGCACCGTGACACGGTCGCGCATCAGTTGCAGGAACTCCTTGAGCACGATGCTCCACCAGCGCGAGAATGAAAAACCCGAGAACCCCGAAAAACCCGAGAACCCGCTCATGGCTGCTCCCCGAAATTGTCGGCCGAGCGGTTCATCATGTAGATGAAGACGTCTTCCAGGCTGGTGTCGATCAGCTCCATGCGCAGGCCCTGTCCCTCGGTCATGCGGCGCAAGGTTTTCTCCAGCAGCGCGGCATCCTTGCCGCACACGTGCAAGGACGTGCCGAACACCACCAGCTGGTCCACGCCGGGCTGGCCGTGCAGCTGCTGCGACAGGCCGACCAGCTGGTTGTCGTGGATATCGCCGTTACGGCTGTTGTAGATCGCCCAGGTGGTCAAGCCTTGCCCAGCGACGACTTCGGCGGCAGTGCCTTGCACCAGCAGCTGGCCGTACGCCAGGTAAGCCAGCTTGTGGCAGCGTTCGGCTTCGTCCATGTAATGGGTGCTGACCAAGACGCTGATGCCCTCGGCCGCCAGCCGGTGCAGTTCTTCCCAGAAATCGCGGCGCGCGGCCGGATCGACGCCGGCGGTCGGTTCGTCCAGCAGCAGCAGTTCCGGCTGGTGCAGCATGCTGGCAGCCAGCGCCAGCCTTTGTTTCCAGCCGCCGGACAGGGAGCCGGCCAGCTGTTTGGCGCGGCTGGCCAGTCCCAGTTTTTCCAGGCTCTGCTCGACCACTTCCTTGCGGTTCTTCATTTCATAGATGCGGGCGACAAAATCCAGGTTCTCGCGGATGCTGAGATCGTCCCAGTACGAGAACTTCTGCGTCATGTAGCCGACCCGGCGCTTGATCTCCCCGCTTTGCTTGATGATGTCGAAACCCATGCAGGTGCCGTGGCCGGAATCGGGCGTCAGCAAGCCGCACATCATGCGGATCGACGTGGTCTTGCCGCTGCCGTTCGGCCCCAGGAAGCCGAATATCTCGCCGCGCCGCACCTGCAGCGACAGGTCTTTCACCACGTGCTTGCTGCCGAAATGCTTGTTGATGCGGTCGACATCGACCACCAGGTCGCCGTTGGCGTTATCGGCGCCGCCGGTCGCCGCCGTCATGGCAGCCTCACTTCCAGCGGCTGCCCCGGATGCAGCTTGGGGGCGTCAGCCGGCGCCGGCCGCGCTTCGATCATGTAGACCAGCTTGGCGCGCGACTGGTTGCTGTAGATGATGGGCGGGTTATATTCGGATTCGGTCGAGATATACGAGATGTGCGCCGCTACGTTGGGCTGGCAGCCGTCGCAGCTGAGGGTCACGGCCTGGTTCACCTTGAGCCGCCCCAGCACGGTTTCCGGCACGAAAAAGCGGATCTTCACATTCTCGGGCGGCAGCATGCGCAGCACCGGATTGCCGGCCGCCACCCATTCGCCTTCACGGTACATGGTGTCGAACACCAGTCCGCTGCGGGTAGCCGTGACCGCTTTTTGCGCCAGTTTCCAGTCGGCCTGCTCCAGCACCGCCTGCGCCGCCGCGACCTGGGCCTGCTGCGCCCGCACTTGCGCCTCGCGATTGGGCAGGCGATCCACCGCCAATTGGCTCTGCCATTGCCTGACCTGGGCGGCGGCAGTCTCCGCCGCGGCGCGCGAATCGTCGAGTTGCTGTTTGGCGATGCCGCCGGCCTGGAACTGGAGCTGGTCGCGGCTAAGCTGGAGCGCCGCCTTGCTGGCGGCAGCCTGGGCCTGGGCCAGCTGCGCGCGCGTTACTTCCTGTTCCTGCGGCCGTTTGCCGCTCTTGATGTCGGCCAATTGCGCCTCGGCTGCGTTCAGCTGGCGCTGGGCCTGGCGCTGGGCGGCGATCTCGTCGCCCGATTCCAGCATGAACAGCGGCGCGCCCGCCGCCGCCTGCTGCCCGCGCTGGACTGACAGGCGATCGAGACGGCCTGCCTGCGACGAGGCGACATAGACATACTCGCCTTCCACGTATCCCTGCCAATCGTTGTCGTTATTCGGCGTACATGCCGCCAAGGCCAGGTAGCCCAGGGCCGCAAGCGCAAGAGTCGAAAACCGCGGGAAACGTTTGGCAAGGCTGGGCGACATGGGATTTTTCCTCTGCTATTCGTCTATACGCGGAGCGGGATTCGGAGCGGCCGGCAGCGCCAGCCCGTGCAGCAGCAGCGCCGTGACATGCCGCTTCAGGCCATCCTTGTCGAGCAGCGCTACCTTATTCAAGGGCGGCGGCAAGACCGGCACGTTTTTCAAGGTGCGCGCCATCGCAAGCGGCAGCATGGTCAGGCCCAGCACCGAGATAAAGATCAGGGCCGGCTCCAGCCCCGGATTGATGGCGCCCGCCTGCTGGCTGCGGCCGACGTTCCCGGCGAACATGGCCAGCTTGGCCAGCGGCACCCGCCGCACCATGCGCTCCCGCAGTTCGCCGCCGTCGCTCAGGACCTCGCGCACCCACAAGGCAGGTATCCACGGCATGGTTTCCGTGGCGGCGATAATGCGTTCGACGATGCCCATGATCATCTGCTCAGGCGGCTCGTTGCCGGTGACTGGATCCCAGATGCTGTTGACGAACAGGCAGACCCGCTCGTCGGCCACGGCGTCGATCAGCTGGTCGCGGTTCTTGAAGTAGTAATGCACCATGGCTGGCGTCACCCCGGCCTGGCGCGCAATCGCCGCCACCGTAGTCGCCGCGACTCCTTGCGATGAAAACAGCAAGGTGGCGGTATCGAGCAGTTTTTCACGGGAATCCTGGTCCGATGCCAATGGACGGCCGCGTGCTGGTGCTGGTCTGGTCATGCACCAATATTAATCAATGCATTAATTAATTACAAGGATGAATATCCAGATCAAAGTCCCGTAAAAATCGGATAAATCACATTAATAATGTAATTTATCCGATTGATTTAATACTGTATTTTCAGATTTCTCCGGCAATTATCGCCGCCGGTCATGAAATCATGCGCGCGGCGCCTCATCGTGTTTCAGCGACTGCGCCAGCTCGCCAGCCTTCAGCGATCCCATCAGCGACAGCAAGGTATTGAACGCATTGGTGTCACCACCGCCACCCATCTGGATCTGCGGCACCAACGGCACTTTCGATGTCTCGAACGCTTCGGCCAGGCGCAGCATCACGGTCTGCATCAGCTGCTTGTCGGCGCCCTCTCCTTGCAACGCTTCGGACTTGGCCTTGATCGCCGAGGCTTCCGCTTCACCTACCGATTTGATCGCCGAGGCGCGGCCGGAGCCTTCCATTTCCTGCTTGAATTTTTCAGCATGCGCCAGCGCCTCGATCTCCTGGCGTTTCTTTTCCGCCGCTTTCACGTTGGCCGAACCCTGGTTTTCCTTGATCGAGATATCCACCAGCGATCCGGTCAGTTCCTTCTGCTTGGCGGCGCGCTGCTCGGCCTCGTTGAGCTCGCGCTCCTTGTCGGCGGCAATCTGCTTTTGCGCAAAAGTCTCTACCTGTTCCCGCGCAATCTGGCGGTCGCGCAGCTGCGCCATGATGTTTTCGATCTTGGTATCGCCGGGCTGCGGTTTGGGCGTACCGATCAGCACTTCCTGGAATTCCAGCGAATACGCCTGGAAACGCTCCTTCATGTCGGCCGACGCATTGGTCTGCAACTCGCTGCGCGACTGGATCAGTTCAATGAAGGTCTTGGTCTGCGAGACATTCTTGAAGTACGAAGACACCATCGGATCCAGCGTCTGCTCCACCAGCTGCGCCACGTTGCCGAAGCGCTGCACCACCATCGGCGCCTTGCGGTAGTCGATGTGCACCACCACCGACAACGGCAATTGCGGCTCGAAGGCATCCTTGGTGATCAGGGTGATTTCGCGCAGGTTGTTGTCGAAGCTGGAACCGCTCTCGCCGGATTTCCACATCAGGACGAAGTTGGTGGTGGGCACCAGCTCGATTTTGCCGGCATAGGTGTTGAACGCATACTTGCCGGGCATGAGCGGATCGCGCCACACGCCGCGGCAACCGCTCTCGACCAGTTCGCCATGGCTGTATTCCTTGCCCGACAGATCGGAGCCTTTGCGGCCGGTGTACGACACCACCACGCCCACATAACCGACCGGAATGATGGTCTTCTTGATCAGCTCGACCGTCGCAAACAGGCGGTTGATGTAATAAGTGCCCTCCACCAGCACCCGCTCCTGACGGCCGCGCAGGCCGCTCGCTGCCAGGAATTTTTCCGGCTCCTGGAACGAGTTGTGGGTATCGCCGACATCCGGCGCCAGCAATTCGTCTTTCGGCAGTCCAGGACCGTCCTGCACCGTCACGATGGCCAGCTGGTCCGAATCGTGGGTGCCGGCCACTTCCTTGAGCACCACCGGCGTAAAGCCGTTGCGTTCATCCAGCACGCCCCGCATCTGCTCGTAGTAGGCTTTTTCCTTGGCGTCCAGCGACAGCGAATAGGTAGCCTCTTCCGTCATCACGACGAACAGGGCCGGATTGATGATGTGCGTGCCTTCGCGCAGTATCTTGCGTTGCGGCCCCTTCTGGCCGCCGCCTTCAAGGAAGGAACGCACGTCGCGGAAGTCCTCGACCTTGGCGTTGTCGGCTAGCGTCTGTCCGGCAGGCAGGTCGATGCCGTCGCGCGCAAAAACATAGCCGATCTTGCCCTGCGTGACGGAAACCATGGGATGGATGTGGACCCGGAACTGGAACGGCGCAAAGAAATGAAAACCGCCGCGCCTCAGCTCAGGCTGAAGCCCGGCCTCGCCATGCAAGGCCAGCAGGCCGGCTTTGACCGATCCGCTCGAGCTCCACAACTTCTCGACGACGCCGATGCGGTCGTTTGGAATGTATCGGACGATGCCCGATACCGAAAAAAACACTGCAAGCACAAAAGCAACTGCAACCAGGATGACAAGGGCCGTGGGAAACCATCCCAGGCTTGATATTAGATTAGACATATCGTTTCTTTCTTTATTGTTGTACGACTGTTCTTCCCTGCCGGCGCATCATCGCGCCAGCCGTCTTGCCATAGGGGATCCACGGCAAGATCATTTTTTACCGCTTTCTGGAATTGGATAACTCAGGAACTCCCGTTGCGGTCCAGCGAAAAGCCGAAATCGCCATCCATCCAGGTGTCTTTGTCGCGGCTGATCGCCTGCGCCGGCAGCCCGGCGCTCTTGACCGCAAAACCCGGCATTTTCTTGACGGCGGTGCCGATCGCCATGAATTCGACCAGCCCGCTGCCGATTTCCGCGATATAGGTCTTCACCCCGACCACTTCCTCCGCTCCAAGCTCATCGGCTTCGTCTTTCAGGCGCGCGATGGCAATCTCGCGCGCGTCATGGATCAGCGTGGTCAGGTCGCTGATCTCGCCTTTGGTGAAAGACTTGAACGCAGCCATGAAGCCGCCCACCACGCCCAGCGAGTAGATCGACGTCGACATCAGCAGCTTGACCGGCGCGTAGCCGAGGCTGGTCATTGCCCACAACTCTTCACCGGTAAGATCGCTGGTGACCGGCGTGCCGTCCGCGCTGGCCGGAAGCGCGCTGTGCCGCGACGCCGTGCCGGCCATCAGCATCTCATGCGTCCCCATCCACGGCAGGATGGTGGTGCGGATGCCCACCACGGCGTTGGCGCCGTCAGCCTTGGCCTGGCTCACCAGCCGCTCCAGCGCTTTGTGGCGGGTCGTGTTGAAGATATTGCTGTACTCGGTGATTTCACCGCGCACCAGGGTCTTCAGCGACCCCATGATGCCGCCGCCGACGCCCATCGAATAAGCGATATTGCCGAACGCATGCTGGATCGGCTCATAACCGGCGTCCATATGGCAATACAGTTCCTGCGCATCGCCGGCCGTGGTGAAGAAACGGCTGGACGCATCGCGCGCATGGACGCATGAACCGACAAACAGGAACTCCGTGCTGCCGCTGAACGACCGCAGCTCGCTCGATACTCCCGCCACACCCGAAGCGCCGTGCTGCGCAGCTTCCTTGCGCATGCGTTCAAATGCATTCGCGCGGCCTTCATGGATCGCCGCCGTCACTTGCGTGATCTCGCCGCCGAGCATGTTTTTCAGGCCGGCGCCGATCCCGCCAAGGAAACCCATCGAATTGACGCTGTTGCCGACGACGATTTCACCCGCCGAGTAATTCTTTAAAGCCAGGCAAAAAATTTCATTTCCGGATAAACCCGTTACTTTAGCCATACGCCTTCCTTTTTTATCGACAATAAATGTCCAACGGACCAGCCTGAACATCCAGGCAGACGGGCCAGGGGACGAATTGATTCTGGACCTTAAAATGGAAGGCTGCTACTGATTTCGAGCAACTGCGGCTCGAATGTTCCTTCAGTCGTAGTGGAGTGAATTACTGATATTCAGGCTGGATATTTCAGTTTTTGGAAGCAGATGCAAAGAGATGCTGTTCTATCAGACAGATTCAATCCGATACACGTCCAGATTGTTCAATTTCAACGCAGAATGTGTATCCAGCTTGAGGATTCCCAAGTCGGGCAACAATTCTTCCGGCTCTGCCAGGCCACGCCTGACGTTCCGTTAGAATGCTAGTCGTCCCAATCGCTTTTTGCGATTATCGCCAAGACGTACCTACCGGAGCAGCAACGCGTGACAAACCTCAAACTTCCCGCGCAGAACCCAGGCCGTACCGCGGCGATGCCCTTCATCATGCTGACCGTATTGATCGACATGATTTCGATCGGCCTGATCATCCCGGTGCTGCCGGTGCTGGTCGGCAAATTCACCGGTTCGCAGGCCGACCAGGCATTCTGGTATGGCGCGGTGGCCTTTGCTTTCGGCATCGCCAATTTTTTCGGTTCGCCGATTCTTGGCGCCCTGTCTGACCGCTACGGCCGGCGGCCGGTGCTGCTGCTGGGATTTTGCGGGCTGGCGCTGAATTTTTTCGCGACGGCGTTTTCAACCGCGCTGTGGATGCTGATCGTGGTGCGCCTGGCGGGCGGCGCCATGCAGTCCAATGCCGCGGTCTGCAATGCCTACGTGGCCGACATCACGCCGCCGGAGCAGCGCGCCAAGCGCTTTGGCATGATCGGCGCGATGTTTGGCGTCGGTTTCATCGTCGGCCCGGTGATGGGCGGTTTGCTGGGCGCCGTCAATCTGCGCTTGCCGTTCATTGTGGCCGGCAGCCTGGCCTTGCTGAACCTGATGTACGGTTATTTCGTGCTGCCCGAATCGCTGCCGCCTGAGCGGCGCCGCGCATTCGGCTGGCGGGCGGCCAATCCACTGGCTTCGCTGCAAGCCTTGTCGCGCCTGAAAGCGGTCGGGCCGCTGGTGGCGGTGATCGCCTGCAACGGCCTGGCGCAGTTCATGTTGTTCACTATCTGGGTGCTGTACACCACGTTCAAGTTCGGCTGGGGACCCTTGGAAAACGGCCAGTCGCTGGCAGCCGTCGGCATCATGTCGGTGATCGTGCAAGGCGCCTTGCTGGGGCCATTGCTGAAACGCTTCAGCCCGCAGCGGCTGGCGGTGATCGGGCTGGTCTCCTCCACTGCCGCCTACCTCTTGTGGGGAGCCGCCAGCCAGTCATGGATGATGTATGCGGTGATTTTCGCCAATATATTCGGCGCCACGGTGAATGCGTCGATCCAAAGCATCATTTCCGGTGCGGTCGATTCGCACAGCCAGGGCCAGACCCTGGGCGCGGTCAGTTCGCTCAACAGCCTGATGGCAGTGATCGCGCCGGTCATCGGCGCGCCGTTGCTGGGGGTGGTCTCGCATTTGCCCAAGGGCGACTGGCGGATTGGCGCGCCGTTCTATTTTTGCGCGGTGCTGCAGCTGGCGGCGCTGGTGCTGGCTTTCCTGCATTTCCGGCGCCAGCGCCGCCAGCGCGCCGAGATTCAGCCTGCCGGCGCCGTACTGGAAACGGAAGACATGCAGTAACCGCCAACGCCGCCGTTCAGGCGGCGACCGGAACCCGCAGCGGCGAACCCTGTTCTGGCGCGCGGCTTGACAGGCGGCTGAGCGGGATTTCCACCCAGCGATAAAAAAGTGCGCCGGCGGCAAGGCTGGCAGCCCAGGCCAGCACCATGCCGCCCGCCTGCAGCAGCGGCCGCGCCGGCACGAACTTGGCGAACGCCGCGTTGACGACCAGGCAGACCGGGAAATGCACCAGGAAGATCGAGTACGAAATCCGGCCGAACGAACGTATCCAGGCAAAGCGCTGGCGCGACAGCAGCACGCCGCGCCGGCTCGCCAGCACCAGTGCGCAGGCTACCAGCAAGGCGAGCGCGATGCGGCTGCGGAAATCGATCGTCAGTGCGTACAAGGTCGGCACCAGTATCGCCGCCAGCAGCAGCGCCACCGCCGCCGGCCGCCGGCCCAGGTCGCGCGCCCACCAGGCGATCACACCCAGGCCGTAGCTGCCGAAGAAATACGGCGCCCAGGCGTCCCAGCCTGCATCGCGGTTGAAATAGAACAGGGAGGCGCTGACGCCGGCCACCACCAGCAGCGGCGCCAGCCATGGCATCGCGCGCCGCCTGGCGAGGCCGCCGGTCAGCCACAGCAGCATGGTGAGCATGGCGTACAGCTGGAAATCGATGGCGACGTACCAGGCGCCGGCCGAGATCGACTCATAACCCAATATGGAATGCAGCAATAATGCGTGGGCGGCCAGTTGCATGGCCGTCGGCATGGCGGAGATGGAGTAATGCGTCATCCACAGCGCGGCCCAGGCGGAAGCGCCTATCGCCAGCACGGTCGCGGCCAGGAACGGCGGCACCAGCTTCATGTAGCGCCGCCACAAGACCCGCAGCGGGTCGGCGACGGTGGAGCTGCCATGCGGCGACAGCGATTTGGCCGCGAGGAAACCGCCGACCACCAGGAATACCTGGACCGCGATGCGGGCGTATGTGTCCAGCCAATCGATCAGGCCAGGCGCGACAGGACGAACGTGGTCTGCCATCGGCCCGTAGAACGCCAGGTGGTGCAAGACAATCAGTTGTGCCGCAATAACCTTGAGCAGGTCGATAAAGCCGAATTGGAAATTAGAATTACGTTCTGGTGCTTTCGATGAGCTTGGTGGCAGCGGTGAAACGCTCATTGTTACATCCATGTTAAAAAAGATGCCAATGATAGAGATTCAAACGCGCTTGTCCAGCATAATAATATCTTGTAACATTTCCCAATAGCAACAAATTGGTTATTTAAAAAACATTATTCACTGCGGTCTTGCACCTTTCCCACCGCCAGCTGGTATTTCTTGATCTTGTCATACAAGGTTTTCTTGGGCAGGCCCAGGCGGTCGGCGGCGATGGCGACGTTGCCGCCGCTGGCGTTCAGCGTCTCGGTGATCAACATGCGCTCATAAGCATCCACCTGCTGCGGCAACGATATGCCGCTGGGCACGTCGCCGCCGTCCTGGACCGTCAGATCGGCCACGCCCTCCGCCACGCCTAGCACCAGCCGGTCGGCAAAATTGCGCAGCTCGCGCACGTTGCCGGGCCAGTCGCGGGTTTGCCATTGCGCCATCTGCACCAGCGTCCATTGCGGCAACGGACGCTGGTAACGGATCGCCGCGCCCTGGATGAAGTGCGCCAGCAGCAGCGGAATGTCCTCGCGCCGCTCATTGAGGCGCGGCAGGTCGATGCTGACCACGCCGATGCGGTAATACAGGTCTTCGCGAAAACTGCCTTGCGCGCTCATCTGCAGCAGGTTGGCCTTGCTGGCGGCGATGATGCGGCAATCGATGGCGATCGGCTCGTTGCCGCCAAGCCGCTCCAGTTTCCGTTCCTGCAGCACGCGCAGCAATTTCACCTGCAAGGCCAGCGGCATGCTTTCGATTTCGTCGAGGAACACGGTGCCGCCCTTGGCGTATTCGAGCTTGCCGATGCGCCGTTTCTGAGCGCTGGTGAACGCTCCCGCCTCGTGCCCGAAAATTTCGCTTTCAAATACCGCTTCCGGCAGCGCGCCGCAATTGATGGCGACAAACGGTCCTTGGCGGCCGCTGGCCACATGCAGCTGGCGCGCCACCACTTCCTTGCCGCTGCCGGTCTGGCCGTTGACCAGGATATCGACCATGGTCGGCCCGACGCTGCGGATCATGGTGCGGACTTTTTCGATCGCGGCCGATTGCCCGATCAGGCTCGGCATGTCGGGATGCGCAGCCCAGGCCGCTTTCAGGCGCCGGTTCTCAAGGATCAGGCTGCGCTTTTCCTGCGCCCGGTTGGCGGTCTCCATCAGGCGTTCGGCGGCAAACGGCTTTTCGATGAAGTCGTAGGCGCCGGCGCGCATGGCGTCTACCGCCATGCTGACATCGCCATGGCCGGTCACCACGATCACCGGCAGGTCAGGATCCAGCGTCACCACCTGGGTCAACAGCTCCAGGCCGGAGCGGCCCGGCAAACGCACGTCGGTGACAATCACGCCGGCAAATCCCGGATTCAGCCAAGGCTGCGCCTGTTCCACGCTGCCGCAGGCATGCACGGCAAAACCGCCCAGCTCCAGCGTCTGGCTGATCGCTTCCCGCACTGCCTGTTCATCTTCGATCAATACTGCTTCCAGCGTTGCCACCCTCACCTCCATCAAGTCTCGACCGTTTCCAGCAACGGAATCCGCAGCACGAATTCGGCGCCGCCGCCGCTGTGGTTGTTTGCCGTCAGCCGGCCGTTCATCGCCTGCACGATGGACGATGAAATGGCCAGGCCCAGGCCCAATCCCTTGCCGGACGGCTTGGTCGTGAAAAACGGCTCGAACAGATGCAAGGCGACCTGCGCCGGAATGCCCGGTCCGGAATCGCGGATGCGGATCACCGCTTCGCCCGCCTCGCAATCCAGCACCAGTGAGACGGTTTTTTGCTCGGCATTATCCACCGCGTCCAAGGCGTTGCGCAACAGGTTGATCAGCACCTGTTCGGTGCGCACCGAGTCGCCGACCACCTGGGCCGTGCGCCGGATATCGATCTCCAGCTTGGCGCCGTGGGTCTGGAACTCGTTATGCAGCAGCAGCGCCGCCGCCTCTATCGACTTCGGCAAATCGATGGCGGCGACCGCTTCGTGGCTTTTCCGGGAAAAGCCGTTGAGCTGGCCGACTATCTTGCCCATGCGGGCGCTGGCATTGCTGATATGGGCCAGGTTTTCGCTGGCCTTGTCGCCCTGGCCGCGGGTCAGGAAGGTCATGGCGTTATCCGCAAACGCCCGGATCGCCGCCAGCGGCTGGTTCAGCTCGTGGGCGATGCCGGCCGCCATCTGCCCTAGCATGGCCAGCTTGCCGGCCTGGATCAGCTTGTTCTGGGTCGAACGCAACAGGTGTTCGGTTTCCTGCAGCTTGGCGTACTTGGCTGCCAGCGTCTGGTTCGCCACCATCAATTCCTGCGTTCTCTGGGCAATGGTCCGGTCCAGGTATTCGGCCGACACCAGCCGCTCTTCCAGGCGGCGCCGGCGCTGGTACAAGGCCCACAGGGAAATTCCCGCAATCGCCAGCAGCAGCAGCGCCGCCATGGTCCACAGCATGGCGATGCGGGCGATCCGCGCCTGCGACGGGAACAGCATCAGTTGCCAGCCCAGGCGGCCGACGCTGCGCGTGACGTGCTGGCCGAACTCCGCGCTCTGCTGCTTCGGCAAAGAACTGACCGGCGTAATCGGCCGGTCGGCGTACTGATGCGTGCCGGTGAGGTCTTGCTGCACGGTTCCGTTGAGCGGATACAGGCTGTGATATTTCCAGTCCGGGCGATTGCTCAGGAACACCACGCCGCTGCTGTCGACCAGCGTGATCGGATCTTCGCTGCTGCGCCAGGTGTGCTCGAATTCGGTCAGGTCGATCTTGACCGCCATCACCCCCAGCGCGGCATTTTCGCCATGGGCGGCAGCGCTGGCGTAGATCGGCTGGGCGATAAAATAGCCAGGCACATTGGTGGCGTTGCCGATGCCGTAGAAACTACCGGCGTTGCCTTTCATCGCATCGCGGAAATACGGACGGAAACCGAAGTCCCTGCCGACAAAGCTGGTAGGCGTGTCCCAGTTGCTGGAAGCCAGCGTCAAGCCTTTGCGGTCCAGTACATAGATCGCCACCACCTTCGATTGCCGCTGGATCAGCTGCAATGTCTGGTTCAGGCGCTGGATGTTGAGCTGGTCTTCGGGATGGGCCAGCGCCTGCAGCACATCCGACTGGAAGCCGAGGGCAAACGGCAGCGTCTCGAATTTCTGCAGCACCGATTCCAGGTCGAGCGCGATGATTTGCAGTTGCCGCTCGCTGGCTTCGCCGACGTCGCCGCCGGCTTTCCTGGCTGCCATGACGTAGGTGGTCAGCGCCACGGCAAGCGCGCCGGCAAGCGCCAGCACGGTCCAGAGCAGCGGCTTGTTCGCCCTCGCCTTCACCAGCAGATTTGTCATGGCAGCCGCCTGAATGGAAAAAAAGCAGGCGACAGCATCGCCGGCATGGCTTTAACGCGATCCAGCCGGCGCGCCGCCAGGCGCGTATTGCTGGGTGTCAAGCGGAACGTCCTTGAGATAACCTTCCTTGCTTGGATCGCGCATCTTGTAAGCGACAATGAAAGCCAGCGCGCACATGCCCGACACATACCAGTAGAAAGTCGATTCCATGCCGGCCTTTTTCAGCTCCAGCGCAACCAGCTCCGCCGAACCGCCGAAAATCGCATTGCCCACGGCATAAGACAAACCGACACCCAGCGCGCGCACTTCCGGCGGGAACATTTCCGCCTTGATCAGTCCGCTGATCGAGGTATAGAAACTGACGATCGCCAGCGCCAGGATCACAAAACCGAATGCCGCGTAAGGATTGCTGACATCTTTGAGCGCATGCAGGATCGGCACCGTCGCCACGGTCGCCAGTGCGCCGAACCAGAGCATCGAAGTGCGGCGGCCGATCCTGTCGGAGAGCGCGCCAAACAGCGGCTGCATCAGCATGTAGACCAGCAGCGCCGCGGTCATCACGGTGCTGGCCGTTTTCGCGCTCATGCCGGCGGTATTCACCAGGTACTTCTGCATGTAGGTAGTAAAGGTGTAGAAAATCAGCGAGCCGCCGGCAGTGAAACCCACCACCGTCAGGAACGCCGTCTTGTGTTTCATCAGGCCCGCCAGAGTACCGGCATCCTTGTTTTTACGTGTTTCAGCGGTCGAAGTCTCGCTCAGCGATTTACGCAGGTAAAGAGCAACCAGCGCTGCTATCGCGCCCAGCACGAACGGAATGCGCCAGCCCCAGGCGTGCAGCTGTTCGGTGGTCAGTACCTGCTGCAAGATCACCAGCGCCAGCACTGCGAGCAGTTGGCCGCCGATCAGTGTCACGTACTGGAACGAGGCAAAAAAACCGCGCCGCCCTTCCAGCGCGACTTCGCTCATGTAGGTGGCGCTGGTGCCGTATTCTCCGCCCACCGACAAGCCCTGGAACAGGCGCGCCAGCAACAGCAGCAGCGGCGCGGCGATGCCGATGGTCTCGAAGGTCGGCAGGCAGGCAATCATCAGCGAACCGCCGCACATCATCAGCACCGAGATCATCATGGCGGTACGCCGGCCGTGTTTGTCGGCAATGCGGCCGAACAGCCAGCCGCCGATGGGGCGCATCAGGAAGCCGACCGCAAAGATGGCGGCGGTGTTGGCCAGTTGCGAAGTCGCGTTGCCGCTAGGGAAAAACTTTGGCGCAAAATAGATTGCGCAAAACGAATAGATGTAAAAATCAAACCACTCGACCAGGTTGCCGGACGAGGCGCCGACAATGGCGAAAATGCGCTTCCGGGAGTCCGCGGCGGCGGCATGGTCGGACGGATGAAGTGTGGACATGGTTGTCTCCTGGTTTTAATGTTTTTGTGCAATCCTGACAGTCCGCTGCATATGCAACTTGCGCGCAAGCTACATCATGCCATCTGGAAGGCACAACAGGCAAAGGGGAATAACGGCCAGCAGCCTGTCGGACTTAGGGGATCGAAGCGAAAAAATAGCTGGGCGAGGACAGATTTTGCCGGATTCGCAGTGTCAATAGCCTAGCTATTGACCAAGAAGCCGGTGAAATATGGTCCGTCCAGGTATTTTTGCAGCCGATCATCCTAAGTCCGACAGGCTGCTAGGGTTACGGCAAACTTGAATCGACGATGGCCACGCTATTGCAGCAAGGCAAGATTCTCTTGGCAAGCATTTTTGTCTCCTATGGATTGGTTTTTTATCCAAACCATTGCAGACATCGTGCCAGCCCGGGCAAAAAAAGCTAAGTATCTGATTTACTGGAGATAATTCCAGAGAAAAGGCAGAGCGCCGGCGCCCGCCGTGCGGATATCCGCAATTGCAGCGCCATTTGTTGCGGATATCCGCCCATGCGGACCGCGCTCTTGGGCTACCATCTGCGCTGCAAAAATAAAGGAGCCTGCAATATGAACCACGAAGACCGCATGGTCGATATTGAAATCAAGCTAGCCCGCCAGGATGACATGCTGGACGAGCTGAACAAGCTGGTCTACCGGCAGCAGCTGAAAATAGACCAGCTGGAAGCGTTGTGTACAGCACTGGCGCGGCGGATCAAGGATGCCGCCGACAACAGCAATGCGGGCCAGGCCGCCAACGAACGCCCGCCGCATTACTGATTGCTTGATGGCTTTAGAGCGCTTGGGTCCGGGTCTCCAGCCACTGCCTGGCGTCGCCCCGCACATGCGGCGACAGGCGTGCCCTCACCTCGGCGTGATAGGCATTGAGCCAGTCGATCTCGTCGCTGCGCAACAGGCTGGCGTCGAGGCAGCGCGTATCGATCGGACACAGGGTGAGCGTCTCGAAGCGCAGGTATTCGCCGAATTCGCTGGCTGCCGCCGGCTGGTTCAGCACCAGGTTCTCGATCCGCACGCCCCATTGGCCGGGCCGGTAGATGCCCGGCTCGATCGAGGTGATCATGCCCGGCTCCATCGCCGTGTGCGCATCGGGTGCAGCATTGCCGGAGATGACTTGCGGACCTTCATGCACATTCAGGAAGTAGCCGACGCCGTGGCCGGTGCCGTGGCCATAGTCGATGCCGGCGGCCCAGATCGGCGCACGCGCAATCGCATCCAGCAAAGGCGATTTGATGGAGCGCGGAAACTGCGCTGACGACAGGGCAATCACACCTTTCAGCACCAGCGTGCAATCGCGCTTTTGCGCTGCCGACGGCTGGCCGACCGGCACCATGCGCGTGATATCGGTGGTGCCGCCCACATACTGGCCGCCCGAGTCGATCAGCAGCAAACCGTCGCCGCCGATGGTGGCGTGCGATTCGGCGCTGGCCTTGTAGTGCGGCATGGCGCCGTTGGCGTTGAAGCCGGCGATGGTAGCGAAGCTGGGGCTGACAAAACCCGGCCGGCGCGCCCGTGCAGCGGTGATATGGGTATCGACCATCAGTTCGGTGACGGTTTCCTTGCCCAATGCCTGCTCCAGCCAGGCAAAGAACTCGCACAGCGCTGCGCCGTCCTGCTCCATGGCGGCGCGCACATGCGCTACCTCGCCGGCGCTTTTGCGCGACTTGGCAAAGGTGGTCGGGTTGACTGCCTCTGCCACCTTGACCGCGGCCGGCACCGCTTGCCGCAATCCGAGCGTGACGCGGCGCGGATCAAGCAGCAGCGTGGCGGCGGCCGGCAAGGCCGCCAACGATGCAGCCGCTTCGGCGTATGGCGCCAGCGCGACGCCATCCTGGCTGAGCAGGTCGCGCAGGGCCGGCGGGACTTTGCCGTCGGCGACGAACAGCGTGGCTTGTCCGGGTCCGACCAATGTGTGGGCCAGGAATACCGGATTGTAATTGACGTCGGCGCCGCGCAAATTGAACAGGTAGGCGATGTCGTCCAGGGTCGAGATGAAGTGCCATTGCGCACCGTGCTGCTGCATGGCCTGGCGCAGCTGCTCCAGCTTGGCCGCGCGCGACAACGGCGCATGCGACGCCTGGTGCTGGTACACCTCGGCCATCGGCAAGCCGGGCCGCTCGCTCCAGATCTCGCCCAAGACATCGAGGTCGGTACGCAGGTTGCTGCCGCCTTTGGCCAGCGCCTGTTCCAGCGCACGCGCGGTAGCCAGTCCCAGCACCGCGCCGTCGACTGCCAGCGTTTTGCCGGCTGGCAGATTGGCCGCCAGCCAGTCGAGATGCAGCAAGCTGTTGCCCGTCGGCGTTTTCATCAGCACGATCTCGGTGCCCGCCAGCTCCGCTTCCGCCTGCGACCAGTAGCGGCTGTCGGCCCACAAGCCGGCGAAATCGGCGGTAATGATCAAATTGGCGACCGAACCGGTGAAGCCTGACAGCCATTCCCTGCCCTTCCAGCGTCCCGGCAGGTACTCGGACAAATGCGGATCGGCCGACGGAATCAGGCAGGCGTCGACATTGTTGCGCTGCATGGCGGCGCGCAGCTGCTGGATGCGCGGCGCGGAAGTATTCTGGGAAAAGGTTCGGGAGTTCATGGGAGGCTGGCTGGAATGATCTATTTGGGTGGATGGAATCACTTACCGTTAAGCCGCCAAGCATACCATTGCGAGGGGAAAAACGGGGTCTTCCGACCAGGTCTTGCAGCGAACTCTTGCACCCGTCCGCAACTGACAATCGAAAAAACGAGTAAGCTCACACGTCACGGTATCTGCAAAAGAATTCTGATCATCATAATTTCTCCCAGAGGAAATCGTCATGACTCGTAAAACCCCCATTGAGCTCTATCGCAACATAGGCATCAGCGCGCATATCGACGCCGGCAAGACCACCACTACCGAGCGCATCCTGTTCTATTCCGGCGTCAGCCACAAGATCGGCGAAGTGCACGACGGCACCGCCACCATGGACTGGATGGAACAGGAGCAGGAACGCGGCATCACGATCACCTCCGCCGCCACCACCTGCTTCTGGCAAGGCATGGCCGGCAATTACCCCATGCACCGGATCAACATCATCGATACCCCGGGCCATGTCGACTTCACGATTGAAGTGGAGCGCTCGATGCGGGTGCTGGACGGCGCCTGCATGGTCTACGACGCCGTCGGCGGCGTCCAGCCGCAGTCCGAAACCGTCTGGCGCCAGGCCAACAAGTACACCGTGCCGCGCCTGGCGTTCGTCAACAAGATGGACCGGGTCGGCGCCGACTTCTTCCGCGTCCACCAGCAGATCCGCGACCGCCTCAAGGGCAATCCGGTGCTGGTGCAGATTCCGGTCGGCGCGGAAGACAATTTCCACGGGGTGGTCGACCTGGTCAAGATGAAGGCCATCATGTGGGACGACGCCACCCAGGGCGTCAAGTTCGAGTACATCGAGATTCCAGCCGAGCTGCAAGCCAGCGCCCAGGAGTGGCGCGGCCGCATGATTGAAGCGGCGGCCGACGCCAGCGACGCCATGATGAAAAAATACCTGGACGGCGCCGACATCAGCGAAGAGGAAATCAAGGCCGCCCTGCGCCAGCGCACCATCGCCGGCGAGATCGTGCCGATGCTGTGCGGCAGCGCCTTCAAGAACCGCGGCGTGCAAGCGTTGCTGGACGCCGTTATCGATTACCTGCCGGCGCCGACCGACATCCCGCCGGTGCAAGGCCACGACCAGGACGACCTGGTGGTAGAACGGCGCGCCGCCGACGACGAGAAATTCTCGGCCCTCACCTTCAAGATCATGACCGATCCGTTTGTCGGCCACCTGAGCTATTTCCGGGTCTATTCGGGCGTGCTGGTGTCGGGCGACGTGGTGTTCAACCCGAACAAAGGCAAGAAGGAAAGGATCGGCCGCGTGCTGCAAATGCACGCCAACCACCGCACCGAGATCAGCGAAGTGTACGCAGGCGACATCGCCGCCGCGGTCGGCCTCAAGGAAGCCAGCACCGGCGATACCCTGTGCGATCCGGGCAGCATCATCACCCTGGAAAAAATGGTGTTCCCGGACACCGTGATCTCGCAGGCGGTGGAGCCCAAGACCAAGGCCGACCAGGAAAAGATGGGAGTAGCGCTCAGCCGCCTGGCCGAAGAAGATCCGTCATTCCGCGTCAAGACCGACGAGGAATCGGGCCAGACCATCATTTCCGGCATGGGCGAGCTGCACCTGGAAGTGCTGGTGGAGCGCATGCGGCGCGAATTCGGCGTCGAGGCGACGGTCGGCAAACCGCAAGTGGCTTTCCGCGAGACCATCCGCAAGGTGTGCGAATCGAGTGAAGGCAAGTTCATCAAGCAGTCCGGCGGACGCGGCCAGTACGGCCACGTGGTGCTGAAAATCGAACCGCAGGCGCCGGGCAAGGGTTTTGAATTCGTCGACGCCATCAAGGGCGGCACGGTGCCGCGCGAATACATTCCGGCGGTGGAAAAAGGCGTGCGCGAAACCCTGGCTACCGGGGTGCTGGCCGGTTATCCAGTGGTCGACGTCAAGGTCACGCTGTTCTTCGGCTCCTCGCACGATGTCGATTCCAATGAAAACGCCTATCGCATGGCGGCTTCGATGGCGTTCAAGGATGGCTGCCGCAAAGCCAGCCCGGCCTTGCTGGAGCCGATGATGGCAGTGGAAGTCGAGATGCCCGAGGAAAAAATGGGCGACGTGATCGGCGACCTGTCGTCGCGGCGCGGCATGATCCAGAGCATGGACGACATCCCTGGCGGGGTCGGCAAGATCGTGCGGGCGGAAGTGCCGCTGGCGGAAATGTTCGGCTACTCCACCACCCTGCGCTCACTGACCCAGGGACGCGCCACTTATACGATGGAATTCAAGCACTACGCGGAAGCGCCGGCCAACATCACCGATGCAGTGGTGAACGCCAAGCATGTGGGAACAGGCAAGCACTGAAACCCGGCGTGGCCGGAACTGCGGCAGTTCCGGCCATGCCATCGTTGGCAACGTTTGCTTGCAGCGCGACTACAGCTCGTTTTCGTCCAGGTCGTGCTCCAGGCCGTCAATCGGCAGCAGGTGGCCCAGTTTCGCCGCCTTGGTGTCAAGGTAACGGGTATTGAACGGATTGCGGTTGAGGATCAGCGGAATCCGCTCGACCACGGTAATGCCGATTTTCTGCAACGCCGCCACCTTGCGCGGATTGTTGGTCATCAGCCGCAAGGCCGTGATATCCAGGTGCTCCAGCATGGTTTCGCATAAGCTGTAATCGCGCAGGTCGGCGGCAAACCCCAGCTGCTGGTTGGCTTCCACCGTGTCCGCGCCGCCGTCCTGGATATGGTAGGCGCGCAGCTTGTTGATCAGGCCGATGCCGCGCCCTTCCTGGCGCAAATACAAGATGGCGCCGCGCCCTTCGGCGGCAATCTTTTGCAGCGCCCCTTCCAGCTGCGCGCCGCAATCGCAGCGCTGGCTGAACAAGGCGTCGCCGGTGAGGCATTCGGAATGGACGCGCGCCAGGACCGGCGCGCCGTCGTTGACTTCGCCCAGGGTCAGGGCCAGGTGTTCTTTGCCGGTGGAGTGTTCGATAAAGGCATGCAGCTGGAAGGTTGCCCAAGGCGTGGGCAGCGCGCAAGAGGTCACATACTCCAGTTTTTGGTCGGTTACGGCGGCGGCCAGGCTGCTTTTGTTATTAGTGGTGCTCATCAGATGGATTCATGGTGAATAAAAGGCATGGCATTGCATAAATGGCATGCCGATAACATGCGTTTCGGTTTTAACGTTACATAACATATCAATTACTAGCCATCCATTTTACGAGCATTCGAAAAAACACGTATGACGCTCCTGCAACTGTATCTTGCCAGCGGCGAAGTTAATAAGATAACAATGGAATGTTGGCGTGGGACCGTAAAGCAGCCGAAGCGACAGTTGACGGCTTAACCGTCAGGCCATGCGATTTTGTCAAATAGCCGTTGCAACCGCTTGCCGCGCTGCGGGTTGACCATCTCCACATAGGCGATCCTGCCGGCCAGGAATTGGCGATGGTTGTCCCGGCCGTCCCGGTTTTGCGATGCCGGCCCGTGGCGGATGCAGTTTGTCAGCGCGGCCTTCAGGTTGTCGAATTCCTGGCGCGGGATATTGGGGTGGCGGTTGACCACGATGCCTGTTAGCTGCTGCCTGACGCCGCTGCGCATCATCCGGGTTTTCCTGGTGTTTATCGAAAATCCCTCTTCCAATGCGATCGCCGCCACTTGCACATGGAAACGGTCCATCGCCCGTTCCAGTTCGCCGTCGCCGGAAAACGCCAGGTCGTCGGCGTAGCGGCTGTAACCGGCGTTGAGCGAGGCAGCCAGGGCCTGCAGCCGCAGATCCAGCCGGTAAGCGCACAAATTGGCAAGCGCCGGCGAGCACGGCGAACCTTGCGGCAGATGGCGCTGGCGGAAAACCTGCCGTTCCTGCCAGGACAATGCGCCGGCGCTCGCCGGATCTTGATGATTCAGCACGCTGCCCGGCGTCCGGTGCGTGCAAAGGCGGGACAGGACGCCGGCTACCCTGGACGGATAACCCAGCCCGGTAAATAGCGCATGGATCCGCGCTGCCGGGATGCTGGTGAAAAAATTCTTCAAGTCCATGCGTATCACTATCCGCTTGCCGGCATGGCGCGCCGCATGCGTCACGCAGGAGTGGCCGCGCCGGAAACCATGCGCCGCCGGGTGCAGCGGCACCAGGTCGAGCAGGCCGCGCAGTATCTGGCCTTGCATGGTCCGCAGGCGCGGCTTGGGAATTTCGAGCAGGCGCAGCCCGCCGCTCCGCTTTTCTATCCAGCGATGGTGGTAATGCTGCAGGGCAGCGGCCTGTGGCGGACTGTTGCGCCATTTGTCGGCGAACCAGTCCAGCTCGGACGGCCCTGCTTTGAGCCACTGCGCCAGGTCGGCAGTGGTGGCTAGCGCTGGCAGCGGCAGCATCGATGCCCATGCCGGCTTGCCGGCCGGCAGAGGCAGGTCCAGGCAAAAATGCCTGATCTGCGGCGGCTCGCCATCCAGCCATGCAGCGGCAAAGCCTTCGTGCGCCAGGATCAGCGCGGCCAGTTCGGTGCGGCCATGGCGATGCAGCTGGTCGCCGAGCTGTTTGTATACTGCCCGGCACAATGAAGGTATCCAGCGCCATTTCTTCCCAAGCGCCCGTCTTGCGCCTAGCTGCATGGCCTCAACGCTCGCTTCGCGTGCGAGGAAGGTGTCGGCAAGAGCCAAGGCGACGTAGGTTTGTGGAGTCATCCGGTCAAGGTAAGCGAGGCGGCGGAGAGCCTTCAACCAAGTCCCGTCATGCGTGAGCCGAGCCTGCACCGTGGTGCAGGGCCGCTCATGCGTTGCATTGCCCAGCCAAAAATATCCCGCGGGGTAACCCCGCGGAGGCGTTCCATTACACAAGGTAACAGTGCGCCGGCTTGAAGGGTCCGCCGCCCGGCCACACTATGTGAATATGGCAGGAGTGTCAACCGGCATGCGGGCGGCGCCGCGGCCGGCATGCTTGCCTAGGCAAGCATGCGATTTCAACTATCTGTCGGTGGCGGCGCATATTATTGTTAGAATCTTACCTGTTGAATTTTTTTAATACTTCATGCGCGAAGTCCCCGACCTGATTGCCTGCGAAGGATGCGATGCCCTGTATCGCAAGGTGCAGCTGCGCCGCGGAGAGATTGCCCACTGCCCGCGCTGCGGCACCGAACTGGAGCGTGACGCCGGCCGCCAGCGCGAGCGCATCCTGCCGCTGACGGTGGCCAGCCTGATCATGTTCGTGATCGCCAACAGCTTTCCCATCGTCGAGATCGAGCTGCAAGGCTTGAGCAGCCGCACCACCCTGTTCGGCGCCGTGCTGTCGCTGACCACCGAAGGCATGTCGCTGGTGGCTCTGCTGGTGCTGGCCACCACCATCCTGTTTCCGCTGCTGCAGCTGCTGTTCCTGTTTTACCTGCTGGTGTCGCTGCGTAGTCAGCGTAACCCGCAGCGCCGCCCGCCCGGTTTCAGCTGGCTGGTAAGGGCCATGCAAAGTTTGCGGCCGTGGGGCATGGTGGAAGTGTTCTTGCTCGGCGTGCTGGTGGCGGTAGTGAAATTATCGAACATGGCGACCGTGATCCCGGGCGTGGCCCTGTGGGCGTTCGGCGTGCTGACAGTGCTGCTGACCGCGGTGGTGTCTTTCAACCCCCGGCATTTCTGGCAGATGGCCTATGCCGAACGCAGCCAGGAAGAGATTGCATGAGTACCGGCGCCGCCACCGCGAATGCTGCCATTCCCGCCGAAGGCGAAGACCTGGCGGTGCGCACCGCCGCCGGCCTTGGCATGATGTCCTGCCATCATTGCGGCACCGTCTGGCAAGAGGTGCGCGAACACGAGCATTGCGGGCTGTGCGGCACCGCGCTGCACCTGCGCAAGCCGGACAGCATCCGCCGCAGCTGGGCGTTCCTGATCGCTGCCTGCATCATGTACATCCCGGCCAACCTGATGCCGGTGATGATCACCAAGACCTTGCTCGGCGTGCAAGAGGATACGATCATGAGCGGCGTGATCTATTTCTGGGTATCCGGCGCCTGGGAGCTGGCGGCGATCATTTTCATCGCCAGTTTCCTGGTGCCGCTGTTCAAGCTGGCGTCCCTGATCCTGCTGACCTGGACCGCGCAGAAGCGCAGCCGCTGGCGCCGCCTGCAACGCGCCAAATTGTACCGGCTGGTGGAAATCATCGGCCGCTGGTCGATGCTGGATGTATTCGTGGTGTCGCTGCTGGCGGGCCTGGTGCAGATCGAAGGGTTCGCCAAGATCACCGCCGGCTTCGGCGTGCTGGCGTTTGCCTCGGTGGTGGTGCTGACCATGCTGGCGGCGCTCAGCTTCGATCCGCGCCTAAATTGGGACAACAGCGGGGACAGCAGCGATCAAGAGATGGATGAGAATCAGAGGATGAAAACACAAGATGAGCGATGAAAACACCCGGGACGGCGCCCTGCCCCCTTTGCCCGAGCCCAAGCTGAGCCGCAAGCGCGACTGGCTGCCGTCGCTGATCTGGCTGATCCCGATCGTCGCCGCGGTAGTCGGCTTGACGCTGGTGGTCAAGATCCTGGTCGAACGCGGGCCGTCGATCACCATCACCTTCCGCACCGCGGAGGGCCTGGAAGCCGGAAAAACCAAGGTCAAGTACAAGGATGTCGATATCGGCCTGGTGCAAACCATCACCTTGAGCAAGGACCGTTCGCACGTGCTGGCCAACGTCCAGCTGTCGAAGGAAGCCGCAAGCTTTACCGCCGCCGACACCCGTTTCTGGGTAGTGCGGCCGCGGGTAGCGGCTTCCGGCGTCTCCGGCCTGAGCACCTTGCTGTCGGGCGCCTACATCGGCGCCGACGCCGGCACCTCCAAGGAAACGAAAGACGAATTCACCGGGCTCGAAGTGCAGCCCATCGTCAGGCTCGACGCCTCCGGCAAGCAATACATGCTGCACGCCGCCGACATCGGTTCGCTGGACATCGGCTCGCCGGTCTACTACCGCCGCATCAAGGTCGGCCAGCTGGCGGCATTCGACCTGGACGCCGACGGCAAAGGCGTGACCTTGCGCATTTTCATCGATGCGCCTTACGACAAGTTCATCGGCGTCAACACCCGTTTCTGGCATGCCAGCGGCTTCGACATGCAGATCAACGCCAGCGGCTTCAAGCTGCGCACGCAATCGCTGGCGACCGTGGTGCTGGGCGGCATAGCCTTCCAGGCGCCGGACGACCAGCTCGGCACCACAGCCAAGGAAAACACCACCTTCAACCTGGCCGCGGACGAAGAAGCCGCCCTGAAGGAACCGGACGGCCCGTCGGAAACCGTGGTGATGTATTTCAACCAGTCGCTGCGCGGCCTGACGCCAGGCACCACCGTCGATTTCCGCGGCGTGGTGCTGGGCGAGGTCAAATCGATAGGCATAGAATACGATACCAAGCGCCGCGAATTCAGCATGCCGGTGGTGGTGCAGGTCTATCCCGAGCGGCTGGGACGCCGTTATGCCGAGGATGAAAAACACTCGAGCTACACCGCCAAGCAGCGCCTGCAATACATGGTCAGCCGCGGCCTGCGGGCGCAGCTGCGCACCGGCAACCTGCTGACCGGCCAGTTATATGTCGCACTCGACTTTTTCCCGAAGGCGGCGCCGGCCACCATCGATACGTCAAGCGCCATCATCGAGCTGCCGACCATTCCCAACAGCCTGGATGAAATCCAGTCGCAGATCGCCGAGATCGCCAAGAAACTCAGCAAGGTGCCGTTCGACCAGATCGCCGCCGACCTGCAGAAAACCCTGGGCACCCTGAACCGTACCCTGCTCAATGCCGAGCAGCTGACCAAGAGCCTGAACAACGACGTCGCGCCGGAAATCACTGCTGCCATGAAGGACGTGCGGGTCACGCTGGACAACGCCAACCGCACCCTGTCCGACAATGCGCCGCTGCAGCAGGATATCCGCGCGACCCTGCAGGAACTGACACGCTCGGCAGCGTCGGTGCGGATCCTGACCGACTACCTGGAACGCCATCCGGAAGCCCTGATCCGCGGCAAGCAAGAGGAAAAGAAATAATGACATCCACCACATCGACACGCATCTGCGGCATCGCTGCCGCGCTACTGCTGGCCGGCTGCACTTCCGCTCCCACCCACTTTTACACGCTGGCGGCGCCGGCAGCGGCGGCGCCGGCCATCCAGAATTCCAGGCTGTACATCGACGTCGCGCCGGTCTCCCTGCCAGAACGCCTGGCGCGGCCGCAACTGGTGGTGCGCAGCGCCGGCAGCGCTTCCAGCACGCGGGTCGACATCCTGGAGCAGGAACGCTGGTCGTCGCCGTTCAACAATGAATTGCGGGACGCGCTGGCCAGTGGCATCGCCAATCGCCTGGGTGCGATCGACGTCAGCCGCAGCGGCCGGCCGACGGACCAGCCGGTGTACCGGATTGCGGTCGAGCTGCGCGAATTCGACGCCGTGCCCGGCGACAAGGTGCAAGCCACTTACGGCTGGACCATCAGCCGTTCCGACAACGGCCGCAGCAGCGCCTGCCAGCTGAAAGTGGCGGCCACAGTCACTCCGGGGATAGATGGCTTGGTGCTTGGGGTGCAGCGCACCGTTGCGGATGTGGCCAATGGCATTGCCGCCAACATCACGGCATTCAAGGTGAATCCCGCAGCCGTTTGCCAGGGCGCAAGTCCGCAGGCATGAACATCAAAAAAGCATCAAAAAAACGTCAGAAGCGTTCGTAACCCAGCAGATAGCGCCATTCGCCGACCGCCAGGCCGGCCATCGGCAGGCGGCCGATACGGATGCGCTTGCTGGCCACCACTTGCAGCCCGACCTGTTCGCACATGTGCACGACCAGCCCGCGCGGCGGCGCCTTGAGGGCGAAACGCAGGCGTCTTTCGTTTTGCCAGCTGACCTTGATCGGCGGCAGCGGCTTGCGGTTGAAACTCAAGCCGTGGTTCAGCAATTTCAGCCCGTCGGGAATGATGTCACCCGCGACTTCGACTATGTATTCATGCTCGATCTTGGCGGCGTCGTCCACCAGCTTGCGGGTTATCCGCCAGTCCTGGGTAAACACCAGCAAGCCGCTGGCCAGCGTCTCCAGCGGTTCGATCAGGTTCAGGTTGGCCAGGTGGCGCTTCAGGAAACGCAGTTCGGCGCGGTCGTCGGCGGCGCGCTTGTCCGGCACGATCAGCTGCGCCGCCAGCTCGCTCAGCGCCGGGCCGGCGAACAGGTCGAAGCCGGCCGGCTTGTGGAACAGGATGGTGACCGGGTCTTGCGGTTCAAGCGTAGCGTCCGCGGCCAGCTCCACCTGCTGCCGCGCACCGATGCGCAAGCCAGGTTCTTCCACCACTTTGCCATCGACCTTGACCCAGCCGCCCTCGATATATTGTTCCGCCTCGCGGCGGGAGCACGAAACCAGTTCGGCGAGATGTTTTGCAAGGCGGATTGATTCAGTCATGTATGAGATCCGGAGACATAAAAATTGCGGACGGCCATTGTAACCGTCTTACCCCTGGTTCATTTGCGATACAGTTCAGGCCGCGGCTTGTTGCGCTGTTCGTAGATCGTCTTGGCGTCTTCGCGCGCGCGCTCCAGCGTACGCATGACGGGATCGTCGTCGTGCAGGGTGAAAAAATCCTCGGCTTGCGCATTCATCACATACTTGATCGCGGCCTTCTCTTTCACGTCGTACAGCTCCACCAGCAAGGTGGTGACTTCATCCAGGTATTCTTCATAGGTCATGGTTGACTCCGGTGTTCCTTGCCGCGCTCACCTTCATCCACGGTGTTACAGGAAGAGCCCGGCGAGCGTATTTTGCACCAAATGCGCCTGGGGACCAAGCCATCAGGATGAATGTCCCCGCACCGGCGGCTTCAATCCGGCGAATCTTCGCCACAAGCGGCTGATTTCTGGCCTGTGTTTGCCGCCGGAAGCCAGCAGGCTGACCGCCACGCCGCAGGATCCGGCCAATTCGGGATGCAGCTCTGCCAGCTGCTGCAGCAGCTGGGCAGCGACGCTGCGGTCGTTGTCCGCACCCAAGCCATCTTGCAAGTCGCCGAGCGCCGCCAGGTAGGCATGGGTGTGCCTGGCCGGAAAATACGACACAAAGAATTCGGTGGCGTAGCGCGCCTTCTTGGCCGCGATCCTTACCCGGTGGCGCCTGGCGGCGTCCTGCCGCTTGATGCGGCTGCCCCGTTTCAGCAATTTTTTCTGCAGCCCCGCGAGCTTCCTGACCGCGAATTTTTCCAGGGGCGCAGACAGCGCGGCCACCTGCCCTGCGCCCAGTTCTTCGCGCCAGCGCCGCCCTTCTATCCAGCTGCCCAGCAATAACAGCAGGCGCGTATATGCACGCGAAGTCACCGCAGTCGCGACCGCCTGGCGACGCCTGCCGGCTTCACTGAAAGTGAGCTGCCGCAAACTGTCCAGCTGCCGCTCGTCCGGGCAACGCCTTACCGCTTCGTCCAGCGTCGCCACGGCCAGCACCTCCCAATCGCGCGCCGGCCCCAGCGTGGCCGCCAGCCAGTCAAGCCGTTCCGCTATTTCCGGCTGCGCCGGGATGACCTTTTTAAACAGGCCCAGCACAGCGCGCAAACGCCGCAATCCGACCCGCATCTGATGCAGGCTTTCCGGATCGGCGCCATGCACCACGCCATCTTCATTGCCTTGCATCTGCGCCAGGCAATTGCCGAGCAGGGCCTGGAATCCCTGCTCCAGCGTCAAGCCGGACGCCAGCTCGATCGGCTTGGCCTTGACCACGGCAGGCGCGTGCGGCGCATGCATGGCATAACCGCGCTCGGCCTTGCTGGCGTTGGCGGCGCGCAGCGGCAGCGTCTGCTGCAAGGCCAGCGCCAATTCAAACAGGCTCGCCGCGTTGCCGGCCTTGAGCTCCAGTTCGATTTCGCTGATCGGAATGCGCTTGCCGCCATGCAGGATTTCGCCCTGGTCCAGGGCTAGCTCGACTTCGTCCCCGGCCTGCGACCGCAGCAGCCAGATCGTGCGTTTGAATTGTGTGGTGAATATCGGCAGCAGACGATTGGCAAGGCTTGGCGCCGCCAGCAATGCAGCCACCGCCGAACCGGGCTCCAGCAGTCCGCGCAGCGCGTGCAAGTCAGGCGCCGCGCCGCTGACCTCGGACTCCCATTCAGGGCGTTGATGCAAGCCGGCCGCAGCCTGGCCGCCGCTCTTGCAAGTCTGGATCCAGCGCGAGCCCGCCTTGCGCACCCGCAGCGCGGTGTGGCTGCGCTGCAGGTGCAGGTCGGGCGTGTCGAAGTAGATGCTGGTCAGCTGCTGCGACCGGGGCTTGCCGGTGGCGTAATGTTTTAACAGGGGATGGCGGCGAAAGCTTGCGACGTCCCGCGGCTCCAGTAGCAGTTTTAATTCGATTTCCATGCTTCTAGCATACTTCCAAACCGCTGCTTTCAGTAAGCTATTGTGTTAATGCCATGCACCTGGAATGCGCCGGAACCAGCCAGAATCCTAGAATTCGCGGCTGCGCGAACGGCAGGCTCGCTTCATCGCCGGAATCATGCTGTAGCCGCTTTGCCGATAATAACGATAGAAATAGAAAAAGGTTTTCATGTCAGGCGCGCCAATGTCCGAGGGATTGAGGGTTTCCAGCAAGAACGGAACGCGTGGCGCGGCAGTTGACCAGATATCGATGAAATAACAATCTTTAACCTTTGCACTCATCCTGCCCGCTTCTAGCCCGCTTCTAGCCCAACTCTTGTCCGATAGCCGGCCCTGCCTGCACAGCCGGCTTCCGGCAGCGTAATATCATGCTGTCCAGATCAAGCGATTGTCATCGATGCCGATTCCATATTTGAGAAAACTGACTGGCAAGGAGCGCAGCCAGCAAGCAAACCGCCACCTGGCGTTTTTCCTGTCCTTCATCGCCGGCGCGATCAATGCCGGCGGCTTCCTCGCGGTCGGGCAATACACTTCCCACATGTCCGGCATCGTTTCGTCGATGGCGGACAATCTTGCACTGGGTTCGCTGGGGCTGATGCTGGCTGGCCTGGCATGCCTGCTGTCGTTCCTGTTCGGCGCCATGACATCTGCCCTGCTCATCAACTGGGGACGGCGGCAAGACCTCCATGCGGAATTTGCGCTGCCTTTGATGCTGGAAGCGGGCTTGCTGCTG
This sequence comes from Collimonas rhizosphaerae, assembly GCF_038896935.1. Taxonomy (NCBI): domain Bacteria; kingdom Pseudomonadati; phylum Pseudomonadota; class Betaproteobacteria; order Burkholderiales; family Oxalobacteraceae; genus Collimonas; species Collimonas rhizosphaerae. The sequence continues at coordinate 228,145 of NZ_JBANDC010000007.1, forward strand.
GTGTTTGGCCTGCTGGGCGGCAACCTGGAGGGACATAAATGGCTGTTCGTGCCGATGACAGTGATACTCCTGTGCGCCATCATGGGTTTGCAAAACGCCATCATCACCAAGATTTCCAAAGCCGAGATCCGCACCACCCACGTCACCGGCATGGTCACCGACATCGGCATCGAACTCGGCAAGCTGGTTTACTGGAACCGGCTGGAGCCTGGCAGCAAGCAGCCAGACGTCATCGCCGACCGCGCCAAATTGCGGCTGCTAACCACCCTGGTCATGCTGTTTTTCAGCGGCGGCCTGGTCGGGGCACTGGGCTTCAAGCATATCGGCTTCATCGCCACCGCGGTGCTGGCCGCTACCTTGATGTGCCTGGCGATCGTGCCTATCGTCGACGATTTCCTGAAATTCCAGCGCAATGCCTGAATTCAAGACAAGACTTGTGATTGTTTAAGTACTACCAGCCGCCGCCCAAGGCGCGAAACGTCGCCACCACGGCACGGCCGCTGCCGGTTTGCGCGCGCGCCAGCTGGTCGCGCGCGGCCAGCAGCTGCCGGTCTTGCTCCAGCACTTCGGCCAGGCTGGTGGCGCCGCCCTTGTAAGCGTCCTCCGAAGAATCCCGCGCCCGCACGTTGGCATCGACTTCACGGATCAATTCCCGGCGTTCAGCGTCGAGCTCGGTTTGCATCACCAATGCGTTCTCGACGTCCTCGGTCGCCCGCAGCATGGATTGGCGGTAACCTGCCAGCGCTTCCGCGTTGACGCCTTTGGCGCGCGCGACTTCGGCATCGACCCGGCCGAAGTCGAACAAGCGCCAGCGCAGGCCGACCAATGCCAGCGGCTGGAAACTGGCGGACGATGGTGTCGCGCTGCTCAAGCTTTCAAAGCCGAGCAGCGCCGACAATGAAAATTTCGGATAGTACTCGGCAATCGCCACGCCGATGCGGGCATTCGACGCCGCCAGGCGCCGTTCGGCGGCAATCACATCGGGCCGGCGGCGCAGCAGGTCTTCCGGTTTCAGGGTTACCGCCAGCGCCGGGATGGACGCTTCAGCGGCGGGTTCCGCCAGTTCCGCGGCATAGGTGCCGGGCTGGGCGCCCATCAGTACATCGAGCCGATTCAACTGGACATCGCGTTCAGCCCGCAGCGGTGGGATGGTGGCCTTGACCTGGGCCAGGCGCGCTTCGGCCTGGGCTTGCTCGCGCTGGGTCGACATGCCCTCCTTCAGCCGCAAGTTGACCAGCTCCAGCAAATCGCTGTCGGCCTTGATCTCGTCCGCCGCAAGGGCGATGCGGGTTTGGGCGCCGCGCACGCGGAAATAGGCATCGGCGGCTTCGGCCGCGACCGATACGCGCACGCCCAGCCTGTCGGCCTCGGCCGCCTGCGCTTCGGCGCTAGCCGCCTCGGCGCCGCGGCCCAGTCCGCCGGCCAGGTCGATTTCCCAACTGGCGCCAACACCGTCGCTATACAAGGTGGCGTTACGGCGGTAACCGGGCTGGTGGCTGGCCAGTTCGCCCAGCTCGCTTTGCAGCGACTGGCGCTCTTTGGCGACCTGGGCGCTCACGCTGCCGACCGGCAGCAACGCCGCGCTCGACAGGCGCGCAACGGCGCGCGCCTGCTCAACCCGGGCCAGCGCGGCGGCCAGGTCCAGGTTCTGCGCCAGCACCCGCTCGATAATCCGCGTCAGCGCCGGATCGTTGAAATGTGTCCACCAGGCATCCAGGACGAGCGGCGCGCTGGCCGCCACTGGCGCCGCATGATGAAACGCCTTTGGCATGGTCGAGGCCGGCCCGGCATAGTCGGGACCGGCGGCGCAGGCGGCCAGCGCCAGCAACATTGCTGCGCCGAGCAGCGCCTTCGGCGCACGCGACAGGCGTGCCGCCGGCATTACGGCCTTGCTGGTTTTCATGGCGGTTTCCTTTTGCCCTGCTGTTTAAAGAAGAATTTAAAAAAGAATTTTTAGTAACTTGCATTACGATAGTCACTAGTGTAAAGTGACTTTCATTATGAAAGCAAGTTGTTTTTTTCAAGTCTCGCCGATAGGCATATACATATAAGGAGCTGCAACCATGACTGATTCGGCAACTGACACGGGCGCGCCCGCCTTGCCGCCAAAACGGAAAAAACTCGGCGGCAAGATACGGATAGCCACCGGGCTCGCCATCGTCGTCGGCATCGGCGCCGCCGCCTACGGCTGGCATTGGTGGAACAACGGGCGCTTCATGGAGAACACCGATGATGCGTATGTCGGCGGCGACATCACCGTGATCAGCCCGAAGGTGCCGGGTTATATCGTCTCGGCAGCAGTGACCGACAACCAGGCGGTCCACGCCGGAGACCTGCTGGTGAAGCTCGATGACCGCGACTACAAGGCCACCCTGGAAAAAGCCGAAGGCGCGGTTGCCGCGCAGCAGGCCTTGCTGGCCAACCTGGATGCGACGCGCAGCCTGCAGCAGGCAGTGATCGCGCAAACCAGGGCCGGCGTGACCGCCAGTTCCGCCGAGACGCTGCGCTCGCGCGACGATGAACAGCGTTACCAGAACCTGTCGGCCAAGGCTGCGGTCTCGGTGCAAAGCGCACAACGGGCCAACGCCGATTACCAGCAGGCGCTGGCCAACGGCCAGAAAGCGCAAGCCGTGCAAACCGCGGCGGAACGCGAACTGGGCGTGATCGCCACACGCCGCCAGCAAGCCGCCGCCGCACTGGCGCAAGCGGTTGCCGAACGCGATATCGCCAGGCTCAACCTCGGCTATACCGAGTTGCGGGCGCCGATCGACGGCACCATCGGCAACCGCTATGCACGCAACGGCGCCTATGCCGCGGCCGGCAGCCACATGATGTCCATCGTGCCGGCGCGCGGATTGTGGATCGACGCCAATTTCAAGGAAAGCCAGCTGGCCCGGATGCATCCCGGGCTGTCCGCCACCATCGAAGCTGACGTGTTGCCGGGCCGCCGGTTCCACGGCCATGTCGCCAGCATGGCGCCGGCCACCGGCGCCCAGTTCAGCGTCCTGCCGCCGGAGAACGCCACCGGCAATTTCACCAAGATCGTGCAGCGCGTGCCGGTGCGCATCGTGCTGGATGACGCCGACAGCGTGCTGGGTGTGCTGCGGCCGGGCTTGTCGGTACAGGCTGAAGTCGATGCCCGCAGCAGCCGGAGCCTGCAGTAATGAACACTTCGGCTGCCCGCGCGCCATTGCAGCTTATCCTGCCGGCCGACATGAGCACCGTGGCCAAGGTGCTGGCCTTCGCTTCCATGTGCGTCGGCATGTTCATCGCGCTGATCGATATCCAGATCGTTTCGGCCTCGCTGCGCGAGATCGGCGGCGGCTTGTCGGCCGGCGCCGATGAGACGGTCTGGGTCCAGACCAGCTACCTGATTGCCGAGATTATCGTGATCCCGCTGTCCGGCTGGATGTCGCGCGTGATGTCGACCCGCTGGCTGTTCGCCATCTCGGCCGCCGGTTTTACCCTCACCAGCCTGCTGTGCGGCATGGCATGGAATATCCAGAGCATGATCCTGTTCCGCGCGCTGCAAGGATTCCTCGGCGGCTCGATGATCCCGCTGGTGTTCACTACCGCATTCGCCTTCTTCGCCGGCCCGCAGCGCGTGATCGCGGCCGCCACCATCGGCGCCATCGCCTCGCTGGCGCCGACGCTCGGCCCTTCCGTCGGCGGCTGGATCACCGACAACTATTCCTGGCACTGGCTGTTCTTCATCAACCTGGCGCCGGGCATCTTCGTTACCGTCGCCGTGCCGATCCTGGTCAAGATCGACCGCGCCGACTGGTCGCTGCTGCGCAACGCCGACTACCTTGGCATGGCATTGATGGCGCTGTTCCTCGGCTGCCTGGAATACACGCTGGAAGAAGGCCCGCGGCTGGACTGGCTGGGCGACCCGGTGATCACCGCCACTGCCTGGATTGCCGGGGTCTCCAGCGTACTGTTCGTCTGGCGCAGCCTCAGCTACAAGTTTCCGGTGGTCGACCTGCGTGCGCTCAAGGACCGCAATTTCGCGCTTGGCTGCTTCTTCTCGTTCATTACCGGCGTCGGCATCTTCGCCACCATCTACCTGACGCCCGTATTCCTGGGCCGGGTGCGCGGCTACAGCGCCATGCAGATCGGCATGGCGGTGTTCTCTACCGGCGTCTTCCAGATCCTGTCGATCCCGGTGTATTCCTTCTTCGCCAACCGGGTCGATTTGCGCTGGCTGATGATGTTCGGGCTGGCCTGCTTTACGCTGTCGATGTGGCAGTTCTCGCCGATCACCCACGACTGGAGCGGCGCCGAACTGATGCTGCCGCAAGCGCTGCGCGGCATGGGACAGCAGTTCGCGGTGCCGCCTATCGTCACGCTGACGCTGGGCGGGCTGGCCATGGAACGGCTGCGGCTGGCGTCCGGCCTGTTCAACCTGATGCGCAACCTGGGCGGCGCCATCGGCATCGCGGTTTGCGCCACCATCCTCAACGATCGCACCAACCTGCATTTCTTCCGGCTGGCCGAACACCTGACCCGCAGCAACGACGCCACCAATGCGCTGCTGCAAGGCGCCGCCGGCACGCTGGGCGAGACCGGGGCGCTGCGGCAGCTGTGGAACCTGACTTACCGGGAAGCGCTGACGCTGACCTTTTCCGACACCTTCCTGGCCATCATGGCTTGCTTCATCATCGCCACCGCGATGGTGCCCCTGATGCGCAAGGTCGCGCCGCCCAAGGCGCCGTCGGCCGACGCCCATTAACCTGACTTTGCTGTCCCTCTCCAACCGAACCAAAGGAAACACATCATGAAAATCAAAGACTCAGTCGCTTTCGTCACCGGCGCCAACCGCGGCCTCGGACTGGCCCTCGTCCACGAACTGCTGGCCCGCGGCGCCAGCAAGGTTTACGCCGGCGTGCGCGATCCGGCCAGCATCAAGCTGCCGGGCGTGGTTGCCGTCAAGCTGGATGTCACCAATGCCGAAGAAGTGGCCGCCGCAGCCGCCCAATGCAAGGATGTGACGCTGCTGATCAACAACGCCGGCATCGCCAGGGTGTTCAGTTATCTCGATCCAGCCGCGATCGATACCGCGCGCGAGATTTTTGAAGCGAATTTCTTCGGCACGGTACGCATGAGCCAGGCATTTACCCCGGTCCTCGCCAATAACAAGGGCGGCGCCATCATCAACATCCTGTCGGTGGCGAGCTGGGTCAATTCGCCGGAACTGTCCCTGTACGGCGCCTCCAAGTCTGCCGCCTGGGGTTTCACCAACGGCTTGCGCACTTCGGTGCGCGCACAAGGCACCCAGGTTGTCGGCCTGCACGTCGGTTTCATGGATACCGACATGACCCACGGCTTCGATCTGCCCAAGGTGAGTGCGCAGGACGTAGCGGTGCAGACCCTGGCCGGACTGGAAGCCGGCCTGGAGGAAGTGCTGGCGGACGATATCACGCGCACCGTCAAGCAGGGCCTGACGACCGGCATCTACCTGGCGCCGCTGCAACGCTGATGCCGATGGCAGTCGTTTTGCCGCAGGCGCAACAGCAAGCCATTGCCTGCGCCTGAGGATTTGTCCCCGAATAGGGCCACAGTTGCTATCATATTGAAAGTCTTGAAAACGCTGAGAGGATATCCATCATGCAACGCAAAAGTTTCGGCAACATGCAATGCCCCATCGCGCGCAGCCTGGAACGTGTCGGCGAATGGTGGAGCATCCTGATCCTGCGCGACGCCTTCTACGGCCTGACCCGTTTCGACGAGTTCCAGAAACACCTGGACATCGCCCCCAACATGCTGACGCGCCGCCTCAACGCGCTGGTCGAAGAAGGCTTGCTGGAGCGCCATCTTTATTGCGAAAAGCCGCCGCGCCATGAGTACCGCCTGACCCAGCGCGGCCGCGATTTCCGTCCAGTGCTGCTGGCGCTGATGGCCTGGGGCAACCAGCATTTCGCTCCTGAAGGCGCAAGCGTCCTGCTGCTCGACACCGCCACCGGCAAAAGCGCCGATCCGGTGCTGATCGACAGCACGACAGGCAAAAGGATCAGCGAAAAAGACCATGTCATGGGCCCGGGCCCGGCCGCTGCAGAGCCTATCCTGCAGCGCTTCGCGCGCGCGGCTTCCGTGACTTCCAAATAACGCGGCGCCGGCAGCATCTACCGAATCAACCAAATTTTTTTAGGGATAACCATGTTCACGCCGCTGACAGCCGAAATTGATGCCGACTACGCCTCGCTGGCGCGCCAGGCCGCGAGCCTGCTGGAAGACGAACGCGACCTGACGGCCAACGCCGCGCAATTTTCCGCATTCATCTACCAGTCGCTGGCCGACCTCAACTGGGCCGGCTTTTATTGGGTCAAGCCGGCCAAAAAGGCAGGTGGCGAGGAATTGCTGGTCGGACCGTTCCAAGGCAAGGTCGCCTGCGCCCGGATTGCGTTCGGCAAAGGCGTGTGCGGCACCGCAGCCGCGGAGCGGCGCGCCATCCTGGTGCCGGACGTGCATGCGTTTGCCGGCCACATCGCCTGCGACGCCGCATCGAACTCGGAAATCGTGATCCCGGTGATAAAAGATGGACAGCTATACGGCGTGCTCGATATCGACAGCCCCACGCTGAATCGCTTCCGCCCTGAAGACCTGCAGGGGCTGGAGGCGCTGCTCGCGTTGTTCGTCGCGGCGACCGATTTCGCTTAAGTTCAGACCGTCTTGATGAACAGCGCAACCAGCTTGCGCGTCAAGCCGGTGTAGGGCGGATAGAACATCTTGGCCAGCATGATACGGTTGCGCACCACCGCCCGCTCATGCGAAAACGCCAGGAAACCGTGGTGGCCGTGGGCGCTGCCGATGCCGGAATTGTTGACGCCGCCGAACGGCAGGTTGCCGTGCAAAAACTGCACCACGCAATGGTTGATGCAGGCGCCGCCCGAGGTCGTCTGCTGCATCACCTTGGCGATGTTGGCCTGCTTGCGGCTCCACACATAGAGCGCCAGAGGTTTCGGTTCGGCATTGATGCGGGCTATCACCGTATCCAGCTGCGCATAGCCAATCACCGGCAACAGCGGCCCGAAGATTTCCTCGCCCATGATCTTGGCGTCGTCCGGGATCCCGTCCAGCAATGTCGGCGCGATATAGCGCTGCGCTTCGTCGACCACGCCGCCGGTGATGACCCGCGCGCCGCGCGCAGTGGCGTCATCCAGCAGGGTTTTCACGCGCGCGGTATGGCGCTGGTTGACGATGCGCGCCAGGCTGCTGCTCCCGGCCTGCTCGGCTCCTTTGCCATAGGCGCTCTCCAGCGCCGCCACGCAGTGCCCGAGGAAAGCGTCCTTGACGCTGGCGTGCACATAAATGTGATCGGGGGCGATGCAGGTCTGGCCATTGTTGGTGAACTTGGCCCACAGGATGTTTTGCGCTGCCGCTTGCAGGTCTGCCGTCTCGTCGACGATGGTGGGCGATTTGCCGCCCAGCTCCAGCGTGACGCTGGTCAGGTGCCTGGCGGCGGCCGCCATGACGATCTTGCCGACAGCCGGCGAGCCGGTGAAGAAAATATGGTCGAAAGGCAGCTCCAGCAATGCCTGGGCGACCGGCGCATCGCCCTCGAACAGCGCCACCTCGTCCTCGCTGAATACCGCGCGGATGATCTTGCCGATGACCGCTGATGCATGCGGCGTCATTTCCGACGGCTTGAGGATCACCGCATTGCCGGCAGCCAGCGCCGACACCAGCGGCCCCAGGCTCAGGTTCACCGGATAATTCCAGGGCGCCACGATCAGCACGCGTCCCTTGGGTTCGTATTGGGTATAAGCCGAGGTGCCGACCATCATGCGCGACGGCCAGACTTTCTTCGGTTTCATCCAGCGCCCCAGCTTGCGGATGGCGTCGTTGGCCTCGGCGATCACCGGCAGGATTTCACTCAGCTCCACTTCGGCGGCAGGCTTGCCGAAATCGGCAAAACCGGCGGCAATCACTTCATCCTTGTGCGCCAGCAGCGCGCTCTTCAGTTTCCTGATTTTCTGCAGGCGCTCGGCCTTGCCCGATTGGCGCAGGCGCAAAGCCGTTGTCCCCTGGGCATCGAATACGCGCCGGATCTCCTGCCGGACCTGGGCAAAATCGGCGCCGGCTGGCGTTGTCATTGTGTTCATGGCTGGCCTTTGACAAGAGCATTTGTATGCACCAATTAAAGCACATCGCCCGGCGCCGAGGACGGGCTTTTAATCGAGCGCTTCCTCGGCTTTGCCGATGCTTTTCCAGCCGGCTTGTTCAAGACGAACGGCCTATGCCAGGTCCAGGGTATTGGTCAGGTCGCCCAGCGGCGCCTGGCGGTTTTCCCGGAACGCCTGGTCGCGCGCCACCAATGCGTCCAGCTTGCGCAAGCCGTGCAGGCGGGTAATGAAACGCATGATGGAGGTGGTGTCGTACACGGTATGGTCGACAAACCCCTTTTTTGCATGCGGCGAAATGACGGTCGCAGGAATCCGCGAACCCGGTCCCCAGCGATCGCCCCTGGGCGGCGCCACATGGTCCCACCAGCCGCCGTTTTCATCATGGGTGACGATCACCACCATGTTCTGCCATTGCGGCCCGCGCTGCAGATGGGCGATGACGTTGGCGATGTGGCGGTCGCCCGATTCGACATCGGCATAACCCGCGTGCAGGTTCAGGTTGCCTTGCGGTTTATAAAAACTCACCGCAGGCAACCGGCCGGCATCGATCTCCGCCAGGAATTTGTTGGTGGCGGGATCGTCGCCCAGCCCGGCGTCTTTCAAATGGGTTTCGCGCAGCGCCGTGCCGGGAGCAAAACTCTTGAAGTAATTGAACGGCTGGTGATGGTACTGGAAATTCGGCACCGCATCGTCGTTCGCCTTGCCCTCCAGCGCGGCCTGCCAGGCGCCGGCATACCAGGCCCAGCTGACACCCTTTTCCGACAGGCGGTCGCCGATGGTGGCATAGGTTTGCGGCGGCAGCACCATCGGATCGCCGGCATCGGCGTAGGCCGCATCGCCGCCCTTGGCCGGCTTCACAAAACTGGGCTGGTACGGCGGCGCCATGGTGTTGACCGCGTAACCGTCCGGCGTGATGGCGCGGTCGCGCAGGAATTTGGGCGGGCCGTCGATGGCCGAGGCCGGATTCTTGTCGTCCAGCTTCAGGCGCGTTCCCTTCGGATCATCCCCTTCCACGGTGGCCACGTTGTGGCGCGCCGGACTATTGTGGACATCGGGATAGAAAGGCGTCTGCCCGGAAACCAGGAAGATATGGTTGAGGTAAGAACCGCCGAAAGCCGACATGAAAAAATTGTCGCACAAGGTGTATTGCTCGGCCAGCTTCCACAGGCGCAGCTTGCTGGCGGTTTCGCCGTAGTGGCCCATGGTCAGGGCGCCGGAATCGGCCCACGCCACGAACTGGTCGTTCTTGCCGCCGTTGATCTGCATCTGGTTCTGGTAAAACTTGTGCCACAGGTCGCGCGTGATCACACTTTGCGGCAACGGTTTGCCGTGCTGGTCGCTCAGCTTGAACGGCGCGTTGGGCAAGCCGCTGATCTGGTTTTCTGCAATCACGTAGCGCTGGCCGCCGACTTCCTGCGCCTGCGGCACCAGGCCGCCCCAGATCTTGGGCAGCTGCGCCAGCGGTGTCTTGCCGTCGCGGTCCAGCTGCGTGTAGCGGGCCTGCATCGCCTGTGACAAGGGTTTCTGCACGCCGGGGAAATTGCCGTACAGGTTATTGAAACTGCGGTTCTCGGCGTAGATCACCACTACATGCTTGACCGCCGATTGCAGCTTCTGGTCCAGCAGTTTTTCCTGCGCTGCATCGGCGACCTGCTGGCTGCCGTCGCTGGCGCAGTCCGACAACGCCAGGCTGGCGCCGACGGCAACCACGCTGCCGAGAAAGCGGCGGCGCGTGAAACCGACGGTCTCGTCTTCTTCTGTCACTTCCGGTTTTTGATCTTCGTTCATGGCTTCTTGATGTTGGTTCGCAGCGTGCCATGTTAGCAGCAGACCGTCATCTTTTGCCATGAAACTCTCAATCCGGGCGCGGCGTCCGCAGCGTGACGAACTCTTCGGCCGAAGTCGGGTGGATGCCGATCGTGTCGTCGAACACGCGCTTGGTGGCGCCGGCGCGCAAGGCGACGGCGATGCCCTGGATGATCTCACCGGCGTCCGGCCCCACCATGTGGCAGCCGAGCACCTGGTCGCTGTCGGCGTCGACGATCAGCTTCATCATGGTTTTTTCATGGTAGTCGCCCAGGCTCAGTTTCATCGGCCGGAATTTCGTCTCGAAGACTTTCAGCTTGTGGCCGGCGCCCTGCGCCTGCTCTTCCGTCAGTCCGACCGTGCCGATATTGGGCAGGCTGAACACCGCCGTCGGAATCAGCCGGTAATCTACCGGACGATATTCCTCGGGCCGGAACAGGCGCCGCGCGACGGCCATGCCTTCGGCCAGCGCCACCGGCGTCAGCTGCACCTTGCCGATGACGTCGCCCAGGGCCAGGATGCTGGGTTCCGAGCTGCGGTATTCCTGGTCGACCTTGATGAACCCTTTCGCGTCCAGCGCCACGTCGACATGCTCCAGGCCGAGGTTGTCCAGCATCGGCCGCCGTCCTGTGGCGTAGAACACGCAGTCGGTGTCAAGCACGCGGCCGTCTTTCAAGGTTGCCTGCAGGCTGCCGTCAGCCTGTTTGGCGATGCTGGCGATATCGGCCTTGAACTGCAGGTCGACGCCTTTCTTCTTGAACTCGTCATTCAGGTGCTGGCGCACGCCATGGTCGAAACCGCGCAAGAACAGGTCGCCCCGGTACAGCAAGCTGGTCTGCGCGCCCAGACCATGGAAAATCGACGCGAATTCGACGGCGATATAACCGCCGCCGACCACCAGCACGCGGCGCGGCAATTGCTTGAGGAAGAAGGCTTCGTTGGAGGTGGTGGCGAATTCCTTGCCGGGGATGTCCGGCACTTGCGGCCAGCTGCCGGTAGCGACCAGGATGTTGGCGGCGCTGATGCGCTGGCCGTTGATCTCGACCGTATGCTTGTCCAGCAGCCGGGCGTGGCCTTCATGCAAGGCGACGCCGCTGTTGAGCAGCAAGCCGCGGTAGACTTCGTTGAGCCGGTGGATCTCGCGGTTCTTGTTGGCGATCAGCGTGCTCCAGTCGAACTGCGGCTTGCCGGCAGTCCAGCCGAAACTGGAGGCTTGTTCAAAGTCCTCGCTGAAATGGGCGCCGTACACCAGGAATTTTTTCGGCACGCAGCCGACATTGACGCAGGTGCCGCCCAGGTAGCGGCTTTCCGCCACCGCCACACGGGCGCCGAAGCCGGCGGAAAAGCGCGCGGCGCGCACGCCGCCGGAACCGGCGCCGATTACAAACAGGTCGACATCAAAAGACATTGGCATTCTCCGCGGCCATGGGCAGGCCAAGACACTCGCCCGGAACGGCGAGCAATGCCAAATATTACGCCATCGACTACGCCATCGCTTGCTCGTAGGTGAAACTGGAAGGCTTCAGCGCGGTGATCACGATGTGCCGGGCGCCGTGCATTTCAACATCCTTGTTTTCATTCAGGAAAATGTCGCCTTTGAAATTCTCGGCGGTGATCCACAGCAAGCCGCTCAGGCACTTGATTCTTTCGCCCTGTTTCAAGGCTTTCTGGATCGAGATGGTCTGGTCTTCAGCCAGGTAGACAACGTCATGGGTATGTGCGCGGGTCAGCAGATGGCTGATGTTCTCTGATTTCATGGTTTGCCTCGGTATGTTGGCGTCAATCGCGTCAAACATTGACTGCCGGAATGTAAATTTATTATTATTTATTCCGACAGCGATAACAATCCAGGAAATCAGAACAACACTTGTGCCTGCCAGGCACAAATCAAATCAGTCGAGCAAGCTCTCATCCCAGGCGTACACGGTCTGCCGCTGTTCGCCCAGCCCATCGATGCCGAGCCGCACCACGTCGCCAGGCTTGAGATACAGCGGCGGTTTTTGCCCCATGCCGACGCCGGGCGGCGTGCCGGTGGAAATGATATCGCCCGGGTACAGGGTGGCGAACTGGCTGATGTAATGGACCAGGAAAGCGACATTGAAGATCATGGTCTTGGTGCTGCCGTCCTGGAAGCGCTTGCCGTTGACTTCCAGCCACATCGACAGGTTTTGCGGATCGGCCACTTCGTCGGCGGTGACCAGCCACGGCCCGACCGGACCGAAGGTGTCGCAGCCCTTGCCCTTGTCCCAGGTGCCGCTGCGTTCGATCTGGTACTCGCGCTCGGAGACATCGTTGATCACGCAATAGCCGGCGACATGCGACAGCGCCTGGTCCAGCGCGACATAACGCGCCTTGCTGCCGATCACCACACCCAGTTCGACTTCCCAGTCGGTCTTGACCGAATTTTTCGGCATCACGATGGCGTCGTCGGGACCGCTGATACAGCTGCTCCATTTATTGAACAGCACCGGCTCCGGCGGCACCGGCAAACCGGATTCGGCGGCGTGGTCGCTGTAGTTCAGGCCCACGCACATGAATTTCCCCACGCCCGTGAACGGCGTGCCGATGCGGCCTGGCGCGGCAATTTCCGGCAGGCTGGCCGGATCGAGTCCGCGCAGCTTTGCCAGCCCGGCGGGCGTCAGCTGCTGCGGCGTGATATCCGCGATCACGCCGGACAAATCGCGCAGCTTGCCGCCGGCATCCAGCATGGCGGGCTTTTCCTGGCCTTTGTGGCCTATTCGTAACAGCTTCATCTGTTGCTTCCTTTTTTAAAAAACGCCCTGCCTGGAAATACCCATGCGAAGCGGCAAGTTTTAGCTCAAAATACGCAAGCTGGCCCCGAGCCAGCCTCCTGCCAATCTTCTGGAAACATGTATGCCGAATCTTAATTTATTGCTGGGTTTTGCGCTGGTGGCTTTCGGCATGGTGCTCACGCCCGGACCCAATATGATCTACCTGATCTCGCGCTCGATCTGCCAAGGCCCCAAGGCCGGTTTCGTATCGCTGGCCGGCGTCGCCACCGGATTTGTGTTTTACATGCTGTGCGCGGCGTTCGGCATCACCGCCCTGCTGTTTGCCGTGCCGCTGGCCTACGACCTGCTGCGCTTCGGCGGCGCCGCCTATCTGCTGTACCTGGCCTGGCAAGCGGTAAAACCGGGCGGGCGCTCGCCGTTCGCGGTACGCGACCTGCCCGCCGACAGCAACCGCAAGCTGTTCCTGATGGGCTTGTTCACCAACCTGCTCAACCCCAAGGTCGCCTTGCTTTACCTGGCGCTGCTGCCGCAGTTCATCGATCCGAACGGCGCCAGCATCCTGGTGCAGTCGCTGGTGCTGGGCGTGATCCAGATCGTGGTCAGCATCACCGTCAATTCGATGGTGACGCTGGCGGCCGGTTCGATCGCCGGCGTGCTGGGCAGCCGGCCCAGCTGGCTGCTGATCCAGCGCTGGCTGATGGGTACGGTGCTGGCCGGCCTGGCGGTGCGGATTGCACTGCAGGCAAAAAAATAAGCGGGCCGCTCCGGTTATTGGCTAAGATGCAAGCTTGCAAGAGATTCGGAGCTGCCTGAATGCCGTATTTGCCGTTTGCCCTGGTTTCCACCGTCGTTCTGCTGCTGCATGTGGCCGGTGTCGTCGCCGCCATCCACGCCTTGATGCACACCCGCACGCCGCAAGGCGCGGTGGCCTGGGTATTCGGGCTGGTGCTGCTGCCCTACTTCACCCTGCTGCCTTACCTGTTCCTGGGCAGTAAGCGTTTCACCGGTTATGTTGAGCTGCATCACTCGCGCCAGGCCCGCTTGCGCCAGCTGGACGATCCGGCCCAGCTGACCCTGTCTGAACAGTACCCGCCGCATGCCGGCGCCCAGCGCTACCAGGCCATCAGCAAAATGCTGGGGGTGCCGTTCCTGAGCGGCCACCGCCTGCGCTTGCTGGTGAACGGCAGGGCCAGTTTCGATGCCATCTTCGAAGCCATCGCCGGCGCCGAACATTATGTGCTGGTGCAATTTTTCATCATCCACGACGACGAACTCGGGCGCCGGCTGCAAGCAGCGCTGCTAGAGCGCGCCGCCGCCGGGGTCCGCATCCACGTGCTGTATGACGGCGTCGGCAGCCACGACCTGCCCGCAACCTACGATGCGATCCTGCGCGCCGGCGGCGTCCAGATCCACCGCTTCGCCACCCGGCGCTGGCGCAACCGCTTCCAGCTCAACTTCCGCAACCATCGCAAGGTGGTCGTGGTCGATGGCTGGCGCGGTTTTGTCGGCGGCCTCAATGTCGGCGACGAATACCTTGGCCTCAAACCGCCGCTGGCGCCGTGGCGCGACACCCACATGGAGTTGCAGGGTCCGGCAGTAGCCGACCTGCAGCTGGCCTTCGACGAAAACTGGCACTGGATCAACGGCGAACCGCTTGCCTTGCTGCCGCCGCGCGCCGGCGACGGCCCGGCCACCAGCCTGATTGCCGCCACCGGTCCGGCCGACGCCCAGGAAACCTGTTCGCTGTTCTTCGTCCAGGCGATACACGCCGCCCGCCGCCGGCTGTGGCTGACCACGCCTTACCTGGTGCCGGACTCCGCCGTCAACGCCGCCCTGCAGCTGGCGGTGTTCCGCGGCGTCGACGTACGCATCCTGATCCCGGCCATCGCCGACCACCGCACCGTGTTCCTGGCATCGACCTTGTACGCGCACGAGTCGGTGCGCGCCGGCATCCGCGTGTTCCGCTACCAGCCCGGGTTCATCCACCAGAAAGTGCTGCTGATCGACGACGACACGGCGGCGGTCGGCAGCATGAACCTGGATAACCGTTCGCTGCGGCTCAACTTCGAGATCACCGCCTTGAATATCGATCCGGCATTCGCCGGCGAGGTCGAACAGATGCTGAAGACCGATTTTGAGCAGGCGCTTGAAATCGATGCAGCCGACTACGAGCGGCTGCATTACCTGTACCGGGTGCTGATCCATGTCGCCCGTTTGTTCAGCCCTGTATTGTAAAACCAACAAATTGTAGAGATGTGTCTACATATTTTTGCATAGCCCTATATTTGTAGTAACATATCTACATTACAAATCATTGTGGGCTGCCAAGATGACTATCACAACCCTCTCAAGCCGTCAGTTCAACCAGGATGCCAGCAAGGCAAAAAAGGCCGCAGAAGCCGGTCCGGTATTCATCACGGATCGCGGCCGGCCGGCGCACGTGCTGCTGACGTTCGATGAATACAAGAGAATCAGCGGCGGCAGGACCAAGATCGCGGATTTGCTGGCTATGCCTGGAATCGAAGCCATAGAACTTGAAATTCCTTGCCTGGACGACCTGGCACAGGCAGCGGATCTTTCCTGATGTATATCCTCGATACCAATGTCGTATCCGAGCTACGGAAAATCCGTCTCGGGAAAACCGATAAATGCGTTGCCGATTGGGCCGACAGCGTGGATGCGTCTGACTTGTACCTATCTGCGATCACTATCCAGGAACTGGAAATCGGCATATTGCTCGCGGAACGCCGCGACCCTTCGCAGGGCGCCATATTCCGGGCCTGGATGAGCAGCCATGTTCTGCCGGCCTTCTCAGGCCGCATCCTGGTCGTGGACACCGCTGTCGCCCTGCGCAGCGCGCGGTTGCATGTCCCGGACCCGCGGCCGGTTCGTGACGGGCTGATTGCTGCGACCGCCCTGGTTCACGGCATGACGGTCGTAACACGCAACGTCATTGACTTTCAGGCGACCGGCGCGGCAATTCTCAATCCATGGATCGACGTTCAATACTCTGACCTGCGTTAAAGACAAGTAAAATTTGTTTGAAAAAATTTACCTAAAACACTGTTTTTATATACAGTAATGGTATGCTATGGCCGTATTAAGCATTCAAACACATTGATTTCATGTCCTCGCCCATTCGTCGTATTGCGCACCTGGATATGGACGCTTTCTACGCGTCGGTGGAGCTGCTGCGCTACCCTGAACTACGCGGCCAGGCGGTAGTGATCGGCGGCGGCTCCAGGCATAAGCCGGAGCCCGGGAAAGACGGAAAGCTCCAGTATCACAAGCTGCGCGATTATGTCGGCCGCGGCGTCGTCACCACCTCCACCTACGAAGCGCGCGCCTTGGGCGTGTTTTCCGCGATGGGCATGATGAAAGCCGCCAAGCTGGCGCCGGATGCGATCCTGCTGCCGACCGATTTCGAGTCTTACCGCCATTGCTCGCGGCTGTTCAAGGCAGCGGTGGCCGAGATCGCTCCGCTGATAGAGGATCGCGGCATCGATGAAATCTATATCGACCTGAGCCAGCATCCGGACGACATCCGCGTGCTGGCGCAACGCATCAAGGATGCCGTACGCGAGGCAACCGGATTGTCGTGTTCAATCGGCATCGCTCCCAACAAGCTGCTGGCCAAGATCAGCTCGGAGCTGGAAAAGCCGAACGGCCTGACCGTGATTACCGAAGCCGATATCCCGTCGCGCATCTGGCCGCTGGCGGCAAGGAAAGTCAACGGCATCGGCCCCAAGGCAGCTGAAAAACTGAGCGCGCTCGGCATCAATACCATCGGCGAACTGGCGGCAACCGACCCCGCCGTGCTCCAGGATAATTTCGGCCGCACCTACAGCGAATGGCTGATGCGCACTTCCAACGGCCTGGACGACCGCCCCGTCGTCACCAGCTCCGAAACCAAATCAATCAGCCGCGAAACCACTTTCGAGCGAGACCTGCACGCCAAGCTCGACCGCGACACCCTCACGCCGATATTCACGGACCTGTGCGTGCGGCTGGCCGGCGACCTGCAAAGGAAAGGTTATGTCACCCGCACGGTGGGAATCAAATTGCGCTTCTCGGATTTTCGCATCGTCACCCGCGACCTTACGCTGTCCACCGCGACCGACGACGCAGGCGCGATCCGGCAGGCGGCGGGGGAATGCCTGCGCCGCGTTACCTTGGACAGGCGCCTCAGGTTGCTAGGCGTGCGGGCCAGCGCGCTTGCCAGGAAAGAGGAAGCCGCGAACGAACCGGCCGTCTTGCAAGGCGAGCTGTTCAGCAGTGAATAATGAACAGGCGATGAGGCCCTTGCTTCACTTGCCCGCAACCACCTCGATGCAATACAGGCCCCAGGGACAGAGAGCGAAGCGCTGGTCCAACGGTTTTTGCGCCTGTTCAGCGATACGGTCGGCATCGTAGATCGCGAAGACGGGCCCAAAACCGCCGATCCCCATCGGCTTGCCGTCGATATGCGTCGCCAGGATGTAGCCATATTTCCTGAGCTGGGCGAAACTCAGCTGCGGCATGTAGCCGTCCACCGAATGGAACACGATCTGCGTCTCCGGCGCCTTGCTGGCGCCCAGCATGTCCAGCACATCGGCCAGGCGCGGGCCGCGCAGCTGGTGCGGCTTGCTGTCGTATTCAAGGGTCGGGTTGATGGTCACTGCCGGCAGCTTTGCCAGCGCAGCCAGGTCGAAGGTGAACGCGCTGGCGAATTGCACGTTCTGCTTGTGCATCATCTGGTCAATCACCGGATCGACCGGCCCGCGGTTGCTGCGTTCGATGGCGCCGGTTATCGTCAGCACGGCTGGCGCTGTATTCTTTGCGGCGGCGATCGCGTAAGCTGGTGCTGCGGATATTCCCAAGGTGCCGGCAAGCGAAAGGCCGGCGGTCCACAGAAACTGGCGTTTTTTCATTCAAGGCTCCATGGCAAAGGCGTGCGGCCGATGTTACACGAAGTTACCATCCGATAATATCGCCGTTGTCAACCGAATATCCCCCACGGCGTTTATAAGACATCCCGCTGCAGATGCGGATTGTGAAACCCTATCAACGGAAGGAATAAATATGAAAAAGCTATTTGGTATCGCCGCTCTCCTCCTCGCATTGACTCCGTTCGCACAAGCCCAGAACTCCGGCGACCCGCTGGCCGGCCATCCTGATGCACGCAATGACCGCAAGGTTGAAACCACCAAGCAAGAGCCTGTCAAACATCACGGCAAGATGGTGAAGAAGCATCACCGTGTTGAGCACAAAAAATAATTTGTAGTAGAAGCACCGGCTCGCAGCATGCTTTGCTAAGCGAGCCGGTACTTGACTCTGATGATATTGGATTCACTCACTCCACTTTTTGCTCTCATTTTTTGAAATTCGACCGTATCTAGCTCCCGCAAGCACGCCATGATCGCTGCCCGCGCAAGCAGATCGCGCTTGAGCAGTTTTGCTTGCCAGCGATTTTTTTTGCGTTTGGCGGCGAGCAATATTCGGCCCGGGGCCTCATACGTCTGCTGACGGTTTGCGCTACAGGCGCTGACGGACTGCAGCAACATAACGCTGGATTGCGCCAGCCAAAATCTCTTTCTGTGGCGTCAAGCCAAGCAACGCGAGAGGGCCGGCCTTCTCGAGCATGCGCCGCCGCGGAGCATCGGCCAGCAGCGCATGCACTCGCTCGACGAGTTCGTTGTACGAGCAGCCCTCGACGGCGTCGCGCAGCACCGGTGGTATCTCGGAATGCGGGTAAAGCTCTGACACGACTGCTTTGCGGTTGCGCAACAGGATGGACAAGCGCGGCAATTCTGCAGTGCTTGTGTGATCTGCCTTGCGCATGTTTAAGGCGACCTTTGCACGCGGCAGCAAGGCATCGCGCTGCGCGGGCGTCCAGGCCTTTCCTATCGGATAGACAACCCGAAGCCCGTGCGACTCCAGCGCGCTCAGAACGGAGAGCCGACGGGGCATGGTTTCACCGAAGAAGATGACATCGATATCCTGCTGGTCATCGTTCAGTACTTGATCTTCGGACACGATGGGCGTCGCCTTCGGCTCGAAAGTCAGGGGTACGTAGTCAGACCTGAGTATCCCCAGAGCTTGGTGATGCTTCAGATTATCAAGGCTGTACTCCCAGACCCATGCGCGCTGGAGCAAGTGGCGATAACCGGGCATTTCTGCCAACAGTTCAGGCAGGCCAGGCTCAAAATTGACAACGATGGCGTTGAGCGGCAGCTCCGCATCGGAAGGCAAGCCAAGACCCATCGCGAAAAAGAAAAGGTTGATGTCGGCATTGTCTACGCTGGGCGCGGCTTCGATGCTGGTCGAGTACCCCAGCTGCTCGCACGCAATGCGAAAGCTCTCCATAACCTCCGTCACGTTCTCGTTGCCCAGCGTACAGAAGCGCAGATGCGGCCGGAACGGGAAGTCTTCCGGCCAGCCTGCCGGGCCTGTCGTGCTCACAGCCGCTCCTTCACCGAGGCAATGTCGCCAGGAATAACCGCTGCTGAGTTGAATCGTAATCTTTCCTCTATTCGACAGGGTTGCTCGACATCTGAACCTGACGACGATTTCCACTCGTTTGTATTTAATCCCACGACTTATCTCTCAATATTCTTTATGGGGAAACTATCAGCTTTCCAATATAGCATCGATGAATTATTTTCTATTTAATGATTTTTCAAACATTGCATTCAAGAATGCGTCAAATTGTGTATGCCTTGGTCGCCACCCGCCAAAACATAGTTAAATGCCACCTGCGATCCGCCTGACTGTGCAATCGAGGCAATCCGGTTGCTGCCCCCCATAATTCTTGAAATATTTCTTGCTCGGCGCATCGGGTCATTGTGTTGCAACCGGCCGCACCAGGTAACCCAGCCCCGCAGCCGCCAACAACAGCACGGTCGCCGTCCACAAGGCGATCCTGACGCCGCCGACCATACCGCCGCCAAAACCGTCGCTGACCAAAGCCCCGAACACCGCCACCCCAACCGCTCCGCCGACCTGCCTGGCGGTATTAAGCACTGCCGACGCCGTCCCCGCCCGGTTTTTTTCCACACTGGACAATATCGAGGTCGTCATGGCCGGCACCGCCAGCCCCATGCCGGCCGGGATCAGTATGAAACCTGGCAGCATCTGCAGGAAACTGGCATGGCTGGCGATGCCGATAGTGCCAAGCAAACCGTATCCCAGGGCGCCGATCAGGCCGCCGAGCACCATCGGCAATCGTATGCCGGCGCGCCCGATCAGCCAGCCGCTGGCCAGGTTGGAAAATATGAAGGTTCCGGTCAAAGGCAGGAACGCCAATCCCGCCTGCAGCGAGTTATAGCCCTGCACTTTCTGCAGGTAAAAGCTGATCACGAAAATCACGCCGTAGTAAGAAAAATTCACCAGCACGCCGAACAGGACGGCCGCAGTAAAACTGGTCTGGCGAAAGAAGTTCAGCGGCAGCATCGGATGCGGCACTTTCTTTTCCACCATGACGAAGGCGACGCCTGCGGCCAGGGCCACGCAGAATCCGGACAATACCAGCGGATGCTCCAGTCCTAGCGGATGCAGTTCGATCACCGCGCCAACCAGCCCGGTCAGCGCGACAATCGCCAGCACCTGTCCCAGGAAATCGAAGGGATGCACATGCAGCTTGCTTGCCATGGCCGGCACCACGCGCAAGGTCAGCAAAAAACCCAGGATGCAGATCGGGATATTTACCCAGAAGATGCTGCGCCATCCCGCGGTCGCCAGCAGCAGGCCGCCCAGCACCGGGCCGGCGGCAATCGAGACGCCGCCGGCCGCGGTCCAGAGTCCGATCGCCTTGGCGAGCAGTTTTTTATCGTGGGCGCAGGCACGGTTCAGGATCGCCAGCGAACTGGGCACCAGCAGCGCCGCGCCTATGCCCTGGATGGCGCGGGCGATGTTCAGGAAACCGGCGTTCGGCGCCAGCCCGCAGGCGATCGAAGCCAGGGCGAACAGCAGGAATCCGGCCAGGAACAAACGCTTGGAGCCGAATTTGTCGCCCAGGGCGCCGGCCGACAGCAGGAACACCGCAAAACCGAGGGTATAGGCGTCCACCACCCATTGCAAAGCCGAGACGCGCGCCCCCAGGTCAGCGCCGATCTGCGGCAGCGCCACGTTGACAATGGTGATATCGAGCTGGACGATGATAAAAGCGAAACTGCTGGCCGCGATGGTCCAGCCAGCGGCGGGCATGGCCGCTTTCGCAACAGGTGTGGCCGGTGCTTGCGCCAGTTGGTGAGATGTCATTGCAGCGGCTCCGTTGCCTGAATGGTCAAGGCTCGATTCTGGGCTTGTTGCGCCCGCTTGTCACACAACAACAGTACGGTTACCATCAAACTATGAACGATGAACCCGACCTCAGCCGGCTGGCCCGCACCATCGGCGACCCGACCCGCATCCAGATGCTGGCGCTGCTGATGGAAGGACGCGCCCTGACCGCCAAGGAATTGGCGTACGGCACGGAAATCAAGCCCGCCACCGCTACCGCGCACCTGCGCCAGCTGCTGGAAGACAAGCTGCTCGACATGACCACGCAAGGCCGCCACAAATATTTTCGGCTGGCCTCGCCGGAAGTGGCGCGCCTGATCGAATCCCTGATGGTGTTCGCCCCGAAGCGCAAGCGCATCGGCCTCGCAACCGGCAACGACGCCATCTGCACCGCCCGTTTCTGCTACGACCACCTGGCGGGAAAGCTGGGAACCAGGCTGACCGAGGTCCTGCTTGAACGCGGCTTGCTGCATGCCGACGACGGCACTTTTTCATTGTCCGAACAAGGCGAAACCTGGTTCGAAGACTTCGGCATCGATACCCGCCAGCTGCAGAAGAGCCGGCGCCAGTTCGCCTACCCCTGCCTCGACTGGAGCGAACGGCGCGACCACCTGGCCGGCGCCCTCGGCGCGACATTGGCGAAGCGCATGGTGGAACTGGGCTGGCTGACCAGGAGCAAGCATTCGCGCGTGGTCGGCATCACGCCGGAAGGCCGCGCCGCGCTGGCGGAACGGTTCGGGATCGCCCTGCACCACGAGTAGCCGGCCGGCATGGCTGGATACAGACCTGCAAAATAAAATGGACCGGGTAATCAGCCCGGTCCATTTTTTTAACGGTTATACAGCAGCCGGCGAATGCCTATTGCTGGCGCGCCGTCAGCACGCGGCGCGAGAAGACCCAGGCCACTGCGGCAAACACGATCAGCCCCAGCCATTGCGCAGTGTTTTCAAAGGAAGCGCCAACCAGCGCCAACGGCGAATCGTTGCCGGTAAAACCGATGATGGCCGCCAGCAGCACGCCCACCAGGCTTTCGCCGACGATCAGGCCGGACGCCAGCAGCACGCCACGCCGGTTTGGCGCTTCGGCGAACTGTTCATACGGCAGGCCCGCCTTCTGCGCACGCTTTTTCAGGATGCGTTCTATCGCCCAGGCCAGCAAGGTGCCCAGCACCAGGGTCGAAGCGACCGTCGGCGGCAGGTAAATGCCGATGCCTACCGCCAGCACCGGCAAACGCGCCACGCCGCCGCGGCGGCGCAGCACTTCGTCGATCGTCACCAGCACTACGCCCAGTCCGAGGCCGATCAGTATCATGTCCCAGTTCAGCTGATGGGTGAAAATCCCGGTCGCGATGGCGGTCATCAAGGTTGCCTGCGGCGCCGACAAGGCGTGCGTCACATCCATCTCGGCGCGCGGCATGGCGCCGGCGAAACCGTAGGCGTTATACAGCAGCTCCAGCACCGGCGGAATCACCACGGCGCCCACCACGCAGCCGATCAGCAGGGCCACCTGCTGGCGCCAAGGCGTGGCGCCGACCAGCCAGCCGGTTTTCAAATCCTGCAGGTTGTCGTTGGAAATGGTGGCCACCGCGATCACTGCCGAAGTGGTGAAGATCGCCAGCGCAATCCCAAGCTTGTTGCCGCTCTCGGTCGCCAGCAGGCCGTCGCCGCCGCCGACCAGCAGGATCAGCAGCGACACCAGCACCACGGCGACGATGCCGACGCCGGAAATCGGACTGGCGGAAGAACCGATCAGCCCTGCCATGTAGCCGCAGGCAGCGGCGATCAGGAAACCGAAGATCACGGCAAACAGGACGCTATAGGCAACCAGCCCCCACACCATGCCGGCCGACAAAGGCGCAGCGCTCAGGAAGCTGGCGAAAGTCGCTACTAGGATGGCCACCAGCGCCAGCGTGATGCCGATGATCCAGCTCGGCGCCAGGTCCTGCTCGGTGCGCGGGATGTTGATGCGTCCCTTACCGCCGCGCAGAGCCTGGAACGAAGTCTTGACGCCTTCCAGCATCGGCTTGAACAAGGTGATCAAGGTCCATACCGCGGCCACGCCGATGGTGCCGGCGCCGATGAAGCGCACATCCTTGCTCCACAGGCCGGTAGCATATTTGGCCAGCGTCACGCCGTCCGGGATGCTGTGCATCGAGGTCAGTACCGGCACGGCCACGCCCCAGGCGATCAGCAAGCCGATCAGCATGGCGATGCCGGCCACGATGCCGATCAGGTAGCCCGCGCCCAGCAAGGCCAGCGAAAAGCCGGCGGACAGGCGCACCACTGCCGGACCAGCCGCGAACCACAGGTTGATGCCTTCGCCCAGCACCCGGAAGCCGGATGAGAACAAGGTCACGGCAGCGGCGGTGAAACCGCCGGCCATGATGTCGACGATGCCGGTTTCGGTCCTTGTCCCGGCCTTGCCGGTGGCGCCGTCGAGTTCGACTTCGGCGCTGCCGACGCGCAGGATTTCAGCCGCCGCCACGCCTTCCGGATAAGGCAGGTCGCTTTGCACCACCATCGCATGCCGCAGCGGGATCGTGAACATCACGCCCAGCATGCCGCCGGCGGCGCAGATCGCCAGCGTCTGCCAGTACGGGAAACCCTGCCAGTAACCGATCATCACCAGACCAGGCAGGATGAAGATGATGGAAGACAGCGTGCCCGCGGCCGAAGCCTGGGTCTGGACCATATTGTTTTCAAGGATATTGGCGCTCTTGAACATGCGCAGCACGGCCATGGAAATCACGGCGGCCGGGATGGCGGAAGAAAAAGTCAGGCCGACTTTCAAGCCCAGGTACACGTTGGAGGCCGTGAACACGACCGTAATCAGGGCGCCAAGGATGATGCCTCGCAGCGTCAGCTCGGGCAGCGAAACATTGTCGGGAATGCGGCCAGCTCTATTCAACAAATCGGACATCGGAACTCCATCACCAAAATTGCAATCTGCCAATTATCCTCGAAACAGTTGCGCTCAATCAAAGAATTTCAGTTAGGTCTACAATGCCCAGGCGCGGTTCGTCACGTCAATTTGGCAGCAAGGAATCAAGGCATTGCCAATTCGACCATGCCGCCCCGATTTATCCATCAATAGGTTATCAACCCCAAGCTGGAAAGGTAGAACCCACCATGACAAGCCTGAACATCAACGGCAAGCAGCATGAGATCGACTTACCGGAAGACACCCCGCTGCTGTGGACCCTGCGTGACCATATCGGCATGACCGGCACCAAATTCGGCTGCGGCATGGCCCTGTGCGGAGCCTGCACCGTGCACCTGGACGGCGCCCCGATCCGCTCTTGCATCACGCCGATCAGCGCCGCCGCCGGCAAAAAAGTCACCACCATCGAAGCCATCGCCGACGACAAGGTCGGCCATGCCGTGCAGGAAGCATGGATCGCGCTGGGCGTGCCGCAATGCGGTTACTGCCAGGCCGGCCAGATCATGTCTGCCACCGCCTTGCTGAAAACCACGCCGAAGCCGACCGACAAGGAAATCGACGACGCCATGAGCGGCAATATCTGCCGCTGCGGCACCTATACCCGCATCCGCGCTGCAATCAAGCAGGTTGCTGCGCATGTCACCGATAACGGAGTCGCAAAATGAGCGCCGCTTTCGATTTCGCTAAAGATAGCGCTAACACCGAAGTCGCTTCCGTAAGCCGCCGCACCTGGCTCAAGGGAGTCGGCGCCTTTACCGGGCTGGCGCTGACGGTAGGCGTGAACGGACTGGTGATGGCAGCCGATGCCGCTGCGCCGGCAAAAAAATACGGCGGCGCCAACATGCCTGGCGGCACCGTCAACGATCCCCTGGTATTTGTCTCGATAGGCGCCGACGGCATCGTCACCATCATTGCCCACCGCTCCGAAATGGGCCAAGGCATCCGCACCAGCCTGCCGCTGGTGGTAGCCGATGAACTCGACGCCGACTGGGGCCGGGTGCGCGTGGTGCAAGCCAACGCCGACGAAAGCCGCTACGGCAACCAGAACACCGACGGCTCGCGCAGCATGCGCCATTTCTTCACGCCGATGCGCCAGGTCGGCGCCACTGCGCGCCTGATGCTGGTCTCGGCCGCCGCCGCGCGCTGGAACGTGCCGGCAACAGAAATCACCACCAAGAACCATGAAGTGCTGCACGCCAAGAGCAACCGCAAGCTCGGTTACGGCGAACTGGCGGTCGACGCCGCCAAGCTGCAGGTGCCGGCGCAAGCGCCGCTGAAAGATCCGTCGCAATTCCGTTACATCGGCAAGGATGCTTTCGGCAGCGTCGACTTCCGCAACATCGTCACCGGCAACACCCAGTACGGCATCGATACCCGCCTGGAAGGCATGCTGTATGCGGTGGTCGCGCGGCCGCCGGTATACGGCGGCAAAGTGGCCAGCTTCGATCCTGCCGAAGCCTTGAAAATCCCGGGCGTGGTGAAAGTCATCGAACTCAAGGGCAGCCCGCCGCCGGCCAAGTTCAATCCGCTCGGCGGCATCGCCGTGATAGCGCGCAACACCTGGGCCGCGATCAAGGGCCGCGAAGCATTGAAAATCACCTGGGACAACGGTCCGCACGCAGGTTATGACTCGACTGCGTTCAAGGCTACCCTGCAAGAAGCCGCGCGCAAGCCGGCCAAGGTGGTGCGCAACAACGGCGACACCATGGCCGTCCTGGGCCAGGCCGGCAAGCGCATCGAAGCCGAATACTATATCCCGCACCTGGCCCACGCCACCATGGAACCGCCGGCCGCCACCGCCCGCACCGCCAACGGCAAATGCGAAGTCTGGGCTTGCGTGCAGGACCCGCAAGCCACGCGCGATACCGTGGCCGGCCGCCTCGGCTGGAAGACCGACGACGTCAAAGTCAACGTCACCCTGCTGGGCGGCGGTTTCGGCCGCAAGTCCAAGCCTGACTTCGCGGCAGAAGCAGCGTTGCTGTCGCAAGCCATGGACGGCGCACCGGTGAAAGTGACCTGGACCCGTGAAGACGATTTGCGCCACGACTACTTCCATACCGTCTCGCTGGAACACCTGGAGAGTACGCTGGACGCCAAAGGCAAGCCGCAAGCCTGGCTGCACCGCACCGCGGCGCCGACCATCGCTTCGACCTTTGTCGCTGGCGCCAAAGGCGAACAGCCGGGCGAACTGGGCATGGGCGCGATCAATATCCCGTTCGTGATTCCCAACATCCGCATTGAAGCGCCGGAAGTCGAAGCGCATACGCGGATCGGCTGGTTCCGTTCGGTCTACAACATCCCGCACGCATTTGCGGTGCAGTCGTTCGTGGCGGAACTGGCGGCCGCGGCCAAGCGCGACCATCGGGAATTCCTGCTGGAGCTGATCGGCCCGGCGCGCCAGGTCAATCCGCAAGAGATGTCCGACACCACCAACTACGGTGAATCGCCGGTCTTGTATCCGCTCGATACCGGCCGCATGCGGGCGGTGGTGGAGCTGGCGACCAAGGAAGCCGGCTGGGGCCGCAAGGTGCCCAAGGGCCATGGCCTGGGCCTGGCCGTCGCCTACAGCTTCATGTCTTATGTGGCGGCGGTGATCGAGGTGGTGGTCGCGGACGACGGCACGATCAGCATTCCGCGCGTCGACATGGCGATCGATTGCGGTCCCCAGGTCACGCCGGACCGGATCCGCTCGCAAGTCGAGGGCGCCTGCATCATGGGCCTGAGCCTGGCGCTGACCGGGGAAATCACCTTCAAGAACGGCAGCGCGGAGCAAGGCAACTTCCATGAATACGAAGTGCTGCGCGCGTTCAGCGCTCCGCGCAATTTGCGGGTCCACATGGTGCCGCACAAGTACGATATGCCGCTGGGCGGCGTCGGCGAACCAGGCACGCCGCCTATCGCCCCTGCCTTGTGCAACGCCATTTTCGCGGCTACCGGCAAACGCATCCGCAACCTGCCGATCCGCGACCAGGCGAAAAAGAGCTGACCGCGGCAGTCATCCGCTGCGGTGAATGTACATAGCGGTACATAACGGCCATGCGACTTGTCGTGCATGGCCGTTATTGTTGTCAGCGATAGATCTTGACGAGACCTTCGTGCAGCGCAGGAAACAGGCTGCGGTTGAAATTATTCCAGCGCAGTTCCAGGATCGTGTCTTCCTTGTCGATTTCGGTTTTCAGCACGTCGTGGATCACTTCGCCCGAATCGATGCCGTTATCCACGTAATGGAAGGAGGCGCCGGTCATGTAGAGCGGCTTCACGGGCACCGTTTCCATGGTTTGCCAGTCGACCACCTTCTTGCCGCGCGCGCCGTGCAGCGCGTCTAGCGTCGCATAAGCGCCGCGCCGCTCATACGGCGAATCCGCACGCGTAACGCCGGGATGGATGTTGACGATCTTGCGCTCGAAGCGGCTGCCTGGCCGCACCAGCTCGTCCAGGATGATCAGCAAACCGTCCAATACGACGATATCGGCCTGCAGCTCGACCAGCGTGTCGAGCAGCTTCTTTTCGAACGCGCTTTTGCCTGCCGGCCGTTCCGGCGCATTCATCCCAAGCCGCCGGTACGCCGACGGAATCGCCAGCAGCAGGTCGTTCACAGGGCGCCCCTGCACGTTCAGCCCTGGCGGATAAAACCAGCGCTTGCCGGCTTCGCAAGAGAACCCATACTCCTTCAGTTTTTCGCGATCGACGGCCGAATCCGCATCGTCGTCGTAGATGACTTTTTCGAGAGAATACATGTCGCCCAGCGCAGTATCGTTGAGCGCCTCGACCAGATATTCGAGCACCGATTTCATGTAGCGCGCGCCATCCTTGTACGCGACGTCCTGCCCTGCCTTGTCAGCCGCGGCGTTTCTCAGGGACCAGATATAAACGAGTTTTTTCTTTGGCATAAATGTCTTATCCATTCAGACAAATTGATGATCGGCGCCGGTCCCGTACCTCACGCCACAGGACCGGGCCCTATTCCACGCTTTGGTTCAACTCGCGCCTTACCAGTTGTACCTGGCGCTGGCGACCAGCGTGCGCTGGTTACCGTAGAAGCAAGTGTTCGCCGATTGGCAGCCGCTGACGTAGGTGCGATTGAACAGATTCGTCGCATTCAGCGCCAGGCGCCAGTTGGGCAAGTCGTAGTGGATGCCGGCGTCAAACACCGTGTAGCTCGGCACATACAGCGAATTGTCGGAAGCCCCGGCATTGCCGCTCTGGTAGCGGATGCCGGCGCCAGCGCCGAAGCCGGCCAGCGCGCCCGTACGCCAGGTCCAGTCACCCCACAGCGACGCCATCTGGCGCGGCCGCGGGATATCGACCGGCCACTTGCCCAGCGACGAATCGTTGGCCTTGGTGACCTTCACGTCCTGGTAGACATAAGCGGAAATGATAGAGAACTCGCGCGACAGATTGCCAACCGCACTGAACTCGACGCCGCGCGAACGCACTTCGCCGCTCTGCACCGACAAGCTTCCGGTCGGATCGGCAGGATCCGGCGTCTGCACGTTGGTCTGGTAGATCTGGTACAGCGCGCCGTTGAGCATCAGGTTCTTGTTGGCCGGCTGCCAGCGCAAGCCCGCCTCGATCTGCCGGCCCTTGCTCGGCGCGGCCAGGCCGCCGTTAGCCAGCTTGACGCCGATGATCGGATTGAACGATGTCGAATAGCTGACGTACGGCGACAAACCGTAATCGCCCAGGTAAACCAGCCCGACCCGGCCGGAGAATGCATGATCGTCCTGCCGGAAGCTGGTGCCGCCGGCGATATCGTTCTGCCTGGTGTTGCTCCAGTCCTGCCGTCCGCCGAACGTCAGCGCCCAGCGCCGCCATTTGATCTGGTCCTGCGCATACAGGCCGAACATGTTCAGCGTGGTCTTGGTATAAGTGCGCGGGAAAGAATCGGGTCCGGTCAGCATATCGTTGGTGATCGGGACGTACACCGGGTTGTACATGTTCAGGCTGGTCCCGGTCGTCATCCATTCGCTGTCGGTCGTGCTCTGGCGGTTATATTCTGCGCCGACCAATACTGTATGTTCAAACGGGCCGCTGCTGAATTTGGCTTGCGCCTGGTTGTCGATGTCGAAACGGCTGTAGTTGAGCTGGTACAGGCCTGCGTAGCGCAACAGCGTTTGCTGGGACGGATCGGCCGGATCCAGGCCGCCGCCGAATACCTGGCCCTGGTCGAGCGACAGATGCATCAGGCGGGTATTTTGGCGGAAGGTCCAGACCGGATCGAACTTGTGCTCGAACTGGTAGCCGGCCGACCATTGTTTCTTGCGGTAGTGCGAGAAAGTCGGGTCGCCGGTGTACAGGTTTTCGGAAATCTTGCCGTTCGGATTGGGCAGGATGGTGCCTTGCGCCGGCAGGAAGTTATTGGAGGCGTCGCCCCAGTCTTGCAGATAGGTCAAGGACGCGGTAAGCGAAGTGCTGGCGTCCGGCTGCCACCTGATCGACGGCGCGAAAGCGACCCGCTGCTCGGCATGCGGGCCGGTCAGCGAATTGCCGTCGCGGCCGGTGCCGACGAAACGGTACGACAGCGTGCCGTCCTTGTCTATCTTGTCGCCGACGTCGACAGAAACCTGTTTCCTGGCGTAGTCGCCCAGCTGCACCTGCAGTTCGCGGATCCGCTCGCCATTGGCCAGCTTGCTCTGGACATCGACGATGGCGCCGGGATCGCCCTGGCCGTACAGCACCGAAGTCGGGCCGCGCAGCACGCTGATGCTGTCGATCATGTAAGGATCGACGCGCCAGCTTGCCAGGTTCAGCGTACTTGGCACTTGCAGGCCGTTGACGAACACGCTGGGCGTAAAGCCGCGCAATACCGAATACCAGTCGGAACGCACTTCTGAGCCGTACGACGAAAAGCCCGGAATATAGCGCAGCGCATCGTTGATGCTGGCCGCGCCGGTCTGCTCGATCTGCGCCGCGGTGACGACGTTGATCGTCTGCGGAATCTCGTTGAGCGGCGTATCCGTTTTTGTACCGCTGGCGCTGCGCCGCGCCACCAGTCCGACGGTGCCGTCATCGTCCGCGCCGGCGCTGACGTTGATGACAGGCAGCGTGCTGTCTGCCGCCTTGCCATTTTTTTGCGCGTCGTTTGCCGGCTGCGCCGCCTGCTGAGCGTGCGCATGACCAACTGCCGTTGCCTCGAACAGCACACTCACAGCAACGACGATTGCACGCCGACGCGTACCTGTTATCCATTCCATCTTCTACTACTCCCGATTGCAATGCGGTTTGTATTGAAAACCCGCTTTCTTCATCAAAGGGCGGAAGCTATGCGGCCGCCGCCCACTCCGTTTTTCTGTTGATCCACTACCGGACTGAACGTCCGTTCCTGCTTTGCCCCCTGCACCAGCGAGGCGGTGATTTCATCCGAGCGCAGCGCCAGCACCGACAGCAGCGTGTCAGACAAGCCATGGCTATCCTCGCAACAGCCTTGCAGGTAGATGCGCGGCTTGAAGTGCGCCGGCGTGGCGAGCTGGTAGTCGCGCCTGACGTTGCCCTGCGCCAGGGCGTCGCCCAGATACGGCGCCAGCCCGTCCAGCAATCCAAGGTGGTTGGCGCGGCCGTAGCCGGTTGCCAGCACCAGCGCGTCGAACCGCTCGGCGCAGGCATGGCCGCTCAGGCGGTCGCGCAAGGTCAGTTCGACCTGGCCGCTGCTGTTGCGCACCGCTGCTTCGATCGCCGTATTCGCCAGCAAGCGATGACGAGGCTCGGCGGCGACATTCTGCAGGTACAGCATTTCGTAGATCTGTTCGATGAGAGAACGGTCGACCACCGCATAGTTGGTGTCGCGGAAACGATCGATCAGCGAGCGCCGCACATCCTTGGCCTGTGCATAGACAATGTCGGTGTATGCCGGGCTGAAAATTTCGTTGACGAACGGACTGTCGTCGGCCGGCTTGAGCGCGCTGGAACGTATCACCATGCTGACGTCGACGCCGGGGTAACGGCGCGTCAGGTCGACAAACACTTCGGCCGCGCTCTGCCCTGCGCCGATCACCGCGATCCGCTTGCGTGGACAGTTCTGCGGGGCGCCGACCACACGGTCGACGGACGTCAGGTAATTCGAGGTATGAATCACGTTGTGCGGGCCGAGCGCGGTAAACATTTCCGGAATCCGCGCCGAGCCGCCGATCCCCACCGACAGCGCATGCGTCACGCGCTGCCATTCGCGGCCAGCCTCGTCGCGCGAGAAAACCCGCAACGTATCGACCTGGCCGTTGTTGCCTGCCGCGGCCACAGGTTCAATCCCGATCACGGTTTCGCCGTAATGCACGCGCTCGTCAAAAGCCTGGGCGACCCAGCTCAGGTAATCATGGAATTCGACCCGGGTCGGATAAAAATTCTTCAGGTTGACGAAATCCGGCAGCCGGCCGCGCTCGAACAGATAGTTGATGAACGTGAAACGGCTTTTCGGATCGCGCAGGGTAACCAGGTCCTTGAGGAAGGAAATCTGCATCCGGCAATCGTCCAGCAGCATGCCGCGGTGCCAGCCGAATTCCGGCTGCCGTTCGACAAAACAATGGTTCAGGTGCGATGCGCCTGCTTCTTCGGCAAGGCGCACGGCAAGCGCAAGGTTGGACGGCCCGAAGCCGACGCCAATCAGGTCAAAAACGCTATCTCGTTGCATGTCTATGTTCCTTATCAGTTTTACCCGGCACGCCAGGCGTGCCGATTGAAAAAAATTCCTGGACGATGGCGATACAGCCGAAAAATCCGGTTTCAGCCCGCATCGCGCAGCGCCATCGCAACCGGAGACCGCGCGGCCAGGCGCTTGCCCAGAACCGAGAAATACGGTGCAGCGAATACTTCGACGATGGTCAGCGTGTAACCCGCAGTCCTCGCCGCGTCGACGAAGCGCACGATATCGAATGAAGTGGCGCCGGCTTCGAACAGGTTGGCGTCACGCGATGGCGCGTCGCCATCGAACAAGCCATCCCAGACTCTTTGCAGCGCCTCTGAAAAATGACCGGCTTCTGCATGCAACTCGTCGATTCCATCTGTATTTACCGTCGCCAGATCCTGCGGCGTGACATCGGTGAAGCGAGGCTCGGCCGTACCAAGCGCTGCATGCGGCGCGTCGACGAACAGGCGCACGACCTCCAGGTAATCCGTTGCCAGCGCCTCGACAAACGGGCCATCGACCAGTTCGTTGGCATACGAGAATGCTCCGGTCACGCGGCCGTCCGAATGTTCTACGATATCCAGCTCCAGCTCGAACACCACACGGTGCCTGACATCGTTGAATTCACTAAGCGCGAGGCCGGCCCAATCGTGCCCGGCGGCGGCCGGACGCATGTAGTTGAACATCACCTGGAACAAGGGATTGCCGATCGCCGAGCGCGGCAAACGCAATGCAGCGACCACATCGGAGAATGGCGTATCGGCATGGGCATAAGCGGCAAGTGCGCCGTCACGCACCGCAGCCAGGACCGTGGCGGGAGAATCCTTGCCGGCAAGGCGGATGCGCACCACTACCGCATTGATGAACAGCCCAAGCGCAAGGCGGGCGGCGTCGCCCGTCAGTTCGCGCGTCGACGCCAGCACGCCGACCGGCTGGTCAACCGCGCCAGTCGCACGGTAAAACGCTACGTTCAGCGCCGCATGCAGCAACATGGGCAAGGTGGCATGGGTTTCAAGCGCCATTGCACGCGCGCGCCGGACCAGGCTGTCATCCAGCGCGAAGGCAATCCGGCTTGCCGCCCAGCGCGGCTCGCTGGTCCGCCCGGATGAAGGCGCCGGCAAGACGCTGGCCGGCACATCGCCGAGGACGCTGCGCCAGAACGCCAGCCGCGCCCGCGGCGCCGTCGCCGGCAGCACCGGCAGCACCGGCATTGCCGGCAATGGCGCAGGCGCGACACGCGCCGGTGCGGAACCAGAAACCAGCGCGGCATAAGTGGTGCGGATATCGTCGAACCACAGTTCGATCGACTGCCCATCCGACACGATGTGATGAACTACCAGCGACAGCACATGGTCGCCGGCTGCCAGGCGCAGCAGCCTTGCCCGCCACAGCGGTCCGGCGCCAAGCAGATTGAATGGCGTGAGCGCATCTTCGTCGGTCAGCGCGACGGCGCTTGCCGTCGCCGATGCGTCGCCGCTCAGGTCGATTACCGGCAACGCGGCCTGCCAGTGCCGGTCGATACACTGGCCTGGCAGGCCACCTGCCCGCTCGACCAATCTGGTGCGCAAAGCAGGATGCCGCGCAGCCGCCAAAGAGAAAGCCTCGCTCAGAGCGCCGGCATCGAGCGAACCGTGCAGGCGCAATGCAATCGGAATGTTGTAGGCAGCGTTCTCCGGCTGGGTGCGCCACAAGAACCACAAACCAAGCTGCGCGGCTGACAGCGGCAGCACGCCATTGGCGTCGGGAGCGACAGCGGCATCCGCCCCATGGAATTCGGTTTCAAACATCGGTTCCGTACGGACCGAAGCGAGCACCCGCTGCGCATATTGCGCCAGGCTTGGCGCTTCAAACAGCGCGCGCACCGGCACGTCGTACGCTAGCCGCTCGGCCACCCGTGTCGCCACTCGCACCGCCGCCAGAGAATGGCCGCCCAGTTCGAAGAAATGATCGGCACGGCCGACCCGTTCGGCGCCCAGCACCTCGCGCCATATCTGCGCCAATGCCGTCTCGACGCCGGCCGTGGGCGATTCGTACACGCGCTCTACCCGCTTTGGCTCCGGCAACGCAGCGCGGTCGACCTTGCTGTTCGTATTGCGCGGCAAGGCATCCAGCACGATGATATGCGCCGGCACCATGTAGTCGGGCAACGTGTGGCGCAGATGGGCGTCCAGTTCGGCTGCGTCAGCCTGCAACGGACGCTGGCGGGCCTCGTCGCTCAATTCGACATAAGCCACCAGCGCCGCCTGGGCGCCCTTGCCGTGCACGATTGCCACCGCTTCGCGCACATCTTCATGTGCCGCCAGCTGCGCTTCGATTTCACCCAGTTCGATACGCAGGCCACGCAGCTTCACCTGATGATCGACACGGCCGATGAAATCGAATACGCCATCGGCGCGCCGCTTGACCAGGTCGCCCGTACTGTAGAGCCGCGCGCCGGGCGCTCCGAACGGGTCCGGCACAAAACGCTCGGCAGTGAGCGCGGGCCGGTCCAGGTAACCGCGCGCCACTCCTACGCCTTCCCCGCCCAGGAACAGTTCGCCGATCACTCCCACCGGCAAGGGATTGAGCCGCGCATCCAGCACATGTGCGGTACGCGCGCCGACCAGGGTGCCGATCGGCAGGTAAGCACTGTCCGCCAGGCTGGCGGCATCGTCGTGCGGATAGAACATCCACAGCATCGGCGTGATGACGGTTTCGGTCGGACCATAGCCGTTGACGATGCGAACTTTCGGGAATGCACGGCGCATCAGCGCGAACGCCTCGCGCGATGTCGCTTCGCCGCCCACCGTCAGCGAACGCAAGGCAGGCGGCGCGCCGTGCGCCAGCGCCCATTCGGCCAGCTGCGTGGCGCAGCCGGGCGGCACGTAGGTCATGGTGACGCCCTCGCGCACCATCATCTTGCAGGTCAGCGCCGGCGGCCAGAGCGTATCGGCGGTCACCGCCACGGCTGCGCCCGACATGTATTGAGAAAACCAGCCTTCGTGCGCGCCGTCGAAATTGACTGACTGGAACAGCAGGAACACATCGTCTTCGCCAGCGCCGTAGCGTTCGGCGATTGCCGCGCAATGACGGGCGAAAGAGCCATGGTCGACCACCACGCCCTTCGGTTTTCCGGTCGAGCCGGAGGTATAGATCACATAAGCGGCCTGCGTCGGCGCGACGGCCGGCAGTACTGCCGGCGCAATCCCGGCGTCATCCGCGCCGCTGTCGTCGCCGTCAATCCGCCAGATGCGCAGGGAATCCGAAGCCGGCAGCGCCGCCAAACTTTGGTCTTCGGCAATGACATGCGTAATCTGCGCATCATCGAGGATCTGCGCCAGGCGTTCCCGGGGATGGGCCGGATCGAGCGGCACAAAAGCGCCGCCCGACTTCAGCACCGCGATCAGGCCGACCAGCAAATCGACCGAACGGCTGAGCGCGACGCCGACCCGCATCTCGGCGCTGACGCCGGCGGCAACCAGACGCTGCGCCAGCCGCGCCGCGCGCCTGTCGACTTCGCCACGGGTCAGCGAACGATCCATATCGGCGACGCCGCGCGCATCCGGCCGGGTTCGCGCATGCTCGGCGATATGTTCGTGCACCGCCTTGAATGCAGCCGGCTGATGCGCTTGCGGGCAATTCCAGGCATCCAGCTGCGCGCGCTCGGCCGGCGGCAGCCATTGCAAATCGCAGACCATCGTTGCAGGCGCGGCAACCGCGCTCGCCAGCAATGTGACAAAACGTTCCGCCAGCCGCTCGATGGCATCGGCATCGAACAAGTCAAGCGCATAAGTAAGGCCGGCATCAATGCCGCCGTCGTCGCTTTCCTCGAAACCCAGCGTCAGGTCGAATTTAGCGAATGGCGAACCGGAAGGCAGCATGGTGATGGAGACATCGGCAAGCGATGGCAGATGCCTGCGTGCGCCGTAGGCAGCCATTACCTGGAACAGCGGGTTATGGCTTGCGCTGCGCACCACGCCCAGCGCTTCGACCACCTGTTCAAACGGCACGTCCTGGTGCGATTGTGCATCGATCAAGCCGCGCTGCACCTGCTCCACCAGCGCCGCGAACGGCTGCGTGACGCCAATCCGCGTGGCAAGCGCCAGCGTGTTGACAAAAAAACCAATCAGTCCGGCGGTTTCACCGCGTTCGCGGTTGGCGGCCGGCACCCCGACCTGGATCTGCGATTCGCCGGAGGCGCGGGCCAGCAATGCATTCAGCGCCGCCAGCAGCACCGCGAACGGCGTTGCCCGCTGCGCATTGGCCAGGACTCGCACTTGCTGCGCCAGCCGGGCATCGATCCGGAACAAATGGCGCGCACCGCGTGCGCTGCGTTGCGCCGGACGAGGCGCGGCGCCTGGCAGTATCAGTACGCTGTCGTTCAGTTGCCCACGCCAGAACGCCAGCTGGGATTCCCGTTCGCCAGCGTCAAGCCAGCGGCGCTGCCATAAGGCGTAGTCGGCGTACTGGATCGGCAGCGGCGTCAGCGAAACCGTCTCTTTCATCGCATATGAACGGTAAAACGATCCCAGTTCGGCCAGCATGACGTCGACCGACCAGCCGTCCGATACGATGTGATGCAGCGTGATCGCCAGCCAATGCGTGTTCTGGTCCAGGCGTATCAGGTAGGCGCGCATCAGCGGCCCATGCGTCAGGTCGAACGGTTCTGCCTCATCCTTGCGCGCGATTTCCTCTGCACGCGCGGCGCGTTCGGACGCAGCGACATTGCTCAGGTCGATGCTGTGCCATGGACAGCGCACCGGCGCATGCACTGTCTGCTGCACACCGTCTGCGCTTTCGGTGAAAGTGGCGCGCAAGGCTTCATGGCGCGCGATCAGTGCATCGCACGACAGGCGCAAGGCATGGGCATCGAGCGCACCGTCGAGCTGCAGCCGCTCGGTAATATGATAGGCCGCCGGTTCGTCGATCATCCGCGCATGCAGCCACAGGCGCATCTGCGCAAACGAAGCCGGCACGCTTGCCGTGCGCTCGGTGCGCGGCGGAATCGGCAGCAGGCGGAAATCGATGCCCGCTGCAGCCAGTTTCTGAAGAAACAGCTTGCGCTGCGCATCCGGTAATTGCGCAAAACGGGCGGCAAGGGAAAGCAGGTCAGGTTTCACAGTAGTCATCAGTCGGTTTCCATTTCCAGTTCGCTCAGCAGCGCATCGATCGCGCTGGCGGTATCCGGCCCCGGCCTGGCGCTCCGTTCGGCCAGCGCCAGATCGATCGCAGCCGCGCAGCGCGCCAGCGTGCGTTCGTCGAACAGTGTCCGCAGCGGCAGCATCAGCGTCCAATGCAGGTTGGCCTGGGCATTGGCTTGCGTCGCCAGCAGCGAATGGCCGCCGAGCATGAAGAAATCATCGTCGCGGTCGATGGTGTCGAGGCGCAGCACCCGCTGCCAGATAGCGGCCAGTTCGCGCTCGGTATCGGTCTGCAAGGCGGCTGCCGGCTTGTCCTGGCGCACCGGCGCAGGCAATGCGTTGCGGTCGCATTTTCCGTTTGGGGTGACGGGCAGCGCATCCAGCTCAATCAATTGCGCCGGCACCATGTATGCGGGCAATTGCGCATGCAGCAGGTCGAACAGCGGGCCCTGATCGAGCGTGCTGCCGGCGCCGCGCGCGACGTAGCCGATCAGCTGCTCGTTGCGCACGATCACCACGGCATCGTGCACACCCGCAGCCGTCCGCAGCAAAGCTTCGATTTCGCCGAGTTCGATGCGCTGGCCGCGCAGTTTTACCTGGGTATCGATGCGGCCAAGATAGTCAAGTGCACCGTCAGCCCGGCGGCGCGCCAGGTCGCCCGTGCGGTACAGGCGCGCGCCAGGCACGAACGGATCCGGCACGAAGCGTTCAGCCGTGAGTCCGGAGCGGCCAAGGTAGCCGCGCGCCAGGCCCGCGCCGCCCAGGTACAGTTCGCCTGCGGCGCCTGCCGGCACCGGATGCAAAGCCGTGTCCAGCACATGCAGCTGAAGGTTGGCGATAGGATGGCCGATCGGCACCGAAGCCGTCCGGCTGCCGTCCGCTTCACAAGTCCAGTGCGACACATCGATGGCGGCCTCTGTCGGGCCATAGAGGTTGTGGAGCCGGGCGCGCGGCAACAGCTGCGCGACGCGCGCCACCAGTTCCGGCGCCAGCGCCTCGCCGCTGGCGACTATGCGTTCGATGCTCTGGCAGCGTGCGGCGGCTTTGAAGTCGTCGAGATAGCCCAGGAAAACCGCCAGCATCGACGGCACGAAATGCAGCGTCGTCACCCGGTGCGTTTCTATCGCAGCCACCAGCCGTGCCGGATCGCGGTGGTCGCCCGGTGCGGAGATCGCCAGCTTGGCGCCGACCGCCAGCGGCCAGACGAATTCCCAAACCGATACATCGAAGCCAAACGGCGTCTTGTGCAAAACAACGTCGTCAGGCCGCAGCCGGTATGCCGACTGCATCCACGCAATCCGGTTCGCCAGCGCGCGGTGGGTATTGCCGGCTCCTTTCGGCTTGCCGGTCGAACCGGAGGTGTAGATCAGGTAGGCCAGCTGGTCGGCGCTGAGATCCGCAGCCTGATGCAAGGCTGTGGAAGTTTGCATCAGTTCATCGACAGTAAGGATGCGCGCCTCGGCGTGCAAAACAGCAGCGGTGACGCGCTCACGCAGATGGGCTTGCGTGATCACTACTGCCGGTTGCGCATCGCTGAGCAGATAGGCGATGCGTTCAGGCGGATAATCCGGATCTATCGGCAGGTAAGCCGCGCCGGCCTTCAATACGCCGATCAGCGCCACTACCATGTCGAAAGAACGCTCCAGGCAAAGGGCAACGGCGCTATCGGGACGGACACCGGCATCCAGCAGCGACGCGGCGACGCGGCTGGCGCGCTGATCGAGTTCGCCGTAGCTTATCTGCTGCTTGCGGCTTTGTGCGTCAACGAACTCAAGCGCGACCGCTTCCGGCCTTGCAACGGCGGCACGTTCAAACTGGCGGTGCAGCGCGATTTGCTGTGCATCGGGCCAGGCCTGCGTCGTGGCGTTATGGCGCGCCAGCGTCATCAGGTCGTCATCGGTCGTGATTGCCATCGTACCGAGCGCCGCCTGCGGATTGGCGACAATGGCGTTGACGGCCGCTGCAAACGCGCGATGCAGGGAAACCACGCGCGCTTCACCGATGCGCGCGGCATCGTAGCCGTAATCGATGGTCAGCGTCGTTCCTGCCTCGATGACCAGCGTCAAGGCAAAATCGGTCGCTTCGATGTTGCGCAGGCCATGCATCTTGAGGGCTCGTTCGTCGCGCCCCTGCCATGCTTCATCGACCGGATAGTTTTCGAATACAACCAGCGTATCGAACAATGCCCCGCCCTGTCCGGCCCATTGCTGGATTTCGTACAGCGGCGTATGCGCATGCTCCGCCGCGGCAGCGTTATCGCCCTGCAGTTCGTGCAGCCATGCCGCCGCCGAGCGCTGCGGCGCAGGCACGGTGATGATTGGCAAGGTGTTGATGAACAAACCAAGCACGGTGTCGGCGTCAGGCAGCGCATCGGGTCGGCCTGCCACCGTGGCGCCGAACGCCACCGCCGGCTGGTTGGTCATGCGCTGCAGCGCAAGCGCCCATGCGCCCTGCACCAGCGTATTCAGCGTTACTTTCAGGCTGCGCGCGGTTTCAGCCATGCGCGTCGTCGCATCGGCGGCGAACGTCGCGCGCCAGGTGCGATGTTCGGCTGTACGACCGACTTCCGCTTCTCGCTCGGCAACCCGTGTCGGCTCGTCAAGGCGGGCCAGGCGCTGTTGCCAGAATCTGCGCTCCAGTTCAATATCACGCGCGCCAAGCCAGGCAATGAAATCGCGGTAACGGGTCTTGCCAGACGCGGCAAACAGCTGAGGACGCGGCGGTTCGATGTAATCACGCAGCACATCGGCAAAGAAGCGCGCCGTGCTCCAGCCGTCCAGCAGCAGATGATGGCGCGTCCAGACCAGCCGCCATTCGTCGTCCGTCATGCGGATCAGCACAACCCGCATCAGGGGCGGCGCGGCCAGGTCGAAGCTGCTAGCCCGGTCCTGCGCGAGCCAGTCCTCGAACGCCGGCTGGGCGCTTGCGCCGCGCTCGCGCCAATCGAGGATTTGAACCGGCATCTGCGCCTGGCGATGCACAATCTGCATCGGCACCGCTTCGCTGGGGGTGAAGCCGGTGCGCAAGATGTCGTGGCGTGCAACTGACGCTTCGAAAGCTGTGCGCAAACGCGCCACGTTCGGCGCCGTCAATGTGGTTACCAGCTGGTTCACATAGGTCGACTGTTCAGGTGCGAACAGGGAATGGAACAAGATGCCTTGTTGCATCGGCGACAAGGGATACATGTCCTCGACTGTGCGCAGATCGAACGGCAACCGCTCCAGCACATCCTGCGTCAGGCCTGCCGTGCGCGCCAGCGGATAGTCGCCGGGAGTGGCGCTGCCGCCGCGTTGCGCCAGGCGCGCTGCGCAGGCGGCAGTCAATCCGGCCAGCGCTGCTTCGAAACGCTGCGCCAAGGCTTCGATCGTGGCGCGTTCAAACTGGGTCTTGCCATAGACCCAGTGCACCTTCAACGTGCGCGGGCCGTCGGCATCGATATAGGCATGGATCGCCAGCGCATTGCCGAGCGGGCCGGCCGGATCGCGCTCGCAGCCTGCGCCGCCGAAACGCGGCACCAGCGCGGCATCGCGCGGCGCATCGAACTGGCCAAGATAGTTGAACGTCACGCGCGGACGCGGCACAGCCGCCAGCTTGGCGCGGGTGGCAGCGTCGCCGTAATGGCTTAGTACGCCGAAGCCGAGTCCTTTATGCGGCACGGCCCGCAGCCTGTCCTTGACTGCGCCGAGCGTTGCGGCATGCGTGTTTTCGACCGCCAGCGCCACCGGATAGTGGCTGGTCAGCCAGCCGATGGTGCGGCTGGCGTCGATGTCGTCGAACAATGCTTCGCGGCCATGTCCTTCCAGTTCCAGCCGGCAGGACGTTTGCCCGGTATGGTCGCAAAGTGCCTGCGCCAGCGCTGCGATCAGCAGTTCGATCATTTGCGTACGATAGGCGGCGTTGGCGTCCGTCAGCGCAACCCGCGTGAGTTCGGCGTCCAGCACTTGCACCACGATGTCGGCACCGGCGTTGTCGGCGACTGCCTGCGGGTGGTCAAGCGCCAGGTCCTGGTGAGGCGCGGCAAGCGGCGCCCAGTATGGCACTTCATCCAGGAACAAAGAATCCGCGGCGGCAAGCGCCAGCCTGGCAGCCCATTCCTGAGCGCTGGCGCCTGCGGCCGAGAGACGCGCGCTGCGCCGCTCACGCGCTGCACGGTAGGCGGCATCCAGGTCGTCAAGCAATACGCGCCACGATACGCCGTCGACGATGGCGTGGTGAATCGCGAAATAGAGTTGCGTACTGCCATCAGGCAAAGCCGCTGCAAAGGCGCAGGCGATCGGGCCGTGCGCCAGGTCCAGCGTGCTCTGCAGGGCGTCGAACTGCGCCAGTGCATCGTTTTCATCCCGTGCAGCGCCGGCTGCGAGCGGCAAGGCATCAAATGCCCGCGACGCCTGCGTGACCTGCCACGCGCCTTGCGCACCGTTCTGCGTGAAACGCTGCTTGAAGATGTCGTGGTGTTTTAGCAAGGTATCGAACGCGCGTGCGAATGCATCGAGATCGAGCGGTTCTTGCGGGTTCAGCCTGATTGACTGGTTCCAATGGCCGCGTCGTGGAATATCGAGTGCAAAAAAACGCAGTTGCGCAGGCGTCAGCACCAGGTTGCCCTCACGCTTTGGCGCGCCGGGCTTCGCTTGCTGAGCTGCTGTTGCAACCTCGATGGCAGTTGCTGCCTGGCCA
Source organism: Collimonas rhizosphaerae (assembly GCF_038896935.1). Lineage (NCBI taxonomy): Bacteria > Pseudomonadati > Pseudomonadota > Betaproteobacteria > Burkholderiales > Oxalobacteraceae > Collimonas > Collimonas rhizosphaerae. The sequence continues at coordinate 269,435 of NZ_JBANDC010000007.1, forward strand.
AGCTGCGCAATTGTCGGACCGTCGAACAACTGTTTCGGCGTAAAGCGCACGCCGCGTTTGCGCGACCTGGCGATCACCTGCAGCACCAGGATCGAATCCCCGCCCAGTTCAAAGAAATTGTCTTCGCGACCGACCCGCTCGGCTTTCAGCACATCTTTCCAGACTGCCGCCAGCGTTTCTTCGATCTCGCCGCGCGGTGCATCGCTTGCCGCCACGGACGGCGCCGGCGCGGCGGCCAGCACCCGCAACGCTTGACGGTCAACCTTGCCGTTGGCTGTGACAGGCAATACATCAAGTGCGAGCAGCACGGCGGGCACCATGTAATCTGGCAAGCGCAAGGACAACATTTCGCGCAATGACGTTTCGTTCAGCCTGGTTCCAGCGCGCGGCGTTGCAAACGACGCCAGTCGCATGCGCCCTTCGTGCTCGACCGCCAGCGTTTCGGCCTGCGCCACTCCTTCCAGCGTACGCAGCAAGGCGCTGATTTCGCCGGGTTCGACCCGGTAGCCGCGGATTTTTACCTGGTCGTCCTGGCGGCCGAGGAAATCCAGGCGCCGATCGGCGCGCAGCCGCACGCGGTCGCCGGTGCGGTAGATGCGCTCACCTGGGGCGAATGGATGCGGCACAAAACTTTCGGCGGTAGCCGCCGCCCTGCCCAGGTAACCACGGGCCACGCCCGGTCCGCCGAGATACAGTTCGCCGATCGCGCCTGGCGGCACGCTGGCGCCGTTCGCGTCGAGCACGCAGGCATAGGCATTCGGCAAAGGACGGCCGAGCGGCACGCCCTGCGCCGGCATCGCTGCAGCGCGCAGTCCGGCTTGCGCCGGCGCCGATGTGTCGCAACTCAGCGCACCTACAGTAGCCTCGGTCGGGCCGTAATGATTGATCACGCGGCAGCCGGGCTTGAGCGCCGCGATGCGTTCCACCAGCGCCCACGGCAAGGTTTCGCCGCCCATCACGAGGGCATGCGCGGGCAGCACGTCGGCTGGCTGCTGGGCGTCGAGCAGCGCGTGCAGATGGCTGGGCACGATTTTCAGCACGCCGACCTTGCGCGTGCGCATTTCGTGCGCGAACCGGTCCGGATCGAAGGCACATTCCCGCGGCAGAAGGTGCAGCGTACGGCCCGAGCACAAGGCGCCGAACAATGTCGTATGGCCGAGGTCCGCCGCCACCGTCGACACCATCGCCATCGATGCATCGGCGCTGAACGCCAGCTCGTCCAGCATCCCTTGCACATAATCGGCCAGCGCGCGATGGGAAACCACGACGCCCTTGGGCGTGCCGGTAGAACCGGAGGTGTAGATCAGGTAAGCAGCCTGTTCAGGCGCAGGCGGCAACCGGCGTGCTGCGCGATTGGCGAGCAACGGCGTTTGCGCAAGCGCGTCCAGGCCAAGTGCCTGGGCAGCGCCGATGTGCTGCGCCGAGCCTGCCTGGCTGGCAACCAGGATCCATCGCGCCTGGCAGGCGTCGACCGCTGCCGCCAGCCGTTCCTGGGGCTGGGCAGGATCGAGCAGCACGGCATACGCGCCCGACTTCAGCACAGCGACCAGCGCCACGACGAAGTGCACCGAGCGCTCGATGCAGACCGCAACCGGTTGCTCGGCGCCGGCTCCTTGCTGCTGCAGCGCCAGCGCGATCCTGTCCGAAGCGTCGTCCAGTTCGGCGAAAGTGAGTTGCGTGTCGGCGTCCGCCAGCGCAATCCGGTGCGGCGTTTCGCTGGCATGCCGTGCGACCAGCGCCAATACGCTGTCGAATTCCTGCGGCAGCGAACGGCCGCGCCGTGCGGCAAGATAGTCGGCGTTATCGGCGCAAACCAGTTCGGCGACTGCGCGTGTCGGATCGCTCACCGCATCCGCGACCAGCACGGCAAAGCTGTCGAGCCAGGCTTGCGCCGTGCCGGCGTCGATGCCGTCCAGCGCATAGGCGGCAACCAGTTCGATGCCACGCGGGTCGTCGGTGAAATCCAGCGCAAAATCGAAACGTGCGGCAAGATCCGGCCCCGGCGACATGCGCGCGGTCGCGCCCGGCAGGTCGGCGGCCAGTTCAAGGTCGAACTGCTGGGCAAACTTGACCCTCAGCCACTCGTCACCACGCCGCACCGGCGGCTTCACGGCGTCGAGCACCTGCTCGAATGGCACATCCTGGCATGCAAACGCATCCAGGGCGGTCACGCGCACTGCATCCAGCAAGGCAGCAAACGACTGCAGCGGTGCAACCTGCGCACGCAGTGCCAGGGTATTCAGGAACAAGCCGACCAGCGGCGCGGTTTCCGCATGCTGCCGGTGCGCGATCGGCACGGCGACAACGATATCGGTGACTCCGGTCAGGCGGTACAGCCAGGCGTCGAAGGCAGCCAGCAGTACCGTAAACGGCGAAGCGCGAGTGCGCTGGGCAAGTTCGCGCACCGCGTCGGAAGTCTCTTCGGAGAGCCGCAGCGCCACGCGGCCGCCGCGATAGTCGCGGTCGGCGCGGCGTGGACGGTCAAGCGGCAACGCCAGCGGCCCGGGCGCGTCGCGCAGCACGTCGCGCCAATAACCGAGCTGGCGCTCGCCCTCGCCTGCGGCCAGCAAGTCACGCTGCCATTGGGCGTAATCGGCATATTGGATCGGCAATGCCGGCAGTCCGGCAGCCTGGCCGCTGGCGAACGCCGCATAGGCCGCCGTCAATTCATTGAACGCGCAACGCGAGCTCCAGCCGTCGCTGACCGAGTGGTGGCTGGTCAGCAGCAGGCGTTGCGAATCGCCGGCCAGCGTAAGCAAGGTGGCGCGCACCAGCGGCCCGTGCGACAGGTCGAATGCCTCAGCCACATGGCGTTCCGCCAGTTCGGCCGCCTTCGCCGCACGTTCCGTGGCGCTGTATGGGCGTAAATCGATTTCTGCTATCTGTACCGGCAAGACTGCATGGATGCGCTGCATTACGATGCCGTCGTCATTTTCCACCAGCGTGGTGCGCCAGGCTTCATGCCGTTCCAGCAGGTGGTCAAGTGCGCGCTGCAGCAGATCGGCCTTCAAGGCGCCGGTTACCTCCCACTGCACGGCGATGTGATAGGCGGAGCCGGCATCGCGGGTCTGCGCCAGCACCCAGAAACGCTGCTGGGCGAACGATGCCGGACGGTCAACAAAGGGCGCGCCGTTTCGATCCCGGGACATTTGCACTGGAATAGCGCGCACCTGTGTTTCAATTTCGCTGCGCTCGATCAGCAACGCCAGTTCTTCAAGCGAGGGATTGTCGAATAGCGCGTCAAGCCGCGGGTTCACCCGCCATTCGGCTCGGATCGCTGCCTGCAGCTGCATGGTGGCAAGCGAATCGCCGCCGCGCGTAAAGAAACGGTCTGAACGGCCGATAGGCGAAGCATCGTTCAGCAGCCGTTGCCAGAGTTCGGCGAGACCGCTTTCGACAGCTGTCGCCGGAGCAAGGTAATCGGCGCCGGGCGCATGCGACAGCGCAGCCACGGCGTCGCGCAGCGAGGCCCGGTCCAGCTTGCCGTTGAGCGTATAGGGCAGGCGCTCCAGGCGGACGAAGCGGTGCGGCTGCCATGCCGGCGGCAGATGCGCAGCGAGATGCGCCTTCAATGTTTCATCGCCGAGCGCTTCGTCCAACACTACGCAAGCAATCAGCTGAGTGCGGCCGCCGGCGGTTTCGGCAAGCACGGCAGCGTCACCGACAGCCGGATGGGCCAGCAGGCAAGCGGCAATTTCACCCGGCTCCACCCGCACTCCACGGACTTGCACCTGGTCGTCGATGCGCCCCAGGTAATCGAATGCGCCATCGGCACGTCCGCGCGCCAGGTCTCCGGTGCGGTAGATGCGCCCGCCGGGCTGGCCGGCCGGATCAGGCAAGAAGCGCTCGGCGGTAAGCGCGGGGCGGCCGTGATAGCCGCGCGCCAGGCATACGCCTCCCAGCAGCAGTTCGCCGGCTGCGCCTTGCGGCTGGCCGGCGATCCGCGCAGTGCGTGCAAGCGGCGATCCGATCGGCCAGCCTATCGGCAGCGATGCGTAGCCGTTGCCCGGCTCCAGGATTGGCACGCTGGCGGGATCGACCGGCCACAGCATGGGCGAAATGATCGCCTCGGTCGGGCCATAGCCGTTGACCAATCGGATATCGGGGAATGCCTGCCTGATTTCATTAAAAGTATCTTGCGACATCGCCTCGCCGCCGAACAGCAGCACGCGCAACGCCGAGGGCACCCCAAAACGCCTGGAAGCGGCAGCGAATTCGCGCAGGTAGGCAGGCGGCAAGGTAGTGTTGGTGACGCCTTCGCGCTCCATCATGGCGCGCGCGGCCTCCGGCGGAAACGGCGGCGGATCGCTGATCACGACGCTGGCGCCGATTGACAGCGGCGCCAGCCAGGCTTCGATCGACACATCGAAATTCACCGAGGCGAAATGCAGCAGGCGGTCTGACGGCCCGATCGGCAGCGATGTATTCAGCGCATCGCAATGCACGGCAAGCGGTCCGTGTTCGACCACTACCGCTTTCGGTGTGCCGGTGGACCCTGATGTATAAATCATGTACGCCGCCGCCCGCGGATCTACCGGCGCATCCTCGTCGACAGGCGAAGGCTCGCCGTCCGCAATCGGCTTATCGACAATGAAACATTGCGCAAAACGCGCGCGCATGGCGGCATCGGCGGCATCGTCGACGATGCCATGGGCCAGCCCGGCGTCCTGCACGATCCAGTCCAGGCGAGCGGCCGGATGGCGCGGATCGAGCGCAACGAACACGCCGCCGGCCTTCAGTACGGCAAGCAAGGCGACAAACAGGTCGCAGGAACGTTCGACGCACACGCCGACCCGCACCTCGGTAGCGACGCCCGCCGCACGGAGCCGGGCGGCCAGGCGCGAGGCCCGGAGCTCCAGCTCGCCGCGCGACAAGCGCACGGCATGCGGCGAAAACGACGCCAGCGCGGGCGCATCGGGATCAAGCCGCGCTTGTGCGCGGATCTGGTGGTGCAATGCAATCGGAAAGCTCGTCATAGGCATACATGGCTGCATAAAATCCTCTAGGTCTGGCCGCAAGTACGGCCTCTTTGCTAGATTGACGAACCACGCGCCGGAATTTTTACTTAATTCGCCTGGAAATATTTTTTCTCACCTCCCGCATCAAAGCCCTAAATATTTGCCGCGGTCGTTCGTCATCAGGGGTAAGAACCTCTTTTCATTCATTTTTTTCAACCCCCAACCGACTGACCGCCGATGACCGCTGCCACCCAGCCTTACGCTTCCCCGCCCCCTACCGAATCCAGCGCGCAGGCCAAGCCAGCCATGCGCCTGATCATCGCCCTGCTCAAACGCTCGCGCGGCGCCCTGGCGATCGCACTCACCGCCTGTGTGCTGAACGGCATTGCCAGCGTGCTGCTGGTTGCGACCCTGAACCGCGCATTGTCCGAATCCGGCGCAGCCGACGGCTCGCTCGCCTTGCGCTTCGGATTGTGCGCAGTGATAGCGCTGGCTACCAGGGTCATTACCGGCGTGCTGTTCGCACGGCTGTCGCAAGACACCATGGCGCAGTTGCGCGAACACGTCGCCAAGCGCGTCGCCGCAGCCGAGCTGCGCGATGTCGAACGGATCGGCGCCGCCCCCGTGCAATCGGTGCTGACCGACGACGCCACTAACGTCTCGATGCTGTTCTTCGCCCTGCCCAACATCGTGATGCACGGCTCCATCGTCTTCGGCTGCCTCGGCTACCTGGCCTGGCTGTCATGGCCGGTATGCCTGCTGGCGCTGACCGCGATCGTGGTCGGCTCGATCGGCTACCACACCGGCGACAAGCGCGCCATCGCCTCGCTGGAAGCGGCCGGCCGTTCGCAAGACAAGCTGTTCGGCTATCTCGGCGCGCTGTTCACCGGCGCGAAAGAACTGAAACTGCACCAGGCGCGCGCACGCCAGTTCCTCGACGGCCAGCTCGGCGCGGCCATCGGCGAAGTGCGTGACCACCGCCGGCGCGCGTTCAGTTCATACGCCGTCGGCGTCGGCTGGATCGTGTTCCTGTTCTATGTGTTCCTCGGTGCAGCCGCATTCTGGCCGACGCTCGGCGTACGCGCCGACGCAGCCGCCGCCTCCGGCTATATCGTTGTCTTCCTGTTCATGCTGCTGCCTCTCGACGGCCTGCTCAACAACGTGCCGACGCTGAACGCGGCGCGCGTCTCGCTGGACCGCATCGAAAAGGTAATGGAAGAATTCGGCAACCTGCGCACCGTGCCGCAGCTCAGCGAAAGCGCGTCGCATGAACCGTTCAAGACCCTGGTGCTGCGCGATGTCACCCACTCCTATTTCCATGAGCGCGACGAACGGATGTTCAGCGTCGGACCGATCAACCTGACCTTCAAGCCGGGCGAACTGGTGTTCCTGGTTGGCGGCAACGGTAGCGGCAAGACCACCCTGGCGAAAGTGCTGACCGGACTGTACGAACCTGAAGACGGCGTGATCGAAGTCGACGGCAAAGCAATCGGCTCGGCGGAACGCGCCGCCTATCGGGAGCGCTTCACCGCAGTCTTCAACGACTTCCACCTGTTCGACGCCCTGCTTGGCATCATCGATCCAAACGATCCCTCGCGCGCGCAGGCTGACGCACGGGCAAATGCACTGGTCGCCAAGCTCGCGCTGGACCACAAGGTACAGGTAGTCAACGGCGCATTCTCGACCCGCGCGCTATCCACCGGGCAGCGCAAACGGCTGGCGCTGGTGGTGGCCTACCTGGAGGACCGGCCGTTCTACCTGTTCGACGAATGGGCGGCGGACCAGGATCCGGCATTCAAAGCGGTGTTCTATGAGCAATTGCTGCCGGAACTATGCGCACGCGGCAAGACCGTGCTGGTGATTACCCACGACGACCGCTATTTCCCGCTCGCCGATCGTGTATTGAAACTGGACAACGGCAACATCATCAGCGAAACCTACGGCGCGCCAGCCGCACTGCCGGTCATGGCTGCCAACGGCACCGAAGGCTGAACGACGCCCGTTCCCGCAAGACGCGGGGACGGGGTTCAATCCATCACGGGCAGTGAAACAGGAATATCATCGTCAACGCTTCGGCGGCGGCAGCGACAACAATTGTTCGGTCATGGTATCTGCAAGGCGCAGCGCCGACATCGGCCCGCCAAATACCCACAGGTTACGTTCGACCAGCGCCACCCGCCCTGCGCGCCGTGCCGGCACAAAGGGCCAGATCGGCGAATCGAGTTTCTGCTTGAGCGCTACCTCAGGGCCGGTCGAGCTGACGAACAATACCGCCATGCCCGGCTTCTTGAGCAAATCTTCAGAGGTGACGTAAGTAGTGCCCTCACGGGTCGGTGCGGCGTATCCCAGTTCAACGCCAAGCGCACGCGCCACGCCTCCCGCCATGCTGTTGCCGGTGAAAGCCCAGTAACGGTCAGGCAATCCCAGTTCCTGCAGCCAGGCGACCTGCTCTCCGCTGCGGCCAGCCTGCGCGATGCGCTGCGCGTCACGCGCGAGGCCGGCATCGAGTCTGGCTTCGACGGCGCCGGCTTCATCTTCGCGCCCGGCAAGGCAAGCGATGGTGCGGAAGATCTTGCGCGCCCAATCGAGCTGGGTCAGCGACGTGCCGTTCTTTTCAAGGTCAGGGCTGTATTGGAACAATACGGTGGGAGCAATACGGTTCAGCGCCGCGAAAATCGACGCATGGCGCAGCCCGACGCCGAGAATCAGGTCAGGCTTCAAGGCTGCGATTGCTTCAAAGCTGGGCTCCTGCCGCGTGCCGACGTCCGGTACGGCAGCCAGCCGCTCTTTGTCATAGTCAAACCATCCCGCATAATTCGCAGCGTCAGCCATGCCGACCGGCGTCACGCCTAGCGCCGCCAGGTCTTCCGCGAACATGTATTCGAGCACCACAATGCGCCGCGGCCGCTGTGGAATCCCTGGCTGGAACTGCGACACCACGAGATTGCCGGAAAGCGGTTCGCAAGCCGGCTTTCCGCCGCCGGCGCTTGCGGCATCGGCATGGGATCCGCACAACGCCGCACAGGCCGCTGCTATCGCGCAAAGCCGCCGCGCACGGTTCTTCAACGGATGGTTTCCTGCAGTGCAAGCGCTTCGTCGCGCATCGTCAACAGCAATGGACAGCTTGCGCACAGATTTGTCTCTCCCGGGATTTGATTGCGCATGCAGCAGACGCGGCGCGCGCGAAACGGATTCGGCAGCAAGGCCGACCGCGGCTGGATCTGGCGCACCGGCGAACGCAACGGATTGGGCTCGCCGGTGACCAGCATCGGCTGGAACAGGCAGGCAACCTCCTCTGCCGCACCAGGCAGCGCCGCACACTGTTCTGCCAGATAATCAAGCAGGTTGCCGACATTGCCCCACAATACGCGCGGCGCGATGCACGCCATGCCTGCCAGTGTTTCAATCACCGCCTGCAGGTGCTGGATCAGCGGCGCATGGCAGCGCGTGCAGTCGTTCTCGGGCGGCCGCAATGCGTCGGCAGCAAAATACAGCGCCGCCGGCATGCCCGAGCGCAGCACCAGCTGGGTGCGGGCCGGCGACATGTCCAGCGGACGGCGCAGCAACAGCGCGGCGATGCCGGCCGGCGCCGCCAGCCAGAAATAATATTTGCTCCACTGCGACAGCAGCGCCCGCGCGTGGATTTCGGCGTCGCCGCCATAGTGCGACACCATCGCATCGAGCAGTTCCGCGCGATAGGCGCCAAGCTCGGTCAGCGGTATGCAGACGGATTCAGCGGCATCGTCTTCCCTGTCAGGGACTGCCTGGTTCTGATCCGGCGTTCCAAGCCAGACCTGCCCAAGATAGGAGGCCATCGATGTGGGCGCAAGGCCGGCCAGGCAATGTGCCGGCGTGCCCGCCGCGGGAGCCCGCTGCAAGATGTCCATCAGCGGCCGCCTCGTTTCTCGCGCCGGGCCTGGGCAATCAGCAGGATGAGCAGGTATGGCGCACCGATCATTGCAGTCAGCACGCCGGCCGGAATCTCCCGCGGGGCAAGCAGCGTACGGGCTGCGACATCTGCCAGGATCAGCAGCAGCGCGCCGCAGGCAGCAGCCAGCCAGAGCCGGGTGCGGTGCGTGCGGGCGCCCAGCATTGCCGCCAGGTGCGGCGCCATCAGGCCGATGAAACTGACCGGCCCGACAGCGGCGACCGCAGCACAGGCGGCAAGCGTCGCCACGGTCAGCACCAGCGGCCGCAATACGGCAATCGGCAAGCCAAGGGCCGCCGCCTGGTCGTCGCCCAGCGCCAACAGGTCAAGCGGCTTGGCCAACAGCGCCAGCACCGGCAACGCCAGCAGGCACCAAGGCAGCAGCGTTGCCACCTCGCCCCAGCTGCGGCCGTAGGTGCCGCCCACCAGCCAGACCACAAAACGCGCCGGCTGCACGCTTTGCTGCGTGATCAGCCATTGCGACAACGTGGTCCACAGGGTGCCGAGGACCAGCCCGGTCAGCGCCACCGCCATCGGCGCATAACGATGGCGGCGGTTGAGCAGCAGCGTCAGCAACAACGTGGCAGCGCCGCCCGCGAGCGCGGCGGCGGCAAGTGTCGAATGGGCTGCGAACGGCCACAAGATCAGCGCAATGAAGGTGGCCAGTCCGGCGCCCTGGGTGACACCCAGCACTTCCGGGCCGGCCAGCGGATTGCGCACGATGCTCTGCATCAGCACCCCGCTCGCCGCCAGCAGCGCTCCGGCCAGCAGCGCGCATAACAGGCGCGGCAGGCGCAGGTCGAGCAGCATCCGGGTTACTTCGTCGCGCCCTTCCAGCGCAGCGATCCAGCCGGCCGGGCTGATCGACTGCGCACCCAGCGAGGCGCCGGCAAACAGCAGCGCGCAGCCGGCCAGCAGCAGTCCCGCCGCGAACAAGGGCCACGGCAGCGCCGTCAGCGCACGCACGGCGCGGGTTCCGGCGCCAGACGCCGGCCGCTCCTGACCCGCTCCGGCTGCGCCCGGCCAGGCGATTCCGCTGCGGATCATGGCCAGCATCAGCGGCGTGCCGACCAGCGCGATCGCCACCCCGGTCGACAACGTGGCGTCAAGGTCCAACGCCAGCACGGCGCTGTCGGTGACCAGCACCAGCGCACCGCCCACCAATGCCGATAAAGGCACCAGGGCGCCCAGCTTCGATGCTTTTGCGCCGCGCACCTGGCGCAGCAGGTTGGGCGCGATCAGGCCGACATACGACAACGGCCCGGCAATGCTCACCGCAACGCTGGCAAAACCTACCGCCACCACCATGGCCGCGATCCGCGTCGCATCGATCCGGACGCCGGCGGCGGCGGCGGCGTCATCGCCCAGCACGAACGGATTGAGCGGACGGATCACGAACGGCAAGGCAACCAGCGGCAGCACCAGCCAGGCCATGGCGAGCTGGAGGCCGGCGGCGCCGGGTTGATAGAGGCTGCCGCTAGCCCACAATGCGGCGCCGGCGATGTTTTGCTCGAAAAACGCCAGCACCAGGGTCGCAATTGCCGAAAACAGCAGCATGCAGACACTGCCTGCCAGCACCAGCCGCAGCGGCGTGGCGCGCCAGCCGGCAGCCGCCAGCACGCAGGCCGCGGCGGCCAAGCCGCAGCCGAACAGCAGCGGCACCGAAGCTGGGCCGGCAAGCGCGGGGAAGATCATCGCCGCCAGCAAGCCAAGCTGGGCGCCGCTGGTGATGCCGAGCAGGTCGGGTGAAGCTAGCGGATTGCGCGTGAGCGCCTGGAACAATGCTCCGGCCACGCCGAGACAACCTCCGGCGACAAGCGCCGCCGCGACCCGCGGCGCGCTCAGGTCGAACAGCAGGATGCGGCTGAGCGTGGCAGCGTCGCCGCCTTGCGCGGACGCCGCCAGCCACAACTGCACGCCGGGCGCCAGGCGCGCGGCTGCTGCGGCGGCGATCAGCAGCAAGAGCGCCGCGCCGATCAGCCACGCCCTGCTTTTCATCGGCGCGTGGCGGCTTGCCAGTGCCGGCGCAGGTTTGCCTGCTGCCAACGCGGTCATGCCGCCAGGTCCTTGCCGGCGCCGCCTTCGCGCAGCGATGCCGGTTGGGACGAATCGCCATAAGCCGGCACGCACATGGGCGCGCCCGTCAGCGGATGAGCGATCTTCAGCATGGCCACATCGAATGTTTCGTGCAGATAATGTGGCGCCAGCATGGCGTCGGGCGAACCATGTGCAATGATCTTCCCGGTCCGCATCAGCACGATTTCGTCGCTGAATGCGGCTGCCTGGTTCAAGTCGTGCAGCACCCAGACGATTGTCAGTCCATGCTCCTGGTTCAGGCGGCGCAGCTCGTGCAGGATTTCCAGCTGATGGTGTATGTCGAGATAGGTGGTCGGCTCATCAAGCAAGACGATGGGCGCCTGCTGGGCCAGCGCCATGGCAATCCACGCGCGCTGCCGTTCGCCGCCCGACAACGCGGCAACATCGCGCTCCGCGTAGCCCGCAAGCCCGCTGGCCGCCAGCGCCTGGTCGATGGCGGTGTGATCGGCGCGCGTCAAGCCGCGCAGCCAGCCGCCGTAGGCATAGCGGCCATAGGCCACCAGCTCGCGCACTGTCAATCCGGCGGGAATCTGGTTGAATTGCGCCAGCATGGTCAGCGCCCGGGCCAGCTCGCGCCGGCGGTAAGATGCCAGCGGTGCGCCATTCACTTCCACTTCCCCTGAACGGATCGGCAGCAGCCCTGCCAGGGTGCGCAGCAGCGTGCTCTTGCCGCAGCCGTTCGGCCCGCACAAGGCGGTTACCTTGCCGGCCTTGACCGACAGGTCGAGACCGTCGAGCACCACCTGTTCACGATAGCCAACCTTCAACCCGCGCGCCACCAGCGCCGCTCCAACCGTTTTCACCAGAACGCCGCCTTCCGCTCGCCGGTTTTCGGTTCGCTATAGCTTTGCGCCATCGCCACCACCACCTTGCGCACCCCCTGGAACGGGTCGCGCGCATGCGCGGTCAGCATGTTATCGAGCATCAACACATCGCCGGACAACCATGGGAAGACTATCCGCTGCTGGTCCAGCACGCTGCGGATTTCAGCCAGCGCCTCGGCTTCAATCGGCTCGCCATCGCCGTAATAAACGTTGCGCGGCACGTTTTCCAGGCCGACGGCATCGACCAGCGCTTCCTGCATTTCCTCATCCAGCGCAGACAGGTGAAACAGGTTGAGCTGGTTGAACCAGACCATGTCGCCCGTGCGCGGATGGCTGGCGACCGCCTGGCAGCGTTCGCGGGTGCGCAGCAGCAGTTCGCCGTCGTCGCCGTCGCGCCATGTGCAATCGATGCCGCGCGCGGCGCAAATGCGCTCGACCACCCGCGGATCGTCCGCGCCGAAGGTCTGCTGCCACGGCAGGTCAAGTCCTTGGCCGAAATTGCGCACGTAAAGCAGTTCGCGCCGGGTGAAACGGGCAACCAGCGCCGGATCGAGCGCGCGGTAGATGGCGCGGCTGTCGGCAATCGGCGTCGCGCCGCCCGATGCCGCGGCAAGCACGCAATGGAACCAGATGCGCAGCGGCCATTCGCGCGTATACGACTGTTCGTTATGCAGCGGGATCGAGCGGTGCGGCGGATATTCGGTCGACGTGTACACCGCGCCTTCGACCTGGCTGCGTGGCGTCGACGCGAATTCGTAGCCGATCAGCGGGTGGCCGAACGAACCGGCAAAACCCTGGAATGACTCGATCGACGGCACCCGGAAGCCGGTGAACAGCAGGCCGCCGGCCTGTTCCAGGGTATCGTCGGCAATGGCGCGCAATAGCGGCATCGCCTCTTCCAGGGAGATATCGGCGCCGTCTTTCGGCGCCACAACGGTAGGCAGGCCCGGCGCGATACGCAGGTCATCGAGCGCGGGCTGCGGCATGGAAAGTGGTGTCATGCGAAATCCTCTTGCAGGAACAGCGCGCCAGGAACATCGCCCAGGCGCGCCGGATTACCTGAATTACGATAGGTGCGCCTTCGACGCGGCGCCATCCATATGGCGGCGCAAACTGGCCGGGCGCATGTCGGTCCAGGCTGACTCGATATGCGCGAGGCATTCGGCCTTGGGGCCGCTCACGCCGACTTCGCGCCAGCCTGCCGGCACGGCGCGGAAGGTCGGCCAGATCGAGTACTGTTCTTCGTCGTTGATGACAACCGTATAGATAACGTCGTCTGTCTCTGCGGCGGCAGCGCCAGGGGAATTCAATGTCTGTGTCATGTTCAGGCCTCGTTCAAAATGCATTCAGGAAACGGTGGCGGATGGCGCTCGGTGCACCCAAATGCCGCCCCCTACTTTATGAAGACGATTGGCGCACGCGATTTTTTACCATCGCGGGCGGCATTGGCATGGAACATCGGCAAAGCAGCGCCGCGATCGCATGCTTCCAGGCAGGCGCTGCAGTGCTTCTCGACATCCCGCACCATGAAATGCACCAGCGTCTGCGAGACATTGAGCGCACGCGCGGTGCTCTGCAGCGTTTCTTCGCGCATGCGCACCATCTCGAACGCCGCGCGGCTGCGCGCCGGCAACTGGGCCAGCGCGTCATACACGTGGCGCAGCGTGTCGCGCACAACCAGCGCCGCTTCCGGCGACGGCTCCTGCGACGGCATGTTGAGGCCGCTGTCTTCATCGGCGTGGTAGATGTTTTCGAGATTCTGGCGCCGGCAAGCGTCGATCGAGGCATTGCGCACCATCCGCATCACATAGGCAATCGGCTGGCGTATGGCGTCCTGGCCGGGAAGATCGACCAGCTTGAGGAAAACATCGTGGACTACGTCTTCCGCACGGCTGGTGCAGCCGACGAAACCGCGCGCCACGTTGACGTACAGCGGACGGTTCGCGATCAGTATGTCGAGCAATGGGCCGGCGGGAGAGGACGCGCTGGAACTGAAGATCGATAACGATGCCGCTGCCGAAGACTTCGCCCTTCCAAGCATTTGCGCCATGAATTCACTCCGCTCTGATAAGATGGCTCTAAAGTATCATAAACACGAATCATTCTCAATATCATTTGCGATTACCCTTATGACTTTCATGGCTTTGCCTGGCTGGAAGGAATCGGATCGAGAGTGGGAACAATGGGCGTGAGCAGCCCGCCCGGCTCCGGCTAACGGGCCGGGCATGGGTCTGTTCAGGAAGAAAAGGTATTGGAAAACGGACGGTAGCGCGGACTGTCCGCTATTGGAAACAATTGCCGAAGGTTAGCTGCCAAGCATCCCAGCGGCCAGGCTCATTGGAGTTTTTGGCTGGCGACCAGCACGCCATCGGCGTCTGCATAGATCCATGCGCCGGGAGCCACCGTGACGCCGGCGATGACGACGCTGACGTCGCGTTCCCCTACTCCCTTGCGTACACTGCGTTGCGGATGCAGCGCCAGCGCGCGCACGCCGATATCGCAGGCATTCAATTCCGCCGAATCGCGTACGCAGCCGTTGACGATGATGCCGGCCCAGCCGTTCTTTTGCGCCAGCACGCCAAGATTGCCGCCGACTAGCGCGCAGCGCAGGCTGCCGCCGCCATCGATCACCAGCACCTGGCCGTCGCCGGCGGTTTCCAGCGTGCTGCGCACCAGCACATTGTCTTCATGGACCTTCAGCGTGCGCGCCGGGCCCGAGAAAGCCTGGCGCAGGCCCAGGGCGATGAACACCGGCGGCAAGACCGCCAGGGCGGCGGTGCCGAGCTTGTCTTCGTTGGCGTCGCATAAATCGCAGGTAGAAAAAGTCATTGCATCTCCGTCGCTTGGCAGTCAGAAAAAGATCAGTCGTCCGACGAAAACGTCAGGCCGCCGAATTTCTTGACACTATACATCCGCTTGTCGGCCACCTTCAACAAGGTTTCCAGGTCGAGGCCGTCGGCCGGATACAGGGCGCCGCCGATGGATGCGCCGATCTGGCAGTGCTCGCCGTTGGCCATCAGGATCGGCTTGTTCAATACCGCGTAGATCTTTTCCGCGATCGCCAGCGCCGATTCTTCGTCGGCCACGCCCGGCAGGTAAACGATGAATTCATCGCCGCCGAAACGCGCGACCTCGTCTTCCTTGCGCAAGGTGTTCTGCAAACGCAAGCCGACTTCGATCAGGACCCGATCGCCTTCGTCATGGCCGTAGTGGTCATTGACCTGCTTGAACTTGTCGAGGTCGACGAACAGCACGGCAAAGCGGAACAGGTGCGGCTCGACATCGGTGCGCCGGCGGAATTCGATCTGCGCGATCAGGGAATCGCGATTGAGCAGGCTGGTGAGGCGGTCGGTGCGCAGGTTGCGCTCCATCTCCTGGAAGCTTTGCGCCAGTTCGCCGATCTCGTCCTGGCGGTCGATGTTCAGCTTGGCGAACGGCCGGCCGCTGCCTATGCTGCGCACGGCCAGCGTCAGCTTGCGGATGTCGCGCAAGACCCAGCGCAAGATCGCGTAACCGAACAGCAGGGCCAGCAAGATCACCAGCAGGCCCAGGTACAGGCTCTTGTAGACGCTGGAATTGACCGCTCCCCAGAAATCGGAGCGCGGCAAGGCGACTACCGCCACCCACTCCAGCCCGGCGGCGTCGCGGTGGATTTGCGCCGCCACTTCGATCTGCCCGTATTTGCTGGGGAATGCGCCGACGATCAGCTTGCCCGGCTTGGGCGGACTGGCTGCCGAAGCCGCTACCGGATCGCTGACCGGCGCCATTTCCCGATGCCGCTGCAGATAGGTTTGCACCAGCTGCCAGCTCTGGCGCATGAAAGGCGCGCTGACATTTTTGAGGTTATTCCTGATGTGCTGGTTCTGGGCGCCGTTGCGCGGGGCAAATGCGCCTTCGCTGTTGGAAGAGATGACCAGGTCGCCGTTCGGCTCCGCCACGAAAGCAACCCCGTTCTTGTCCATCGGCAGCGCCTGCAGGTAATCTCGCAACGGCCGCAGCGACAGCTCCCTGGCCACCACGCCAAGCACGTCCTGGCCGGCGTCGTACACCGGCCGCGCCAGCATCAGCGCCGGCTCGCTGCTGACGGCGTCGATGAACACCGGCGACCATATGTCTTTTCTCTGGCTGACGGCGTCCAGATACCAGCTTTGCTCGCGCGGTTCATACTCTTCCGCCTCCAGCAATATCTTTTCGGTAGCTGGCCCGCGGCTGCGATACAAGTGGGTGGGGCCTTCGCCCGCGCCTCTCAGCCTGACGCGAAATTCGTTGGCGGCGATGCGGCGGATGCCGACAAAATGGCCGTCGACACCGGTAAAGCTGATCAGGCTGCCGACTGTCGGAAACAGGCCGCTGGCAATCCACATGCGCTCTTCCAGCCGGCCGACGCTGGCCGGGAACGGGATCGGGGTCGGGCTCTTGTTGGCGGCGCCGGCAACCTGATCAGGCGCGACTACCCGCAACGCCGCGCCGGCGTCGAATAATTGCCTGTTGATTGCGCTGTCGATGCCCCCCATCATGTCCGCCAGGACCTTCTGCGACAACGCATCGGTGGCGTCCTGGCCAGTTTGGTAGAGCAGCCAGCCGACTGAAACGGCCAGGAACAACAACAACGCTGCAAACGGCAAAATGAATAAGCGCTGCAGTGACGTTCGCTTCAAATTTGCCTCGAAATTACGATAATTGCGCCTGGCTTCAGGACAATGCCTCTGTCACTTTACATACCGCAAAAATGCCTGCTCCCGTCGTTGTCTACAATCGAATGCACAATTCACAACACTCAACTACAAACAAGCAATACGAACTAAGAGCATAGACCTAAAAAAAGGCCACACGGCATCGCCATGTGACCTTTAATTCATAAAGCGACACGTTCAAGCCTGCCGCGATTCTACCTGTTTGCGTCTGTAAAATCTGAGCTTAGATTGTCACTTTGAACACTATCTCACCATTGTTAACATTTATGTGAATAATGTCCTTCGGTCCGAACTTGCCTTCGAGAATCAACTTTGACAGGGGATTTTCGATCTGCTGCTGGATCGCCCGCTTCAACGGCCGCGCACCATAAACCGGATCGAAACCTGCCTCGGCGATCTTTTGCAGCCCGGCTTCCGAAATCACCAGCCCCATGTCCATTTTCGCCAGGCGCTGTTCGAGGATCTTCAGCTGGATCTTGGCGATGGCGCCGATGTTCTTCTCGTCGAGGGCATGGAACACCACGATTTCATCGATGCGGTTGATGAACTCCGGCCGGAAATGGTTCCTGACTTCAGCCATCACTTCCATCTTCACCACCGCCGGATCGCTGCCCTCCATTGCCTGGATCCGATGCGAACCCAGGTTCGAGGTCATCACGATCACCGTATTCTTGAAATCCACGGTACGGCCCTGGCCATCGGTCATGCGGCCGTCGTCCAGCACCTGCAGCAGTACGTTGAACACGTCCGGATGGGCCTTCTCGATTTCATCCAGCAGGATCACGCTGTACGGCTTGCGGCGCACCAGCTCGGTCAGGTAGCCGCCCTCCTCGTAACCGACATAGCCGGGCGGCGCGCCGATCAGGCGTGCGACCGAATGTTTCTCCATGAACTCGCTCATGTCGATGCGGATCAAGGCATCGGTGCTGTCGAACAGGAAACCGGCCAGGGCCTTGCACAGCTCGGTCTTGCCGACGCCGGTCGGCCCGAGGAACATGAACGAGCCGTATGGCCGGTCAGGATCGCTCAGCCCGGCGCGCGAACGGCGGATGGCATCCGATACCGCAACGATCGCCTCGTCCTGGCCCACCACGCGCTTGTGCAGTTCGTCTTCCATCTTGACCAGCTTGTCGCGCTCGCCCTGCAGCATCTTGGACACCGGGATGCCGGTTGCGCGCGAGACGATCTCGGCGATTTCGTCGGCGCCGACCTGGGTCCGCACCAGCTGCGGCTTGCCGTTCGGATCGGGGTGCGCGGCCGCCAGCGCATCTTGCCTGGATTGGGTTTCCAGCGCTTTTTCCAGCTCATTCAGCTTGCCGTACTTCAGTTCGGAAACCTTTTGCCAGTCGCTGTTGCGCGTCGCTTCGTCGATTTGCAGGCGCAGCTTTTCAATCTCTTCCTTCAGGTGCTTGCTGCCCTGGGCGCTGGCTTTCTCCGATTTCCATATTTCTTCCAGGTCGGCGTATTCGCGCGACAGTTTCTCGATTTCTTCCTCGATCAGGGCGAAGCGTTTTTGCGAAGCTTCATCCTTCTCGCGGCGCACCGCTTCACGCTCGATCTTGAGCTGGATCAAACGCCGGTCGAGCTTATCCATCACCTCCGGCTTGGAGTCGATTTCAATCTTGATCTTGGCTGCAGCCTCATCGATCAGGTCGATCGCCTTGTCCGGCAGGAAACGGTCGGTGATATAGCGATGCGACAATTCCGCCGCCGCGACGATCGCCGGGTCGGTAATTTCCACGCCATGGTGGACTTCGTATTTTTCCTGCAGGCCGCGCAGGATTGCAATCGTCGCTTCGACGCTAGGCTCGTCGACCAGGATTTTCTGGAAACGCCGTTCCAGCGCCGCATCTTTCTCGATGTACTTGCGGTACTCGTCGAGCGTGGTAGCGCCGACGCAATGCAGCTCGCCGCGCGCCAGGGCCGGTTTCAGCATGTTGCCGGCATCCATCGCGCCCTCCGCCTTGCCGGCGCCGACCATGGTGTGCAATTCGTCGATGAAGACGATGGTTTGTCCTTCATCCTGGGCAATTTCCTTCAGCACCGCTTTCAGGCGCTCCTCGAATTCGCCGCGGAATTTCGCGCCGGCCAGCAAGGCTGCCATGTCGAGCGACAGGACCCGCTTCGATTTCAGGCTGTCAGGCACTTCGCCGTTGACGATCCGTTGCGCCAGGCCTTCGACGATCGCGGTCTTGCCGACGCCCGGTTCGCCGATCAGCACCGGGTTGTTCTTGCTGCGCCGTTGCAGCACCTGGATCGCGCGCCGGATTTCATCGTCGCGGCCAATCACAGGATCGAGCTTGCCGAGGCGCGCCCGTTCGGTCAGGTCCAGGGTGTATTTCTTCAGGGCTTCGCGCTGGCCTTCGCCATCCTGGGAAGCCACGTTGGCGCCGCCGCGCACCGCCGTAATCGCCGCTTCCAGCGCTTTGCGCGTGAGGCCGTTTTCGCGCGCCAGCCGGCCAGCGTCCGACTTGTCGTCGAGCAGGGCCAGCAATAGCATCTCGCTGGCGATGAACTGGTCGCCGCGTTTTTGCGCTTCCTTGTCCGCCAGGTTGAGCAATGCCAGCAGTTCGCGCCCAATCTGCACTTCACCGCCGGCGCCGCTTACCTTGGGCAGGCGTTCCAGCGCAGCTTTCAGGCCATTCCCCAGGGCCGCGACGTTGACGCCGGCCCGTTGCAGCAGCGAGGTGGCGCTGCCGTCGTCCTGGTTCAGCAGCGCGATCAACGCATGGACCGGATCGATGTATTGATTATCATTGCCGACTGCCTGGCTTTGGGCGTCGGCAATCGCTTCCTGCAGTTTTGTGGTCAATTTATCGAAACGCATGGTTCCTCCAAAATATCTAATGGATAGAAAATTGGGACAGACCTGCTGATTTCAAGTTAGGCATCGGCTAGGCATAAAAAAAGCCCTTCGCAAGGAAGAGCTGGCGCGACATCCACAGGCCGGACTACCTGATGTGCGTAGCCATGAAGTAGGTCACGGCCACCAGGGCAGAGCCGAAGCCGCAGACAAACGTCACCAGGCGCCAGGTCTGGTCCGTCATTTCCCTGTGCATGTCGGCGCTGGTAGCCGTCTGGTCCAGGCGCGTTTCTATCCGCGCCAGCCGGTCGCGCGCGTCATTCACACATTCTTCAAGTTTCAGAACCCTGGTTTCCATATTTTCATCATAGCCACCGCCATCGCCACCGTCAAATGACTGCCTTTGCGTTTTTTTCCTTTTGACAATTGCTTCCTGCAGGTAAACAGCTTTAGATATAGCCTCCATATGCCTGCCTTTCCAGTCCCGAGCCCTTGTTTATGCAGAATATTTTCTTTTTATCATCCTGTCTTTAAGAGGCATCTTAAATCAGAAAAACAAGACCCGGTAAGTCATAAAACCAGCGATACACAAGATAATCGAACCGCATAGATGCAATACGGTATGTCCGAGGAACCAGGCATATTGGCCGTGCTGCAGAAGCACCATCGATTCTGCGGAAAAAGTGGAAAAGGTCGTCAGCCCGCCAAGAAATCCGGTAATCACCAGCAAACGCCATTCGATCGGCAGCACGGGATGCGCTTCGAAGAAGGCGACTGCCAGGCCGGCCATGTAGCCGCCCGCCAGGTTCACCAGCAAAGTTCCCAGCGGCAATTGGTTCTGGTAGGCCCCCAGCAAGATGCTTGCGCCCCAGCGCAGCCAGGCGCCGAGGACAGCGCCGACGCCAACCGCCAGCCAACTCACTTCTTGCTTTCGCGCATAGGCAACGGCAGCGCGTCCTGTTCCCATTTGGCCAGCGCCTCGTCGTCGGCGCTGCGGGCGTCGACCCAGCGCGCGCCCTGTTCCGTGTGTTCCTTTTTCCAGAACGGCGCTTCGGTTTTGAGGTAGTCGATGATGTATTCGCAGGCGGCGAAGGCGTCTCCGCGATGCGCCGAGCTCACCGCCACCAGTACGATCTGGTCCAGCGGCAGCAAGGGACCGATGCGGTGTATCACCAGGGCGTCGAAGATATCCCAGCGCTGCTTGGCCTGGTCGACGATGGCCGTCAGGGCTTTCTCGGTCATGCCTGGGTAATGCTCCAGCTCCATCTGGGCGACGGCGCTGCCGTCGTTCAGATCGCGCACGGTGCCGAGAAAGCTGACGACAGCGCCAATCTTGGGATTGGACAACCGCAGCTGCGCAAGCTCGGCGGCGAAATCGAAATCTTCAGCCTGGACACGGATGGGCATAATCAAGACCTCACGGACAACAGCAAACCAGGATCAGCCGCCGGTGACCGGCGGGAAAAATGCCACTTCGCCGCCTTCGGCCAGGGCGGTATCCGCGTTCGCCAGCTCCTGGTTGAACGCCATGCGCAAGGAACGCCCCTCGGCCAGTACTTCGGCCCAGAGCGCGCCACGGGTGCGCAAGAAAGCGCGCAGTTCGCCGACGGTAGCGATCGTAGCCGGCAGCTCCAGCGTTTCCTGAGACAAGTTGAGCGCCTCGCGGATACTGGCAAAAAAGCGCAGCTGGATTTTCATTACATTCTCATTTTCAGTCAATTGCAAGGACCGCTTACAGAAAAGCGGAAAACGGCAAAAAGCGCAGGAAATCGCCCTTGGTGATGGTTTTCCCGGCTGGATTGTCGACCAGGCCGTCACCCCACACGGTCGACGTCAGCACGCCCGAACCTTGCTGCGGGAACAGGTCAAGGCCGCCGTCGGCGTTGATTTTTGCGCGCAGGAATTCCTGGCGGCGGTCCGCCTTGGGCCAGTCGAAGTCGGCGCGCATGGTCACCGCTTGCGGCGCCAGTCCGCTTGCCGCCACGCCTTGCTGGCGCAGGATGAATGGCCGCACGAAGATCAGGAAGGTGACAAAACTGGATACCGGATTACCGGGCAAGCCGATAAAGAAAGCCGTGCCGCCTGCAGCGCGGCGGACTTCGCCGAAGGCCAGCGGCTTGCCAGGCTTCATGGCGATCTGCCACATGTTCAGACGCCCTTCCGCTTCCACCGCCGGCTTGACGTGGTCCTCTTCCCCGACCGACACGCCGCCCGAGGTCAGGATCAAGTCATGCTCTTGCGCCGCAAGGCGCAGCGCCTCGCGGGTTGCTTCGCGGTTGTCGGGGACGATGCCGTAATCGCTGATTTCGCAACCCAGGTTTTCCAGCAGGCCGCGCAATACGAAGCGGTTCGAGTTGTAGATGGCGCCCGGTTTCAGCGGCTGGCCGGGCATGGCCAGTTCGTCGCCGGTGAAAAACATCGCCACCCGCAATTTGCGCAGCACCGGCAAGGCTTCCAGACCGACCGAAGCCGCCAGGCCCAGATGCTGCGGCCGCAACCGCGTGCCGGCCGGCAGGATCACGCTGCCGCTGCGGATATCTTCGCCGGCGCGGCGCACCCACTCGCCGGCGGCCGGTGCATGTTTGATGACGACGGCGTCGCCGTCGGCCTCGCACATTTCCTGCATGACCACGGCATCGGCGCCTTCTGGAATCATGGCGCCGGTAAAGATGCGGGCAGCGGTGCCGGCTTGCAGCGGCGCACCGACATGGCCGGCGGGAATCCGCTGCGAGACAGGCAAGCGCGTCCCTCCGGCAGCGCCGCTGGCGCAATCCGCGGCGCGTACCGCATAGCCATCCATTTGCGTATTGTCCGCCGGCGGCACGTTGAGCCGGGAAACCTGGGCATCCGCCAGTATCCGGCCATTCGCGGACAGCGTCGGGACCAGTTCGGTGGCGGCGGCGTCGACCAGCGGCCGCGGCGCTGCCAGCAATACATCGAGGGCTTCGGCAACGGATAACATCGGAGGTTTTTGCATGTCTGGTCGCGGCAAGCTTACAAGCCGGTGTGGCTGGCGATGAAAGTCTTCACCTGCGCCACGTCGGCCGCCATTACTTCGAAGCGCTGCGGCAGCGCTTCTATGTTTTCAAAACCGGCCGGCCGCTCCGCGTCGCGCCCAAGCGCTTCGCGGATGGTTTCGTTGAACTTGGCCGGCAACGCGGTTTCCAGCACGATCATCGGCACCCCAGGAACCAGGTATTCGCGCGCCACCTTGATGCCGTCCGCGGTATGGGTGTCGATGGTGACGCCGTAGCGCTGTTCGATATCGCGGATGGTGGCCAGCCGGTCCTGGTGGGTCGACTTGCCGGACTGGAAGCCGAAACCGCCGATCCTGGCAAATTCGTCGCCATCGCTGCCGGGGCCGCCCGCCAGGCTGAACCCGCCTGCGGTTTCCACCTTGTGGAACAAGGCGCGCACGCGCTCGCTGTCGCCATCCAGCAGATCGTGGATGAAACGCTCGAAATTGGACGCCTTGCTGATGTCCATGCTGGGGCTGCTGGTGTGATAAGTCTCGGCCGGCTTGCGCACCCGGTAGACGCCGGTGCGGAAGAATTCGTCGAGCACGTCGTTCTCGTTGGTGGCGGCCACCAGCTTATCGATCGGCAAGCCCATCATGCGCGCGATATGGCCGGCGCAGATATTGCCGAAATTGCCCGAAGGAACGGTGAACGATACTTTCTGATCGTTGCTGGTTGTGGCGCTCAGGTAGCCGCGGAAGTAATACACCACTTGCGCCACCACGCGCGCCCAGTTGATCGAATTGACGGTGCCGATTTTCTGGCCGGCTTTGAAGGCGTGGTCGTTGGATACCGCCTTGACCATGTCCTGGCAATCGTCGAATACGCCTTCGACCGCGATATTGAAGATGTTCGGATCCTGCAGGCTGAACATCTGCGCGGTCTGGAATGCGCTCATCTTCTTGTGCGGCGACAGCATGAAGACGCGTATGCCTTTTTTGCCGCGCATCGCATATTCCGCCGCGCTGCCGGTATCGCCGGAAGTAGCGCCGAAAATGTTCAGCTTGGCGTCGTTCTTCGCCAGCGTATATTCAAACAGGTTGCCCAGCAGCTGCATCGCCATGTCCTTGAAGGCCAGCGTCGGACCGTTCGACAACGCTTGCAACAGCAGCTTGCCGCCGTCCTTTTCTTCCAGCACGCGCAAAGGCGTGATCTGGCCGGCGTCTTCGCCTGCCCGCGCATTGCAGTACACCTCGGCGCTGTAGGTCTTGTGCGCCAGGGCCTTCAGGTCGGCCTGGGGCACGTCGGTCGCGAATTTCTTCAACACCTCGAACGCCAGGTCAGCGTACGACAGGCCGCGCCACTGATCCAGTTCGGCGCCGCTGACTTGCGGATATTTTTCAGGCAGGTACAAGCCGCCATCCGGGGCCAGGCCGCCTAACAGGATTTCGGAGAAATTTTGCGCAGCGGCGTGGCCGCGGGTCGAAACATAATGCATATTGTGGATGGCGTTATTTAAAATTGCGGGTCAGGATCAGAATCTGGTTACAAGCTGCTGTTTGCATTATAACGTTCGCTGCCATGCTGCTGTCAGCTTTGCACAGGCGATGCAAGTGGGTGCCGGGCTTATTTTTTCTTCCAGTAGTCGCCGGTCTCTTCGTAGCACTCGATCGCCAGGTCGGAAACTTTCGCCTCCATGTGCGCCTGCGCATCGGCTATCGCCTGGTTATAGATGCCGGGGCCGATCACGCGCAGGCAAAAATCGAGCAGCATGCCGGCTTGCAGGTCGCCGATAGGCTCTTCCATGTTTTCCTTGAAATAGCGCTGGATCGATCCGACCAGGTCTTTCTGCTCGCTTTGCTGCAATTTGATCGCCATGGCGCTCTTCCTTGTCATCTGTACATCGTCAAAACGCGACGGCCGGGGCACGGCGCTTTTTGGAAACCCATAAATGTACACCATGGCCGGCAGCACCGTTATCACAGCGCCAATATACCTGCCGTTCGCGCTATGCAGGAATGATACAAATCGGCTGCAGCCTTATTGTCGCGCTGATACAATGTCACTCTTATATACAAGTATGTTAAATATGCTTGTCAGCTTGCACATTATCCAATTGACATGACACCACCACTAATACCTGCTTCACCAAATGAACTGCTGGCCGGTTCGGCCATGCCCGACGAGCACCCCATGTCTGGCAGCCTGTTCATGGTGGTTGCACCTTCCGGCGCCGGCAAATCGACGCTGGTCAACGCCCTGCTGGCGCAAGAACAAGCCATCAAGCTGTCGATCTCCTACACCACGCGGCCGCCGCGCCCGGGCGAGCAGGACGGCCGCGAATACCATTTCACTACGGTCGAAGATTTCCGGGCGCGCCATAAGCAGGGTGAATTCCTGGAATGGGCTGAAGTCCATACCAATTATTACGGCACTTCGCGCCTGGCGATTGCCGAGCAAATGCAGTCGGGCACCGACGTTTTGCTGGAAATCGACTGGCAAGGCGCGCAGCAGGTGAAGAAGCAGTTCCCGCACGCGGTCGGCATTTTTATCCTGCCGCCATCGATCGCAGCGCTGGAAGACCGCCTGAAAAAGCGCGGACAGGATGAACCGCAGGTCATCACGCGTCGCATTCTTGCCGCCGGCGGCGAAATCGCCCACGCCCCCGAGTTTGAATATGTTATTATTAATCAAGAGTTTGCATCTGCTTTGTCGGAATTAACAGCGATAGTCAAAGCCACTCGCTGCCGCTTTTCGCAGCAGGCAGTGCGCAACGCGTCTTTGTTTGCCCAATTAGGCATACACGCCAACTTAAGTTAGCATTAAATCAACCAGCATCAAGCCAACACCAAGCTACACCGTTTTCCGGAGAATATATGGCCCGCATCACTATCGAAGATTGTTTGAAACAGATCCCTAACCGTTTTCAGTTGACGCTGTCCGCGACTTACCGCGCGCGCCAGCTGTTGCAAGGCCACACTGCCAAGATTGACGCAAAAGACAAGCCAACCGTAATTGCACTGCGCGAAATCGCCGCAGGCAAGATTGGTATTGAAATGCTGAAAAAGGTACCTGGTTAACCATTAACATCATGCGGCTGATAACTACCCAGTATGAACCTGACATCTCCAGATTCAAGCCTGTCGTCAGCCGCAACCACTAAAAAACGGGCGGCATCCCCCCGCTCAGCCAGAAAACCCGCGAATACTCCTCCCTTGCCAGATCACCAGCCCGCGCTTCAACCCGGCGTTGCCTCGATCACGCACCTGACCACCAAGCTTGCCGAATACCTGACCCCAGCCGAGCTGAAGAAGGTCAAGGAAGCGTATCGCTTTTCGGATGAAATGCATCTGGGGCAGATGCGCAAATCCGGCGAACCCTATATCTCGCATCCGATCGCCGTCGCCGAAATCTGCGCCGACTGGAAGCTGGATGCGCAAGCCATCATGGCGGCCCTGCTGCACGACGTCATGGAAGACCAGGACGTCAAGAAGGACGAGCTGATCGAACGTTTCGGCGCGCCGGTGGCGACTTTGGTGGATGGCCTGTCGAAGCTGGACAAGATCGAATTCCAGAGCCAGATCGAAGCCCAGGCCGAGAACTTCCGCAAGATGCTGCTGGCGATGGCGCGCGACGTGCGGGTGATCCTGGTCAAGCTGGCCGACCGCCTGCACAACATGCGCACGCTGGGTGTGATGATCCCGGAAAAGAAACGCCGCATCGCGCGTGAGACCATGGAGGTCTACATCCCGATCGCGCATCGGCTGGGCCTCAACAATATTTACCGTGAACTGCAGGAACTGGCGTTCTCCCACCTGTATCCGCTGCGCCACCGCACCCTGGCCAAGGCAGTCAAGGCAGCCCGCGGCAACCGCCGCGAAGTGGTCAGCAAGATCCTGGAATCGGTCAGCACCACGCTGGCGGCGACGGGCATCAATGCTCAGATAGACGGCCGCGAAAAAAGCCTGTTCGGCATCTACCGCAAGATGCACAACAAGCACCTGTCGTTTTCGCAGGTGCTGGATGTCTACGGCTTCCGCATCGTGGTCGACACCTTCGCCAACTGCTACCTGGCGCTGGGCACCCTGCACGCGCTGTACAAGCCGATGCCGGGCAAGTTCAAGGATTACATCGCGATTCCCAAGCTGAACGGCTACCAGTCGCTGCACACTACACTGATCGGGCCTTACGGCACGCCGGTGGAATTCCAGATCCGCACCCAGGACATGCATCGCGTGGCCGAGTCGGGCGTCGCCGCGCACTGGCTGTACAAGGATGAAGAAGGCAACCTGAGCGACTTGCAGCAGCGCACCCATGCCTGGCTGCAGTCGCTGCTCGATATCCAGAAACAGACCGGCGATTCGGCCGAGTTCCTGGAACACGTCAAAGTAGACTTGTTCCCCGATTCGGTTTACGTGTTCACGCCGAAATCGAAAATCATCGCCCTGCCGCGCGGCGCCACCGCCCTCGATTTCGCCTACACCATCCATACCGATGTCGGCGACCAGACCATCGCCGCCAAGATCAACCATGAACCGGCGCCGCTGCGCACCGAGCTGCATAACGGCGACATCGTCGAAATCATTACCTCGCCCAGTTCACGCCCGAGTCCCAACTGGCTCAGCTTTGTGCGCACCGGCAAGGCGCGTTCAGCGATCCGCCATCACTTGCGCACCATCAACCTGAGCGAGTCGGTAGAACTCGGCCAGCGGCTGCTGTCGCAGGCGCTGGCGATGCTCAACCTGAATCCGGTGCTGGCGCCTATCGTGGTCGACCGCCTGCTGAATGAATCCAGCGCCAAGTCGCTCGATGAAATCTATGCCGACATCGGCGTCGGCAAACGCATGGCGACCCTGGTGGCGCGCCATATCATGGGCTTGCTGGAAAACGAACCCTTGGTAACGCCGTTGCTCGACATGGAAGGCGTCGCCGCTCCGACCAAGATGGATCCGGTGGTGATCTACGGCAGCGAAGGCGTATCGGTGCAGCTGTCGCCGTGCTGCCAACCGATTCCGGGCGACCATATCACCGGCCAGCTCAAGCGCGACCAGGGCCTGGTGGTGCACGCCGAAGACTGCAATATCGCCAAGCGCCAGCGCAGCAAGGATCCGGACCGCTGGATCGAAGTGCTGTGGGGTGAAGACCTGAACCGCCGTTTCGACTGCCGCATCAAGGTGCTGGTGCATAACGACAAAGGCATCCTGGCCCGGGTTGCCGCCGAAATCGGCGATTCCGACGCCAACATCATCTACGTCAACATGGATGACGACAAGGACCAGCTGATGACCCAGCTGATCTTCACCATCCAGGTCGAAGACCGGGTGCACCTGGCCAGGCTGATGCGCAATGTGCGCCGCATCCGCGGCGTCACGCGGATCCTGCGCGACCGCAGCGGCTAAGCTGCCGCCTTACTGCAGCGTCCGCTTGTGCGGGATCGGCAGCGGCAGCTGAAAAACCTCGATGCCTTCTTCCGCCAGTTCCTGGCACTGCTGCGGCGAGGCCACGCCCCGGATGCCATGCTCGGCAACTTCCTTGTAATGGATCCGGCGCGCTTCTTCGGTAAAACCTTCGCCGACATCCTCAGTGTTTTCAATGACATGACGCGCCATATCCTGCAGCCGCTGCTGGAATTGCGCCATTGCCGGCGAGCCCTGGCGCTGCTCCTCTGCGCCGGCGGGATCCGGTCGGGCCGCGTCCGGCCGGGCCGCGCCAGGCCGGGACGCATTGGGCCTGGCTGCGGACAAATTCAGATGCGGAGCTGATGGCAGCTTGCCGACCTTGAAGCTATCGCATACCGGGCAGACGATCTGCTGCGCCGCGGATTGCGTAACAAAATCCTCCTCTGAGGCAAACCAGCCCTCAAAACGATGATTCTGGTCACAAGCTAGATTGTAGACTTTCATGGTGAGCAGCAATTCTTCAGCACGGAAAAGCAAGGATCTTACACTAACCAGCATATAACTTATTACCAGCTTCCGCTGCTCAAAGTTTGCCGGCCGCCTGCAGCATCTCGCTGATGCGCCGCGTAGTCACCGCCTCCTCGCCGTAGGTAAACGTGCCATGCTCGCGCATCTCTTCAGCTGCGCGTATGAACGCTCCCAATGCGGCGCGCGCCAGGGAGCCGCCGACGCTGACCCGCTTGACGCCGATGGCACCCAGTTCCCGCAAGCTGAGCTGCACGCCCTGCAGCCCCATCACCACGTTCACCGGCTTATCCAGCGAACTCACCACCGCCGCGATATCTTCCCGGCTTTTCAGGCCCGGCGCATACAGCACGTCGGCGCCGGCTTCCTGGTATGCCTGGAGCCGCTCGATCGTGTCTTTCAGATCGGGCCGGCCAGCCAGGTAATTTTCCGCCCGCGCAGTCAGCGTAAATGGAAAATCCAGGCCGCGCGCCGCTTCGGCCGCTGCACGCACGCGGTCTGCGGCCAGTTCCAGTGCGTAAATCGGATCGTCGCGATTGCCGCTGGCGTCTTCGATAGAACCGCCGACGATGCCGGTGGCTGCAGCCAGCCTGATGGTCTCGGCGACCATCGCCGGCGCCTCGCCGAAACCATTTTCCAGGTCGGCGCTGAGCGGCAGGTCGGTAGCGGCGGCCAGTTCAGTCAAATGCGCCATCATCTGCTGGCGTCCTATGCCGCCATCCAGCTGCCCGCGCGAAAAGGCAAACCCCGCGCTGGTGCTCGCCAAGGCTTCAAATCCAAGCAGGGCCAGCAGCCTGGCACTGCCGATATCCCATGGATTGGGAATGATGAACGCACCGTCACGTGCATGAAGCTGCTGGAATATGCGGGCTTTTTCGGCCTGGGATTGCATTCGGTACCTCCGTTAGAAATTCATTGGCGCAAAATTTTTCATGATTTCTCATATGGAAAAATCTTGTCCGTTACCAATTTATGCCAGTAACTGCAGTGCCATCAAGACACAAACATTACCACCAGCAACTACTTCGTGCAGCGCTCCGCGAAAGATGTCTGAAAAAGCCCGATATACAGCGAATCTCCATTAGCTTCGCGGCGATTTGTTTCCTAGAATGAAGTCCTGAAGGGATTGCGCTATTGGGTTTGAAGCGGCGAATCGGGGGGCGATATGGGAAAAATATTATTCGTGCTGGCGCTGGCGGGCCTGGCTGCAGGAATGCCGAACCGGGCCATTGCCGATGCAGGTATCGGGATTGGCGGAACCGCGCCCTTTTACGCGCCGCCGGCCTTATATGGCGCGGAACTGCATCCGGCGCAGCTGTTCCAGCCGCCGGCCGCCGTGATCGTGGCGCCGGTCTGGCGCGAACGCAATGAATGGGAAAAGCGGCGCGTCGAACAATGGGCCGAGATCGAGCGGCATCGCCAGGAATGGCGCGAAACCCATGGCAGCGATGCCAACGGCGTCCCGATCCGCACCGATGCGGCGCGCGGCCCGACATCCTCCAGCAATTTTTAACCTAACCAGGCGGATTTGCAGCGAGCCTTGTCAGAACCGCGGCAAATCGGCCAGCGTGCGGCCGGGCGCATCCTGGCCGGTGATGCCGATGCCTTCAATCCCGTGCTCGTAGATCACCAGTGCGATGTTGGGACCGCGCACGATTTTTCCGTCGATTGAAAACGCCGTCGCCACCTCGTCGCCGAAATGCAGTGCATCCACCACCAGGCTGACGTCCTGCTCCGAGGTCTTGTGCTCCCATCCGATCGAACCGTCATCCTTGGGCTTTGCCCGTCCCCAGCGCACTTCTTCGACCCGGTCGCCGGCGACATTAAAACGAACCGCTTCAATCATATGAATAGACATGCATTTCTCCGGGATAGAAAGTCGAATGATTTTTTGCTTCATGGTACGCGCCCTGCCATTCCGCAGCAAGATGCCGGATGAAAATTTGCCGGGGCATGGCTGTCATGCGGACGCGCACGAAAAAATGCCGCTCAAGGGAGCGGCATTTTTTACGCGGCTTGCGATCGAATCAATATGGCGCATCGTCGGGAGCGACCCGCAACCAGCCAGTCGGGCAAGCCTGCACATCAGGATAATATCCGACGGGATCGTTGCAGTAGTAACTGTAGTTGGCATCAGGCTGCACATACATCAGCGGCACCGCATCCTGATAAAAGAACGGGTCGCGATAGACCGGCGGCCAGAAAAAAGGACCGCCAATGATGATCCGGCCCCGTCCATGGAAATCGTGGAACCGGTGGAAACCGTGGCGAGCCTGGTGTCCGCCGCCATGGTTCATGCCGTTGCCATTGCCGTGAAAACCGCCCTGTCCGTGGAATCCATTGTTTTGTGCAAGCAACGAACCGCTGGCCGCGCTTAGCATCAGCGCGGCTGCCGCAAACCATAAAACCGTCAGCTTTTTCATCGCAACACCTTCACTTCCCATGCCGCCAGCACGACGGCACAAACTGCCTTCCTGTATTCAATATAGGTTGTGCAATGGAGAGGGTAACTACAAATCGGTAATCTTTGCAACAAGCTGTATCATTCCATCGCATTGCGTGGTTACGGTATACTTGCGCGTCCCAAACGCCGAAAGAAAGCAACAGAAATGACGACATACAAAGAGCTGCAAGCACAAATCGAACAATTGAGGAAACAGGCGGAAGAACTGCGTCAGGCCGAAATTGCTGACGTCATTACCGAAATCAAAACCAAGATGCAGGAATACGGCATCACCGGTGCCGACCTGGGCCTGATGGGCAAGAAGCGCATCATGAAAACCGGCCCTGCGGTGGAAGCAGAAGCGCATGCACCTGCGCACGCCGATGCACCGGCCGGCAGCGAAATGTAAGGCAATACGGATTTGACGCCAGGTTGTTGTCGTTGGCGGATAAAGAGCCCTTCAAGATATCCGTCAATGACAACCGCGGCTCAAGAATACCCGGATCAATCAAGCCTGAAGCGCAGCCCCAGCGCCAGCACGCTGTTGCGCAACCCGCCGTTGCCCAGCTGCGCATCGTAGT